>CAXYYR010000007.1:0-45026 GCA_964293265.1 uncultured Propionibacterium sp.
AGGCGAGTCGCCTTCGTCCGGATTGGCGGGCCGGGCAAGCGCGCCGGTAAGCTATTCCGCGGTGACGTGTCTGAGCGGCCGAAAGAGCTCGCCTCGAAAGCGAGTGTGGTGCAAGCCACCGAGGGTTCAAATCCCTCCGTCACCGCTGATGGGCTCCCGATCTCGGTCGGGAGCCCTTGTTCTGTCTGCAGACATTATGAAATGGCTAGTCAGGCAAAACAAGGGAAGCAAATGCCGGTAATTCGGGCAGGCGCGATCAGGTGCCCTCATCCGGTAGTCTCATGTCGTTCCCCGGCAGGCATGTGGGCAGTCAGCATATGGGTAGTCAGCATGTGGGCAGTCGGAAGGAGGGTGGATGTTCGGACCGAAATCCAGCGATTCCAGCAGTTCGGACTCTGATGAGTCCGAACCAGTCGACGTGCGCCCCGATGATCTTGATGACACCGGCTCCCAGGCAGCTGACAGCCCCGAACAGGGGGCTGAGGCCCCGGGCGACGACACGCCCCCCGCGGATCAGCAGTCCGAGGGAGGTTCTGCGGGCTCCCCGGCCGATGAGCAGGACTCCCCGGCAGATGAGGGTGTCTGGGTGGAGTCCACCGTCAGCCTGCAACGTTCGAAGGCGCTCGGGGTGTTCTCGATCGTCGTCGGTGCGCTGCTGCTCGGCATCACCTTCCTGTGGTGGCGTTACGGCACCGGCCTGCAATCGCTCATCTGGCTGGTGCTGGCATTGGGCGAGTTTGCCGTTGCCACAGCGATGATGCGCAGGCTCAGTTTCACTGTGAGGGTTGGTGAGGCCGGGGTTTCCAACAGTGGTCACCGGCCCTGGTCGCTGACCCCCGAACAATTCACTGATGCCGGCGTCCAACCCGGAAAATTCCCTACCCTGTGGGTGATGCCCACAAGCGATGCCCCGAGCCAATCCGATGGCTATGCGGCTGCCATGACGGTGCCCAAGGGCGCAAAACTCGCACCGCTCGACCCGGAACTGGCCGATAACATTGAACGCGAGCTCGTGCGCCTGCGCTTCGCGGCCCCCCTGGCGGCGGCTGAGGAGCCGGTTCCTGCGAGCTCGCAGATCGCTGAACCCCCGGCGGATGAGGATGCCCAGGACGACGCATCCTCCGGTGCCAGTCGGCGATTTGCCGACAGCGATGCAGATGACGATGAGAACTATGTGCCCCGTTACGCCCGGGTGCTGGTCGAGGAAAGTGGCGGCGAGCCCGCCGATGTGCCCATGTCGGACTGGCCGCCCGCACCGATGAGGGCCATGACCCCAGAGGGTCTTGACGAGATCAAGGACCAACTGGACAGGCGGGCAGAGTAGTTCAGAAAGGCCGGTGCCAATGTCAGCGTTTGACCTGACCCTGCTCCTGGGTTCAGGCGTGGCGCTGATTGCGGTGGCCGCTGCCCGTCTCGGATCACGCGCAGGTGTTCCTGCCCTGCTGATCTTCCTCTTCGTCGGCATCGGGCTGGGCAGCAGCGGCCTGGGCATCCAATTCAGCGATGCCACAATGGCCCACAATCTTGGCTTCGCGGCTCTGGTGCTGATCCTCGCCGAGGGCGGTCTCACCACCAAATGGAGTTCGGTGAAGCCCGTCCTGGGCATGGGCCTCATGCTTGCCACGATCGGCTCGCTGGTGACGATCGCCGTGGTGGGTCTCTTCGGGTATTTCGTGCTCGACCTGCCCCGCGCCGTCGCCTTCCTCTTCGGCGCTGTCGTGGCGCCCACCGATGCCGCCGCCGTCTTTGCAGTGCTGCGTGCAGTGCCACTGCCGTCCCGTGTGAGAGCCGCCCTGGAGGCCGAGTCCGGCTTCAACGACGCCCCCACGGTGTTGCTGGTGATTGCCGGCACGAACTATGCAATCGGGCTCGACCCGGCCGGCGGAGTGCCCGGCCTGGCTGCCAGCGTCGTGCTGGAGCTGGCCCTCGGTGTTGCCCTGGGCGGCGTGATGGGCTGGGTGGGGGTGCAGATCATGAAGCGCCTCTCGCTGCCGGCCTCGGGCCTGTATCCCCTGGCAACGATGGCCTGGATCGTGTTCACCTATGGGCTGGGGGAATTGGCCCATGGCTCGGCATTTGCCTCGGTGTCCGTCTGCGCAATGATCCTGGGCAATGCCAAGCTGTCCCACCGTCATGCCACAAGATCTTTTGCCGAGGGTGTCGGCTGGATTGCCCAAATCGGATTGTTCGTGATGTTGGGCCTGCTCATCGAGCCATCACGCATTACAGGCACCGATGTGGCCATCGGGCTGGCATTGGTGCTGGTGGTGAGCCTTGTCGCCCGCCCGGCGGCAGTCTTCGTCTCGGTTGTGTGGTTCAAGGTGCCATGGCGTGAACAGACCTTCCTCAGCTGGGCCGGCCTGCGCGGAGCAGTGCCCATCATCCTGGCGACGGTGCCGTTGGCTGCCAACATGCCCGGCGCCGATCAGCTCTTCGACATCATTGTCATCTTCGTCATTGTGTCCACTCTGATCCAGGCCCCATCGCTGCCCATCGTTGCCCGGCGGCTGGGCCTGGTCAACAAATATGCGGCCATCGATGTGGACATCGAAGTGGCGCCGTTCGAGGAGCGCCGAGCCGATCTGTTGCAGGTGAACATTCCCCAGGGATCCAAGTTGGCGGGGGTCGCGGTGCGTGAGCTCCGACTGCCACCTAATGTGATCGTGGCGCTCATCATTCGTGACGAGGAGTCGTTCTCGCCCGATGGACACAGCACTCTGCAGGTCGGTGACGAGGTGTTGGTGGTGACCCCGGCCAATGTGCGCGACAAAGTGGAACGCCGCATCACCGATATCGGACGCGGTGGGCGGCTATCGGTCTGGCATCGAGGGGCCCGGCATTGGGCGCATGAGCATGCCTCCGATGCGGAGCAGTCCTGACGCGGGCGCTGGCATAGCTCAGGACGATGAGCTGGCAGCCGGCAGACAGACCTCGCCGGAGGGCACCGGAACGCTGCGGGCAGCAGTCTGGTCGGGCATCGCCGAGGAGTCGGTGACGGTGATGTCCACCCGATGGTCGGCTCGTCCGTCAGCCACGATGGTGGCTCCCGGGAAATAGCCCGCCACCAGATTCACCTCGGGGTCATCGGTGCTTGCCCCGGTGATGGTGACTGACGAGGAGGCAGCTGCTGTGAGCACTGCGTCCTGATCGGATTGTGAGCTGCTGTTCGAATCTGCTGCGGGCGCTGCATTGCCGGTGCTGGAGATCACGAAGCCCTGGGATTTGAGAATGCTTGCCACCTCGCTGGCGCGGCCGGCAACTGTGCCGGCGTTGTACACCCGCACCTGCACCTGGGTGGTCGTCAGGGTTGACAACGACTGAGTTGTGCAGGCCGCCACCTTGTTCTCGGGATGCATGAATGCGCCCCAGCCCCACCAGCCGCCGAGCACCACCAGAGCCAGCAGGGCGATGATGATCACCCGGGTGCGCAGCTTGCTCACTGGAACTTCTTTCTGCCGGTTTCGGGTGGCGGAGGCATTCCCCGCGTCCCGTGGCGATACTACGGCGCAAAATGGCCGAATCCGCCCAAAATTGGAGCTTCTCAGGAGCTTCTACACAAGTTCTCAGGTGGGGCTCCGACACCGGGCTGACCGGACGGGTTGACCACAGGGTGAAACAGCGGGTACCAGGTCTGGTGCGATCAGCTCTGCTGTGTTAGCTTAGGCATACCTAAGTACGCTAGATGTGAACACCACAGATATGAGCGGTTTGGTGAGGGGAATCGGGAATAAAGCCCGTCCACTTTCCAGATCGTTACCCGAAGCCGGGTGATGGTGCCCGGCCATTGAGGAGTTCGATATGTCCGCCAGAGTCGTTCCGGATATGTTCACGAGCCAGTCCCAGCTTGAGAATGTTGGGCTCAAGAGTGTTGAGCTCGAGGTTGTTGACGGGTCCATGGCTCCTGCTGCTTCCACCGATGCACGCATCGTGCCACTGAGCACCCTGCGTGCCGGTGATACCGGTGTCATCTGTCGCCTCGACGAAGAGGCCGATGAGACCATCACCCACCGTCTGCAGCTGCTCGGTTTTGATTGCGGACGCGAAGTCTGCCTCATTCGCCAGGCCCCATTGCGTGGCCCCATGGTGTTCCGGGTCTGCGATGCACAGATGTGCCTGCGCCAGGCTCAGGCGGACATGATTTTCGTTCGCCTTTCCGACGATGCGGTTGACGCCGGGGCACCGGCAGATCTCGGAGTCGTTGCCTCTGTCGCCTAGCGCGACGCCCGACACCAACTCTTTCGCGCCGCAGATCTGGCGCGCGAACACACGCGGATGCGCACCATCCGCTCCACAATCCACGCCCGGCTGACCGTTCAGCTGGCAAAGCCCGGCGACAGCTGTGTCGTCAGCACCACTTCTGGGAGTCCATGTCATGTCCTCGGTTGTAGACGCTTCCTGCCACACCCCATCGGGTGAGGCGGCACCGGCAGGTAGCACCCGGATTGCACTCATCGGTTCGCCGAATGGCGGCAAGACCTCCCTGTTCAATCGGCTGACAGGTCTGCACGCCAAGACCGGCAACTACCCCGGCGTCACCGTCTCGCGCACAACCGGCGTGATGAAGGTGCGCGACCAGACGTATGCCATCGAAGACCTTCCCGGCGCCTATTCCCTGAGCCCGATCTCGCCCGACGAGCAAGTGGTCTCGGACATGCTTGAGGGAACCATCGAGGGCATCGACCAGCCCGATGCGCTGCTCGTGGTGGCCGATTCCACTGCACTGCGCCGCTCGCTGCTCATGCTCAGCGAAGTGCTGCCCCGCCACCAACCCACTGCCCTGGCGCTCACCATGACCGACGAGCTGCGCCGCCGTGGTGGCACTGTGGATGTCGAGGCCCTTTCTCGGGCACTGGGAATTCCGGTGGTTGCCGTGGTGGCCAATCGTGGCATCGGTGTGCCTGAACTGCGGCAGGAGCTCACCCGCTGGGGTGAGTGGTCACGGCCGCCGCTTGACCCGCCAGCCGATCCTGCTGAATTGGCCGGCTGGGTTGATTCCGTGCTGGCCAGTGCCGGCTACGAGGGGCCCGATCCGGACTCCCGCACGGAAAAGATCGATCGCGTGCTGCTGCATCCGGTGTGGGGCGTCATCATCTTCTTCGGCGTGATGTTCCTGTTCTTCCAGGCATTGTTCACCTGGGCGGCGCCACTGCAGGACGGCATCGACACATTCTTCGGATATCTCGGTGAGCTGGTCAACGAGAACATCTCCAATCCGGTGCTTGCCGGGCTGCTGGGCGATGGTCTGTTGGGTGGCGTGGGCTCGGTGCTCACCTTCGTGCCCCAGATTCTGTTGATGTATCTGATCCTGGCCCTGCTCGATGCCGTCGGCTACATGTCGCGCGCGGCATTCCTCATGGACAAGGTGATGAGCAAGGCCGGACTGGAGGGACGTGCCTTCGTGTCGGTGCTCTCATCGTTCGCCTGCGCCATTCCCGGCGTGATGGCAACGCGCACCATCCCCTCGTCCAAGGACCGCATCGCCACCATGTTGGGTGTGCCTCTGGCCACCTGCTCGGCCCGTCTGCCTGTCTATCTGCTGTTGGTGGGCATTCTGGTGCCCTCCGAGGCGAGTCTCGGACCGGTGAGCTGGCAGGGCATCAGCATGTTCCTGCTGTATCTGCTGGGTGGTGTCTCGGCCATGACCGCTGCCTGGGTGGTCAAGAAGATCACCGACCGGTCGGGCACTGTGCTGCCCTTCTACATGGAGATGCCGCCCTATCGCATTCCCACGCCACGCTCGGTGGGCATTGCCATGTGGGAGCCCACCAAGGCGTTCCTGCGCAAGGCAGGAACGATCATCATGACTGCCACCATCGCGGTCTGGGCGCTGACGACCTTCCCGATTCCGTCCGATCAGACCCTGGAGCAGGCGGGGGTCGATCCCACCGATGAGGTGGCAGTGAGCGCCTACACCATGGAGAATTCGGTGGCCGGCAACATCGGGCGCTTCGTTGAGCCGGTCTTCGAGCCGCTCGGTTTCGACTGGCGCATCGACGTGGCGCTGATGGGCTCGCTGGCTGCCCGCGAGGTGGCCGTGTCATCGCTGGGCCAGATGGCGTCAGCCAGCGACCCTGAGGCCACCGAGGACGTCAAGACTGCGCTGGAAGGTTGGACCTACACCCAGGGCCCGAACCAGGGCGAAAAGGTCTTCACCCCGGCAACCACTGTGGCGCTGATCCTGTTCTTCGCCTTTGCCCTGCAGTGCCTGAGCACGGTGGCGATCATGAAGCGTGAATCGGGTGGTTGGAAGTGGCCCGCCATCGCCTTCAGCTACATGTTCGTGCTCGCCTGGGTGGCTGCATTCATCGGGCACACGATCACGAATCTGGTGACCTAGATGTCAGTGCTCACCAGACTTCATCACCGTCATCGGGACAGTCCTGCTGCCCAGGAAAAGTCGGCGCAGAATCTCCCGGGGCGGATCGATTGCCCACCACTGCCGAGCGCGCCCAGCGCACCGCCGGGGGTGATCGGGCTCCATCCCGAGGCAACCGATGATCCGTCAGCGCTGCGATGGGTGGTGCAGGAGCGAATCATGCCGTTCGCCGGCACATTGGAGTCCGCGCCCGGCCTGGATGATCTCGACGCCGGTCTGGTGTCCGATGTCGTTGTGGGGCCCGACAATCTGCTCGTGACCCTGGCTGAGGGGCACACCTGGTCGCGGGTCGGGGCGCAGGTGCGGGGAGCCCTCATGCGGGCACTGCATCACACGGACAAATGGGTCGGTGGCCCTGACGCGCGTGCGCTGACCACTGATGATGCGCTGGCGGTGGTTGCCGACGAGCTCATTGTCGGGCCGATCGGCGATATTGCGCGCGCCCATGGCGGCCACATCGATCTTGTGGGTGTTGAGGGCGGCGTGGTGAATGTGAAGATGTCGGGGGCCTGCAAGGGCTGCCCGGCAGCAGTGATCACCATGCATCAACGCCTTGAGAACCAGCTGCGTCGGCGCGTGCCGGGGCTGGTGGACGTGCGCTCGGTCAACGGCTGATCACCAGGCTCGGGGCAGTCGTGACCCGCGGCCGCACCGGCTGTAGGTGGCTGCCGTGTGATTCCTCCCGGGCAGCGGATGTGGGAAAGTAGGGCCCATGACCTTTGATCCCCAAGGGATTGCCAAGACTTTTTCGCAGCACTTCGGGGCCATGCCCACCGGCGTCTGGTCGGCTCCCGGTCGCTTCAACCTCATGGGGGAGCACACCGATTACAACCGCGGCTTCTGCCTGCCCGTGCCGCTCGATGCGCGCACCTTCGTGGCAGCCAGCGCGCGTGATGACGACCGTATCCGTCTGCTCTCGCTCAACATCTCCGGTGGGGTGGACATTGATCTGGCACAGGTGAGCGCCGGTGAGCCCTCGGGCTGGGGCAGCTATGCAGCCGGTGTGCTGTGGGCCCTGCGTCAGGCCGGCCATGCCGTGCGTGGCGTGGACATGGTCATTGATTCCACGCTGCTCATCGGTGCAGGTCTGTCCAGCTCGGCCGCACTGGAGTGCTCCGTGGCTGCGGCAGCCAGCGATCTGTTCGGCCTGGGTCTGCTTGCAGATGATGCCTCACGCAAGAAACTGGCCCAGGTGTGCCAGACAGCCGAGAACGAGATCGCCCTGGCTCCCACCGGTGGGGTTGACCAGACCTCTGCGCTGCGGGGCAGTCAGGGCCATGCCCTGCTGATCGATTTCCTCACCGACGTGCTGCGTCCAGTGCCCTATCGTCCCCACAATGCGGGGGTCGAGGTGTTCATCATCGACACCGGCACCCGGCATTCGCTGTCAGCCGGTCACTACGGCAATCGGCGCGCCGAATGCGAACAGATCGCTGAGCTGCTCGGGGTGGATTCCCTGCGTCGCATTGATGCGGCCGGCCTCGATGCTGCCATGGAGCGTCTGGGCGACCCCACCCTGGCAAAGCGGCTGCGCCATGTGGTCACCGAGAATGCGCGCGCCCTGCAGATGGCGGACGATCTTGAACGTGATGACTGGCAGGCAGTGGCCTCGGCCATGACCCGGGCACACTATTCCATGCGTGATGACCTCGAGGTGTCAGTGCCCGAGGTCGATCTGGCAGTGGACATTGCCCTTGATGCCGGTGCCTGGGGCGCACGACTGGTGGGTGGCGGTTTCGGTGGCTGTGTGCTGGCGGTGACACCGCTGGAGCGCGGTGAAGCCCTCATGGCCGCAGTGACAAGCGCATATGAACACGCCGGATATGCCGCCCCGCAGGGCTTCGCAGCCCGGGCCGGTGGCCCAGCAGCCCGCGATCTCTGACCGCGGAACAGTGGTCTTGGGCGATCTCTGATCGCCGGGTTGATGTCGCGCGATCTCTGATCGCCGGTTCAGCCGCCGGTGCCCGGGGTCGGTGACGCAGTTGCCACCGGTGTCGGGGTGCCTTGGGTCCCCTCATCCTCGGTGGCAGATGTCGCCGGCTGCACCGGCTGACGGGTGGGCTGTTCCACACTCGGTGGCTGATAGGTCGACTGGATGCTGCTCGAGCGTGATGGCGTGGGAGTCGGCGATGCAGTGGTGGTCATGGTCACGGTGCTCGGTGTGGGCTCGGGATCATCATCACGCTGGGCGAAGGCGAACCACACGGCCACGGCCAGCACGATCACCAGCAGCACGGCCAGCACGATGTTGCGGATGCGGCGGTTGCGCTGCTTCTTGTGCTGCTCAGCTTTGCTCAGTCCTGCAGCCTGGCCGGGCCCAGGCACGGCGCCGACAGCGTCGCCGGTGGCGGTGGAGATTGCATCGGTGCCGGTTGCCGGGGACGTGCCGGTGGCATCCATCAATGTGGTGCGAGCAGCCGGATCATCGGGCACTCCGCCGGCGCCGGGGATGGCGACCGTGGGGTCGCTGCCGTGCGTCGGGGGCAGAGCCGGGATGAGGGAAGCCACAACGGTGGATGCCTCGGGCCCTCCGGCTGCGATGGCGCGCAGGGCCTGTTCGGTTTCGCGCGCATTGGGACGTCCGGCAGGGTCCTTGGAGAGCAGTGCTGTGACCAGCGTCTCCAGGGCCTCGGGGGTGTCGGCACGCAGCTGACGCAGGGGAGTGGGGGTGTCATAGACCTGGGCGCGGGCCACAGCCACCGGTGACTCGCCGGGGAACGGCGGACGTCCGGTGAGCACAGTGGTGATCAGGCAGCCGAAGGAATACATGTCGGAGGCCTGGCTCACCCGGTTGCCGGAAGCCTGTTCCGGCGACATGTAGGCGGCTGAGCCGATCGCCGTCATGGTGCTGGTCAGCGAGGTGCCCTGCTGGTCGTTGAGATGGGCAATGCCGAAATCAACGATCTTCGGGGTGGCAGTCAGCTCCTGGCCGTCAAGCACCACATTGGCCGGCTTCACGTCCCGATGGGTCACGCCGATGGCATGGGCAGCGCCCAATCCGGCAGCAACCTGTGCCAGCAGCGGCACGGCCTGGGCATGGGGGATGGGCCCCTCGCGGTTGATGATCGTCTGAAGATTTGGTCCGCGCAGGAATTCCATGACGATGAACGCGGTGTGGCCGTCGACGCCCGAATCGTAGATCTGCACCACATTCGAGTTGTCCAGACCGGCTGTGGCAACGGCCTCCCGACGGAATCGTGCGCCGGTGGACGGATCCGAACTCATGGCCAGATTCACCGTCTTGATGGCCACTTCGCGTTGCAGGCTCGCGTCATAGGCGCGCCACACCTGGCCGATGGAACCAGCTCCGACGCGCTCCACCAGGCGATAACGACCGCTCTCAAGGGTGGCGATGGGCTCCTGGCTGGCCACACCGTCGGCTGCGCCTGAACCCGTTGCCGGGGGCACCACCGGATGATCGGCGCGCGTCTCGTCGGCCGATCCACTCATGGCGTCGTCGTTGGTCACGTTGTCATTCTCCCGCTGTTGGCTGTGCCGTCCATCCGCATGGGCTGGTGGGCCGCGGCTGGTGCGCAGTGGTGGTTGACGAGGGTGCTGGGTTGGTCAGCCCGATGGGCGCTGTCCCGGACTGGAATGTTCCGGTGCGGGGAATCATCGCGGCCTCGTGGTGGAGCCGGAGCTGCTTGGACTGACCGTTGCAGCCCCCACCTGGATGGTCACCGTGCTTGATCGGGAATATGAGGTGCCCGATGGGGGAGTCTGACCGCACACCGTGTCGGCCTTGCAGTCGGCCTTGGTCACTGACACCACCTCCACATTGTCGAAGCCAGCCTGGTTGAGCAGCTTCGTGGCGGCGTCGGCCGAGATTCCCAGCGAACTCACATCGGGCATCTCGGAGCGGCCGGTGGCCTTGTAGATGATCACATTGGCAGCCGGATCGGCCGTTGTTCCTGCGCTCGGGTTGACGGCCACAATGGTGCCCTCGGCAGCCTCGGTGCCCTCCTGGGTGGCGGAGGCGTCCTGTGTGGTGATGTTGGTGAAGCCAGCTGAGGTCAATGTCTGACGTGCAATGGCCTCGGTCCTGCCCAATACATCGGGCACCTTCGTGGCAGCGGGCCCATCGTTGATCACCACGCTCACCTGCGAACTCACCGGCACCGAGGTGCCCTCGCCGGGATCAGTGGACTGCACGCGGCCCTTGCTGTCGGCATTGCCGGCAACATGGCTCACCACGGGATCGAGATTGGCGTTCTTGATCGTCGAGACGGCCTGGTCCTCGGTGAAACCGACCACAGCCGGCACGGTTGTTGTTGCCGCCGCCTGATTGGAATCAGAATTCATCCGGAACAGCACCACGCCCATCACCACCAGCAGGATGGCCAACAATCCCACCAGAACAGCGGTGGGGGCGCTTATGCGACGCTTCTTCTTGTTCGGTGTGGCATTGGCCACCTCATCCACGGGTGCGGTGGCGATCTCCGCGCGTGCTGCCGTGGGCGCCATCACCGAGGTGGCATCTGCGGCTGCTGGCATCGGCACCACTGCGGGCACCAGAGCGGTGGCAGCCTCGCCACCGAGCACGCGCTTGATGTCCTCGCGCATCTCCAGCGCGCTCTGATAACGATCGGCAGGGTCCTTGGCCAGGGCCTTCAGGGTGATCGCATCGATGTCGGGGGTGATCTCCGGATCGAGGGTGCTCGGCGCAGCAGGTGCTTCGCGCACGTGTTGGTATGCCACCGCCACGGGTGAATCACCGACGAAGGGTGGACGTCCGGTGAGCAGCTCGTAGAGCAGGCAGCCTGCTGAATAGATGTCGGATCGGGAATCAACGGTCTCGCCGCGGGCCTGCTCGGGTGACAGATACTGGGCGGTGCCGATCACTGCCGCGGTCTGGGTCATGGTGGCCGAGGTGTCGGCCACTGCCCGGGCAATGCCGAAGTCCATCACCTTCACTTCGCCACCCGGCGTGATCATCACATTTGCCGGCTTGATGTCGCGGTGGATGATGCCGTGCTTGTGTGAGAAACTCAGCGCGTTGAGCACGCCGACGGTGTATTCGAGTGCCTTGTCGGGCACGATGGTGCGGTCCTCGTGAAGAATCTCGCGCAGGGTGTGCCCGCTCACCAGCTCCATCACGATGTAGGGCTGCATCACCCCGGTATTGGGGTCTTCCTGCGAGCCGGTGTCGTAGACCGAGACGATATTGGGTTGGTTCAACCCGGCCGCCGACTGTGCCTCCCGCTGGAAACGGGTCTGGAACGTGGGATCGGTGGCCAGATCGGCGCGCAGTCGCTTGACGGCCACGTCACGGCCCAGACGCAGATCGCGGGCACGCCAGACCTCGGCCATTCCGCCGCGTCCGATGACGTTCTGCAGTTCGTAGCGATCGGCGAGCACGATGGGTGTGGGTGTCATGCGGATGCTCCTTCCCGGTTGGCGCTTCGCTCAGTGTGGACTTGCTGGGGCGTCATCACTGGAACGCCTGGAAGATTCGCTTGGCTGCCACGGTGGCATCACCCGAGGCAGTGCCCGCCTCGTTGGGATCGGCCAGGAACACCGACAGCGCCACGTGCTGTTCCTTGTCGAAGCCGGCAAACCACGAATAGGCGGCTGCACCGGGCAGGTTCTCCGCGGTGCCGGTCTTGCCGCCGATCGTCTGGCCGGAAATGGCCGTTGCCGTTGCCGTGCCGGACTGCACAACGTGCACCATCATGTCCTGCATCGACGCGGCAGTCTGTGCACTCACAGCATTTCCGCGTGATTCGGGATCGTGGCTCGACAGCACATTGAGGTTGGAGTCGCGCACCTCACTCACCACATAGGGCTGCATGAGCTCGCCATCATTGGCCAGCGTGCCGGCAACCACTGCCATCTGCAGCGGGGTGGCCGAAACATCGAACTGTCCGATGGAACTCATCGCCAGCTGGGCGGCATCGGGATCCGACGGGAAGGTGCTCGTGGCCGAGGTGAAATCGCCGGTGAACGGGGATTCGAAGCCGAATTTGTCGGCCTGTTCGCGGATCGCGTCGTCACCGAGCTCCATGCCCAGATTGGCGAACGCCGTATTGCACGAGACGGTCAGGGCGTGGTCGATGGTCGAGGTGGTGCCTCCGCAGTTCACCGCATTGGGCAGCACGGTGGAGGTGTTCGGCAACGGCAGCGTGACAGGTGAGGCGACCGTGGAATCGGCCGTCTTGCCGTTCTCCAGGGCAGCTGCGGCAACCACCAACTTGAAGGTGGAGCCAGGGGGATAGATCTGCTGTGTGGCGCGATCGCTCATCGGATTGGAGGCAGCTGCGTTGAGTGACTCCCAGGCAGCCTGACTGGCCGCCAGATCAGAATTGGCAAGCTCTGCCGGGTCGTAGCTCGGTGAGGTGACCCACGACAGGATGGCACCGGTGGTGTAGTCATAGGCCACCACTGCACCGGTGCGTCCGCCGAGCGCATCCCAGGCAGCCTGCTGGGCATCGGGATCAAGCGTTGTCTGCACGGTGGCACCCTGCGGTGTCTGGCCGCTGGCCTCAGCGATCATGCGGCTGAAGAACTGCGAATCGTCCTCGCCGGAAAGCTCCGGATTGTATGACTGCTCAAGTCCCGAGCGGCCGTAGATGTAGGAGTAGTAGCCGGTGATCGGCGCGTAGAGCGCGCCATTGGTGTAAGTGCGCTGCATGCTGAACTGCCCGCCGGACGCGGCAACGCTCTGGGCCACGGGGGTATTGCTCACCAGGATGGAGCCGCGGGCGCTGTTGAACTGCGAATTGGCAACGCGTCGGTTGGCGGGGTCGTTGTTGAGGCCGTCGGAGCGCAACGCATAGTTGAGAGTGGAATTGACCATCAGGGCCAGGAACATGAGCGCTGCCACCAGGCTCACGCCACGCAAGGACTTGTTCATGCATCCACCTCACGGATGTACGTGGTGGGGGAATCGGACAGATCAAGATCGGGGGAGCTCATGTCCGGTGCGGGGCGTCGCGCCATGTGTGAAATCTGCATCAGCACGGCAACGATCACCCAATTGGCGATCAACGAACTGCCGCCTGCTGTGAGAAATGGCGTGGTGAGTCCGGTGAGCGGCAGCAACCGCGTGACGCCGCCGATGATGGCAAAGACCTGCAGGGCGAAGGTGAAGCTCAGCCCCCCGGCAAGCAGTTTCCCGAAGACGTCGGTGGTGGTGAGTGAGGCCCTCAGACCCCGGGCCACGATCAGTCCATAGATCAGCACCACCGCCATGAGGCCGGTGAGGCCCAGCTCCTCGCCGATCGACGAGGCAATGAAATCTGATTGGGCCAAGGGCACCGAATTGGGATTGCCCAGGCCCCATCCGCGTCCGAAAAGACCGCCCCAGGCCATGCCGTACTGGGCCTGGATGATCTGGTAGTTCTGATCGGGATCGCTGAACGGATGCAGCCACGAATCAAAGCGCACCTGTACATGGCCCACGAAGTTGTAGGCAAGGACGCCGGCAGCCACGAACAAAATTGCGCCGATGGCGACCCAACGGATCTGGCTCGTGGCCACATAGAGCATCATCACGAACAGCCCGAAGAACAACAGGGCGGTGCCCAGATCGTTCTCGAAGACGATCACTGCAACAGCTGCCAGCCACATCACCATGATGGGCAGCAGATCGCGTCCGCGGGGAATGCGCAGACGTCCGATCGTGGGGCCAGCCAGCTGGAGCAGATCACGGTGATCGGCCAGATAGGAGGCAAAGGCCAGGGTGAGCACGATCTTGGCGATCTCGGCGGGCTGGAAACTCATGCCGGCCACATTCACCCAGATCTGCGAGCCATTCGCGGCATTGGCCTGTGACGCCAGACCGGGAATGAGCGGCATCATCAGCAGGATCAGTCCCACCAGGAACAGCACATAGGGATAGCGCTGGAGGCGGCGATAATCGCGCATCACGATGAGCACCGTGACGAACAGGGCCACGCCCAGAGCGGTCCACAACAGCTGTCCATTGGCCATGTGTGAGGTGGGCGGGTCCTGATCGAGCCGGTAGATCATCGCCAGGCCGAGGCCATTGAGCGCGATGACGCAGGGCAGGATCACCGGATCGGCATAGGGCACGGTGAAACGCACTGCCAGATGGGCAATGAGACACAGCGCGATCCACCCACCGGCAATGGCCAGCAGGTGACCGGGCAGACCACCGTGCATATTGATCGTGGTGATCACGAAGCCGCCGATGCCGAACAGGGCGGCCACGATGACCAGCGCCAATTCGGTGCCCCGGCGCTTGCGATAGCCGATCACCGGTTCCTCATCGACTGAGCGCGCGGCACTCATGGGCAGTCCTGGGTGTTGATGGGCCCGCCCAGGGAACCGGAAGCCTGTGGAGTGCTTGCGCTGACGCTCGGTGTTGCGCTGGCCGTCGGGTTGGCCGAGGCCTGACTTGCGCGGTCACCCCGGGTGGCGATGCACGTGCTGGCCACCTCGTCGAGATAACCGGCCTGCACCTGGGCCTGGGCAAGTGAGCCGGCATGGATGCTGCGGCCGCGCACCTGATCGGCGTAATAGCTCGGCAGATCGGAGATCTGGGTGGAGCGCTGCTCCACCTGATCGCCCAGGGTCACGCCCAAAATCGTGTCAGGAAGACCCTTGTAGATGGCCACCTGATCCCCCGCCGGGGCAATGTAGTACTGCGTGGTCACATAGCGATAGGCGCCGAACAGACCGCCTCCGACCAGAACCACGGCAACCACAATGGCGGTGAGCCATGGCCAACGGCGTCGCCGCCGGGTGGTGCGGGGCGCATAGCGGGCCGCCTCGTCGTCCTCGGTGTCGAGCACGGCTGCAGTGGTGGCCTTGGTGTCGCCGTGGTCGGCGGGGTCGTCCACGGCGGCTGTGACGGTGGTGGGATTCTGCGATCCCGCCGGTGGGGGATTGGGAATCTTCATGGTTGCCGCGGCGCCCAATGTCTGCGGCTGAACGGATGTCTGTGGCTTCGCGCCGTCCACCGCCGGATCACGTGCCACCACATCGGCCAGTACCACGGTGATGTTGTCATAGCCACCGGCTGCATGAGCGGCGTCCACCAGGTTGGCAACTGCCGCATCGAGTGGGGTGCCGGTGATGATCTGGCGCATCTGGGGGTCGTCCACAAGACCACACAGACCATCGGAACAGAACAGCAGACGGTCACCCGCGCGGGCCTTCAGCGTCGGGTAATCGGGGTCGTGGGTGGGTTGCCCGTTGAGCACCTTCAGCAGCAGGGAGCGATGCGGATGCACCGCAGCCTCGGCCTCGGTGATCTTGCCCTCGTCGACAAGTGACTGCACCCACGAATCGTCGTGGGTGAGGCGGGTGAATTCACCATCGCGCAACAGATAGCCGCGCGAATCGCCGATGTGCACCATCTGCAGGATTCCCTGACCGAACATGGCTCCACAGACCGTGGTGCCCATGCCGTCGAGCGAATGATCCCAGGCGATGAGATCGGCAAGCTTGTCATTGGCCCGGTTCATGGCGCCGGCAAGCACTTCGAGCATCTCGGCAGGCGAGTGGGGGCCGTCGGCACGTTTCAGTTCAGCGACAGCCACCGAGCTGGCAAGATCGCCGGCTGCCGCGCCTCCCATGCCGTCGGCGACCATGAGCATGGTGGACGACACATAGGCGGAGTCCTGGTTGTTCCGGCGCACCGGTCCCACTTCTGAGTGGGCGCGCACATCGAGCGCGAGTGTGGGCTCGCCGACCAGCGGATCGGACATGCTCAGCGCTCCAGTTCGAGCTGGGTACGTCCAATGCGAATCACGTCGTCAGCCCCCACCAGGGTGGGCCCGGTGATGCGTTCTCCATTGACATAGGTGCCATTGGTTGATTGCAGATCGTCAACCACCCAACGGCCATCGCTCTGACGATAGAGGCTGGCATGGTGGCTCGAGGCGTAGTCATCGTCGATGTCGAAGCCCGAGTCAGTGGCGCGGCCCAGGATGAGGCGTTCGGGCAGGGTGATCTTGGTGCCGGTCTGGGCGCCTGTGACCACCGAAAGATGACTGAGCTGTTTGCGATGCCTGCGTCGACTCCGCTTCGGCTCGTTCTGCGGGTCTCCCGGCGCCGGGGTGCTCTGATCTGCGCCACGGGCGGCAGCGCCACCGGTGAGCAAGGAGCCCTTGGACATGGTGCGGCCCACCAGATCACCGCGGATGGTCAGGGCAACGAAGCCGATGAACACCCACATCAGCACGAGATAGGCCACCTTGATGGCGGCCAGCAGAATGCCGGTCAAGATCAGGTCCCCACAGGCGAGTGGACGAGCATGCGCGTGGAGCCCATCTCGATGCGGCTGCCGTCCTCCAGGGGACTGTGTGTGACCCGCTGGCCATTGATCACGATGCCATTGGTGGAGCCGAGGTCGTCGATGCTGATGAGCAGTTCTCCGTCGGCGTTCTCCGAGACATTGATGCGCGCATGTTGACGCGAAACTCCCGGATCGTTGATGCGCAGATCGGCCTCGGTGCCGCGTCCGATGGTGAATCCCGGCGGCATCAGCGGGTGGCGCACACCATTGACCTCGAGCACCAGGGGAGCACGACGAATCTGGGTGGAGGATGCGGCCCCGCCGTTCTCGGCAACGGTGGCCACCGAGGCGCTCGTGACATCGAAACGGCCGGTGGGCAGGGAATCGTCCAGCACATATTCGATGTGGATGGGGCCGTCGAAGACATAGCCCCTGCTGCTGGCGTGTTCGCGCAGATCGGGCACGATCTCGGCATTCAGCGTGCGCGAATAGGGCGCCAGGCGATCGAAATCATGCGTGGACAGATGCACCTGGAAATCATTGGGCACCAGCCGCTTGTCGCGTGACAGCAGCTTTGCCTCGGAGTCGAGTTCGCGTTGCAGGCGGGAGGCGATCTCAACCGGCTGCACGTCGCCCTTGGAGGCGCGCGCAAAGGCGCCGGTGACGGGGCCTTCCAGCTTCCTCTCAACCTTGTCGAACAGCCCCACGTGTGCCCTCCCATCGGGTCATCAGTCCACAATCCTAGTGTGCAAGCCGCTGTGACGCGGTGCGCGCCTCAAGGCGTGCCTGAGGGTTGCGCTCACTTTGCAGGCGTGTCGCCCGCCTGCGGATCGACCTGCGGATCGACCTGCGAATCGGCCTGTGTCGCGGTCTGGTCGCCCTCGGCAGCGAGTGCTGCTTCGACGTCCAGGGCCTCGAGCTGGGCACTGAGATCCTCGAGTGCAGCCTTGGGCAGCGCACCCGCCTGGCTGAAGACGATCGTTTGGTTCTTCAGCGCCATGAGAGTGGGAATAGAGGTGATGTTTGCTGCACCTGCCAGCGACTGCTCGGCCTCGGTGTCGATCTTGCCGAAGACGATGTTCGGGTGCTCGGTGCTCACCTGCTCATAGATGGGGCCGAACTGCATGCAGGGGCCGCACCACGAGGCCCAGAAATCGAGCAGCACGATCTGGTTGGACTCGATGGTCTCGGTGAAATTCTGCTCGGTGACGGTCAACGTCGCCATGGTGAATCCCTTCGATCCGGCGTTGGGCGGGCCTGTTCCACGGCCTGCTACAGCCTCCGAGGCTAGCGCTGCACCGAAGCCGGGCCATCAGACCGGGGACTGATTGGAGGTGGTCAGCAGGTTGAGCTTGGTTGGCTGACTGCTTGGCCGGTTTGGGGTTGGCTGGTTTGGGTCTAGGGGCTGGTCGGCCCGAAAATCGCGCGCAATTGGGCGAGCGGCAATTTGGGTCGGCGTTGTGCATCACACAGCCCGTTGGCCTCCTGGGCTGTGTCGGTGAGCTGCGTCCAACAGAAACCGCCGAGCGCCCGACTTGAACGGATCGCCGCCACCATGCGTGTGAGGCGCCGCCGGAAACCCCATTGGGTGCGCACCGATGAATAGCCCCAGCGCCGACCGGTGGCGGGGGCTCCACGCAACGCGAAACGCACCCCACCGCATTCGTCCAGCAGCATCGGCACATCGCAGCGCTGCCAATCGCCCACCACGATGAAACGCGATGCCGGACCCACCTGTCCTGCCCGCCGCAGACGCTGGGCGGCGCGGCGTTGGTAGCGGCGGCGCAGCACGAAGGGTCGGGCGTCATAGTCGTGGATGGTCAACAGATCGGAATCGACATGTTGCCAGCCGTCATTCGACAATGCTGGGCGCGTGGGGTCCAGACGCCGGGTGAGCACGGCCATCGAGATGGCGAACGAGGCCTGCTCGTCGTCATGGCTGATGCCGGGCACACCCCATGATTCGTTGATCGGCACCCAGCACACGATGCTCGGATGCCCGCGGGTGTCCAGCACAGTGTCGGCCCATTCCTGGTGAAGTCGGTGCACCGCATCGGCGCTGTATGTCTGCGCATTGCCGATCTCTGCGAAGACAAGCAGCCCTGCCTTGTCGGCCCGATGGAGCAGGCGGGGGTCGGGAGTCTGCTGATGAATGCGCAGACCGTTGAAACCCATGGCAGTGATGAGTTCGATCTCACGGTCCAGTGCTGCTGTATCGGGTGGTGTGTAGAGACTGTCCGGCCAATAACACTGCTCGAGCACCTGGCGCAGCTCATAGTTGTGGCCGTTGACCGTGAGCGCATGTCCCGTGGTGCCGATATCGCGCAGACCCAGATAGCTGGACACCAGATCGTCATCGACGCGCACCAGGGCGTCGATGAGCTGCGGCTTTCCGGGTGACCAGGCATGCCGCTCAGCGTGGGGGATGGTGAGACGGAGCTTTCCGGAGCGTTCATGAATCTGCGTGGTGGCGCGTGCAATCAACTCACCCGCTGAGCTGAGTTCGGCGCTCAGGCTGAGCCCATGGCCGGGCTGGCGGTTGAGTTCCACCAGCGCGGTGGCCGTTCCCGCTGCCATGTTGACCTGCCAGCTGAGTCTGGTGATGTGCACGGCGGGGGCCGATTCCAGCCACACCGGACGCCAGATGCCGGTGGAGCGTTCGTACCAGATGCCCTGTGGATGCAACTGCAATCCCTGCTTGCCTCGGGGTTGTGCACGATCGACGGGATCGTCGTGGGCGCGCACCACGATCACATGCTTCGCGCTGGTGCTGGCATCCACGATGTCGGTGATGTCGAGGGTGAATGCCGTCTGCCCGCCGCGGTGGCTGCCAGCCTCGATGCCGTCCACCCACACGATTGCGTCATGGTCCACCGCGCCGAAATGCAGCAATAGACGACGGTTCTTGCAGGCTTTCCCGTCGTTGGCAGACAGTGTCGTCAGTGATTCCCGGGTGACCACCAGCCGATACCAGACCACCGGATGAAAGCCGGTGTCACCGATACCCGACGCCCGGGATTCGGGGGGAAATGGCAGGACGATGGTGCGGTCGAAGTGCGAGGCATCGGTCCACCACTGCTGCGTCAGGCCCAGATCATCATCGTCATAGGCAAAATCGCAGGGGCCGTCGAGCAGTGCCCAACCGGGCCGCGTCATTGTGGGGCGTGGGTGGTGAGCGCGGTCATCGGCTACCAAGGTCATCCCCGCTCTGAACGTCATCGGTAGGACTCCGCCAGGTGTTGTGGAGGCCTATCCGTGCCTTGCTCGGCACATTTCAGAGGCTACCCAAGCGGTGGTCTGCTCCATATGGCGGGCACCCGCCAAGGATGTGGAGGGGGCCTACGCGTTGTGCTACAAATTAAGTTGGCGCTGGCAGCAAGAGCTGTCCTCGTCGTTCACGGTGGCCCCTCATCGTGACCCGAAGAAACCCACCCGTACACCGCGTGTGTTGGCGGTTTCTCCGTCCCTCCGGGTGCGGCGCAGGTTGACGCCCCCACAACGTAGCGAAAGGCAACATCACATGGATGTCGTGAAACGGCACCGTCTTGGCCAACCACTCAAGATGGTGACACTCCTGACTCTTCTCATGGGCTTGATTCTCGGGGGGGGGGGTCTTTGCCAGCGCTGACACGGGTTATGGAAACCAAGTCTCAATAACGAACCTGTCTCCCACTGGCACAATCCGGCATGACGCCGGTGCGAACTACCAAGACAATGTGGTCATGGAAGTCTCGGTGTCTTCCGATATCGGCACCGACGGTGCCGTACCGATTGTGATCAGGATCCCGAAAGCTGTGAGCCAGGACGGAATCAGTCTCTCCGGGATTGTCGTCGATCCGTCGTTGTTCTCCATCCAGGGAATCGACACGAGTTCAGACCCCGATTATCAGATCATCACAGTGACGCCACTCAATGCATCGGCGGATACGGCTTTTTCTGGATCATTCACCGTGGAGTTCAAGGCGTCAGGCGCATATTCCAGGGATGACTACACCATTCAGGGAACTGAATTCTCCGCCAACTATTCCGGCCAAACCACCAGCGAGACCCGTGACTTCGAATACACGGCCGCAGGTCCTGCCACCCCGGTGCTGGACAAGTGGCCCTCTTGCTCCAATATTGATGTGGATGGCACCTCGGTGTGTGGACTTCAGCAGGGAGAGCCCCAGCAGAATTCGTTCAGTCTGCCGGTGAACTATGCACAGCTGTCAATCCCCGATGCGGTGGTCACCGATGTGGCACCCAGCTATACAACAATTGGCTCGGGCAACGGAGTGGGCGGCCAACTCGGACCTGACATCAGCGGTGTGCGCATCTACAAAATCAGCTTCGACGCTGATCACTATGTCGACACCGTGACGAATGTCACGAACTCATTCGTCGGCAAAGTGACAGTGTCGGGAAACCAGCTGTCAGTGGACTTCGGCGACCTGACTCCGGATGATTCCTATGCCATCAACTACGGTCTGGAACTCCACGACGAGAACGGCCTTATGGAGGACAACACCGCCACGCTGACCTCCAGCGGCATTGGTGGTAGTGATGACACCTCGCTGACGGTTACCTATCCCTGCGCGCCGGTCAACTACCGAAGCGGGGGGCTGACCTTCGAAAAGAGTGTTGATCAGCAGTCCGTCACCCTCGACCTGAACAATCATCCCACCGTCGATTCATTGGAATACACACTGCATATGCATGTCTATTCCGGGACGATCCCGGTTGGGACCGTCATCAACGATGCCCTTGATTCCACGGCCATCACCGGTGTGGCCGATATTCAGGAATCGAGCGATACGGCAACCAGCTATGACGCGGGAACAAACACTCTGCAGATATTGGTCCAGAATGATGAGCCGGTGGGCTCAGACATTGTGGTCAAATTCAGGGCAACTCTTGCTGACACGATCAGCCCGTCATACACGCTGACCAATGCATTTGATTCGCCGAGCCTGCAGCTCCACAGCAATATGGTGAACACCAGCTTTGTTCCCGACAGCACCATGGTGATGGTGGCAGGGGAGAAGAGTTGGGATGACGCAGACAATCAGGATGGGTCACGCCCCGAATCCATTACGGTGCATCTGTTGGAGAACGGCACCCCGACGACCTCCGTTGTGGTCGATGCAGCCAATGGATGGACCTACAGCTTCGGTGAACTGCCAGCCCGTGACGCCGATGGGAATCCCATCACCTATTCGGTGTCCGAGGACCCGGTGCCCGGCTATCACACAACAGTTGACGGCTTTGACCTTGTCAACAGCCATGAGCCCCAGCTCACTCCGCCCGGTGACAGTGCAACCCCGCCGCAAACCGGCGTGGAGGTACAAACCGGTGGCGGGCTCGATTCGGGTGATGGTGCTGCTGTTGCAGCGCTGTTGTTGATTCTTGGTGCCGGTGCAGCTGTTGTTGCCGCCAGGAAGCGTGACTGATCGGGTTTGAAATGTCTCGGGTGAGACGGCGGTGCTGACCAGCGCTCACCATTAGGAGGGAGGGCCACCGAAATTCGGTGGCCCTCCCTCCTGCATGTATTCTGCGACGGTTTTTCGATGATGGTGGCGGGAATTCCGTGGTCTGAATGTCATACCAGCACTGCATATTCGTCACAGCAAACGCACAGAAAACAACCTGACAGTGGAGCCATGAACACAATCGATGAGACCCCCGCAGCGTCGATGAAGGCTGCGTTGACCAACTTCACTGTTACTCCCGATTCCATTGCCTCGCCCAACCCGGCAGCCATCACCAGCGGCTCGGGCGCCACGAGCACCGGCAGGAGTCAGCGGCACTCCTGGCGGCGTCGGATCGCAGCCGTGGGCTCAGCGGCGGCCATTGCCCTGGGTGGTCTGGCTTTCGTCACTCCGGCTGAAGCCCAGGACGCCGGCGTGCAGCGGCCGGTGGTGATTCAAACCGCGTCGCCGACAGTGGCAGCTCAGGCCGAGACCGTGCAGCGCGAGGACGACACGACAGACCCCGCCTAGCCTGTCCACTGGTCGGCGAGGATGGTGAACGTATTGGCGGCTGCAACCGCCACCATGAGCCCGATCAGCAGCCATCGCCACTTGCCCCGTGCTGCCGTGACGGCGGCTGCCATGGCCAGCATCACCGGGAAACAATCCAGCCCATTGCGTGGAATTGACAGGAACACCGAGCCCCGCGACAGGCTGACGAGCGTGATTGCCGCGAAGACGAACCAGTCGAAGCGCCGCTGCTTCCAACACCACCACAGCGCTGCCAGGAAAATACCGACGAAGACGAACTCCATGATCTGCTGGTAGCCGATGTACCAGGGATCCTGGGCAATGTGTTTGGCACTCTTGATCACCGTTGACCAGATCCACGTGGATTCGCGTCCCCAACCCTTGTCCTGCACATGGAACCAATGCAGCGGATCGCCGGTGTGCACGCCCAGATAGGCCAGATAGATCAGTGGCGGAATCAACGGGATGGCAAGGCTGAACACCCGCCACCACGAACGGTTGGGGCGCGGCCAGCCCTGCGCCAGAATCATCACCAGCAACATGGGCAGCAGGAACAGACCGTTGATCCGCAGGATGGACGCCCCGGCGGCTGCCACCAGCGCCCAGTTCCACCGTCGGTGCATCGCCAGATACCAGCATGCCGCAGCGCACAGGGTGAACAGTCCCTCGGTGTAGGGCGCCATGAGGAACACCGAATAGGGGCCCAGGAGGAACACCCCGGCCGCAGCGTGTGCGCCGACCCCGGTGCCCGAGACCTTGTCGGCTCCCGAGCTCGCGATCCTGCTGACATGTGGCGCCAGGAATTCCCGGGTGATCCGCACCAGAATGATCCCGGCTCCCAGCGCTGCCAGCCAGGCCACCACTGTGGCGGTGACCACGGCGACTGCCACCGGGGGGTGCATGCCGAAGACAGGGGCAGTGATGAGGCGCACGAGCATCGGGAATCCCGGGAAGAATGCCTCGTCATAGACCGGACGTCCGAGTTCGGTGGCCGAATTGAAGTAGCCCTCGGTGGCAATCCGGATCATGTGGATGCCGTCCCACCGCTGATAGGCGTCAAGTGGCCACGGCAGACCTGTGTCGGGGCGGGTGACGTGGCCCGTCCAGCCAAGTATGAGGGCAGCAAGCACGTACACCGCCCGTGAGATCACCCACCAGATGCCTGCAATGCGCACATCGACGCGCCAGCCACCGATCGGGCTGGTGTGTGAGGACGTGTTGGTGAGTGACGTGGCTGTGGTCAAGGAAGATGCTTTCTGCGCTCAGTGCTGTGAAGCGTTCGGGCCCGGGCTGATCTACTGCGATGGGCTCGCTGCCTGCCCATCATTCCAGTTGATCAGCCCCGTATCGCGGTGACACCAGTATTTCGGCGACGCACGTGTTCCGGTTGCCAGTATCCCGATTCTCCGTGCCCGGCGTGGTCACAGCTTGGCTGCCCGCAGTCGCAGTGAGTTGCCGATCACGCTGACGGAGCTCAACGCCATCGCCGCCGCGGCAAACATTGGCGACAACAGCCAGCCGAATGCCGGATAGAGCACACCGGCGGCAAGCGGAATGCCGGCTGCGTTGTAGACCAGCGCGAACAGCAGGTTCTGACGAATGGCGCGCATGGTTGCCCGCGACACGTGCACGGCCCGCACAATGCCGTCCAAGTTGCCGCCGATCAGGGTGATGGCAGCGCTCTCGATGGCCACATCGGTGCCGCCGCCCATTGCAATGCCCACATCGGCGCTTGCCAGAGCAGGCGCGTCATTGATGCCGTCCCCGGCCATCGCCACCACGGCGTCAGCCTGCTTGAGCCCTGTCTGTTGGAGTTCTTGGATCACCTGCACCTTGCCGTCGGGCAGCACACCGGCAATCACTTCGTCGATGCCAAGTTTGTTGCCCACCGCCCGGGCAGTTGTCTCGGCGTCGCCGGTGACCATCACGGTTCGGATGCCCAGCTCCTTGAGGGCAGCCAACGCGCCGGGAGTGGATTCCTTGATGGGATCTTCGATGGCCAGCACGGCGCTTGGGATGCCGTCAATTGCCACGAAGACGGCTGTCGCGCCGCGGGTGCGCATGGCTTCAGCTGCGCTGATTAGATCCTGGACGGGGGCAAGGTCCTTGTCTGGGGCAACATTCTGGTCGGGGACAACATGGCTGGAATTGCCCACCATCACCTGATGTCCCTCCACGGTGGCGGTGATGCCGGCTCCACTCGTGGCAACGAATGAGCTTGCCGTGGGCACTTCGAGCGACTCCTTGGCGGCTGCGTCGAGCACTGCCCGGGCCAGAGGATGCTCGGAGCCCTGTTCAGCAGCGGCCGTCAGGCGCAGCACGAGACCCCGGTCTGAGCCGGGAGCCGTGTGCACCTCGGTGAGGCTCGGATGGCCCTCGGTGAGCGTTCCGGTCTTGTCCAGCACCAGAGTGTTCACCTTGGCAAGTTCCTCCAGGGCCTCGGCGTCCTTGACGAGCACGCCACTGGTTGCTGCGCGCCCCACGCCCACCATCACAGCCATGGGCGTTGCCAGCCCCAAAGCGCAGGGGCAGGCGATGATCAGCACCGATACGGCCACCACGATGGCATGCGGAAGTCTGGGCTCGGGGCCGGTGGCCATCCAGACCACGAAGGACACCACCGCTATGCCCAGCACGATGGGAACGAACCAGGCGGAGACCTTGTCAACCAGCCCCTGGATCGGAGCCCGCGAACGCTGGGCATTGCTCACCAGCGTGATGATTCCGGCGAGCACTGAGTCGTGGCCGAGTTTGTCGGCCCTCACCACCAGCGAGCCGCGGGCATTGAGCGTGCCGCCGATCACCCGATCGCCCGCATGGCGCGCAACGGGCATGGGTTCGCCGGTGACCATGGATTCGTCAACATGTGAATCGCCGCTGACCACCACGCCATCCACCGGCACCTGTTCACCGGGGCGCACACGCACCAGATCATCAACCCGGAGTTGGTCCACCGGCACCTCCGATTCGGAGCCGTCGGCAGCAATGCGCCGGGCCTGTTTGGGTGCCAGATCCAACAGTGCACGAATGGAACCGGAGGTGCGCGCCCGGGCAGCCAGTTCGATCACCTGACCGAGCAACACCAGCACGGTGATCATGGCCGCAGCCTCGTAATAGGGCTCCACAGCTCCGTGCATCCCACGCATGGTGTCGGGGAACACCTGTGGCGCAACCGTTGCCACCAGGCTGTAGAGATATGCGACGCCAGTGCCCATCGAAATGAGCGTGAACATGTTCAGTTTGAGGGTGCGCCACGAGAGGGCGCCTCGCACGAAGAACGGCCAACCTGCCCACCAGTCCACCGGGGTGGCCAGCAACAGTTCAAGCCATGACGCGGTCTGGACGTCAAGGGCATGCGCAAATCCCGGAACCATCGGGCGCAGCATTGCCAGCACCAGGATCGGCACGGTGAGCGCTGCGCCGATCCAGAAACGTCGGCGCATGTCGATGAGTTCGGGATTCGTGCCGGTCTCGACGGTGCTGACCACCGGCTCCAGCGCCATGCCACAGATCGGGCAGGCGCCCGGATGGTCCATGCGCACCTCTGGGTGCATTGGGCAGGTGTACATCGTGACCTGTTCTTGGTCGATGCTGCCGGTCTGTTCGGTGTTGGGATGGATGTTGGCCATGCTGGGCTCGCTCCCTGTGGTGGTCACCACTGATGTATACCCCCTGGGGGTATGTCATTCAAGCTGTGCCGGGACTGACGGGGGCTGCCTGCAGCGGAAGCTGCACACATAACTGCAGTGCAAGTAACTGCAGCGCAAGTTGCATGCACGTACTTGCAGATGGAAGAAGGGCCCGGGACATGGCGTCCCGGGCCCCATGGATCACTCCTGGTCTAGATCGGACTCCACCAGGGCAGCAATCTCGTCAACCGCCGTGGCATTTTCCGACTCGATGGTGACCGTGTCGCCCTTCTTGGCGCCCAGCGTCATGATCATCAGGGGCGAGGCGGCATCGACCGGCTCCTCGTCGCTGCCCGGCTTCGACAGCAGAATGTCCTCGTCGTATTCACCGGCCTTGTCGGCGATGATCGCGGCGGGACGGGCATGAAGGCCAATGGCGGACCCGACGACTGCTTGCTTGCTGGCCATGTTTTCTCCTTGAACGGCGAGGATTTACCGCCGGTGCTCGCGCCTGCGGCAATGGGGCGTATCGACCCCACTGGGGTCCATACTCACACATTCGCCGGCGCTGTGAGTCACCGGGTTCAGCCTCCAGATTGCCGAGCCCGTGTAACACTGAAAACCAACAGTCACCTGCACGGAAGGCGAGAGCGAATGTCCCCAGTCGAGTCACCGGTTGTCCATGGCACTCCAGTGGTTGCCGGCGTGGCCTATGCCCCCATGATCCGGGTGCAGCCGCGCCCGCAGCTGCCAACGGCCGGAAGCATCGAGCCCGACGAGCAGGAGGCAGCTGTGAATGCCTTCGCCGATGCGGTGGTGGCCGTCCAGAATGTTCTGCTCGACAAGGCTGAACATGTCACCGGTCATGCCCATGAGGTGCTCAGTGCCACGGCCCAGTTGGTGGCCGATCGAGGACTTGCCCGTGCCGTGAAAAAACTGATCGGCCATGGGGACAGCGCCGAATGGGCAGTGGTGCAGGCAACCGACAATCTGGTGACCCAGTTCGAACGGCTGGGTGGTCTCTATGCGGAGCGCACCACCGATCTGCGCGACATCCGTGACCGGCTGGTTGCCGAACTGCGTGGTGAGCCGGAGCCGGGTGTGCCGCGTCCGAGCCGTCCGACGATCCTTTTTGCCCAGGATCTGGCGCCAGCTGACACAGCAGGTCTGGACCCTGAGCTCACCGTGGGATTGGTGACCGAGGAGGGTGGCAAGACCAGCCACACCGCGATCATTGCCCGACAGCTCGGCATTCCCTGCATTGTCGGCACGGGGGCTGCGCTGCGCACCATAAAGAACGACACCACAGTGCTCATTGACGGCTCCACCGGCACTGTCACCCCGGAGCCTGATCCGAAACTTGCGCAGGCGGCCGTCGCGGAGTCCTCTGCCTATTTCAACCGGGTGCGTGAATGGCGGGGCCCTGGGCACACCGCTGATGGCTACGCCGTTCAGCTGCTGGCCAATGTTGGCGATCCGGATGCGTCCAGCAAGTCGGCGGCAGGTGAGTCCGAGGGCATCGGGCTCTTCCGCACCGAGCTTGCCTTTCTCAGCGCCCAGGAAGAGCCGAGCGTGGCAGAGCAGGCCGAGCTCTATCGTCGGGTGCTCACCCCCTATGCCGGACGCGGTGGGCACAGCCATGTGGTGATCCGCACCCTGGATGCCGGCTCTGACAAGCCCCTGGCCTTCGCCAATGTTGATGCCGAGGCAAATCCTGCGCTGGGTGTGCGCGGGCTGCGGCTTGCTGACGCCAATCCACAGTTGCTCACCAACCAACTCGATGCGATTGCCCGGGCCAGGCAGGGCATTGATGTGGACGTCTGGGTGATGGCTCCGATGGTGGCCACGGTGCCCGAGGCCCGGGCATTTGCTGCCCAGTGCCGCGAGCGGGGGCTGTGGCCGGGCGTGATGGTTGAGGTGCCGGCAGTGGCGCTCAAGGCCGAACAGGTGCTTGCCGAGGTGGAGTTCTTCAGCATCGGCACGAACGATCTCACCCAGTACACGATGGCGTCCGACAGATTGTCGTCGAAATTGGTCGAGCTCAATGATCCCTGGCAGCCGGGGGTGCTGCGGCTGATCCAGATGGCCGGGCATGCCGGGCTGGCGGTGCACAAGCCCGTGGGTGTGTGTGGCGAGGCGGCAGCAGATCCGATGCTTGCCTGCGTGCTGACGGGGCTCGGCATCACCTCACTGTCGATGGCAGCGACCGCCCTGCCGGCGGTTGGAGTGCAGCTGGGTGATGTGACCGTTGACCAATGCCGTCAGGCGGCATCTGCTGCCGTGCAGGCTCCCGACGCGGTGTCTGCCAGGGCCAGAGCCGTTGCCCTGCTCAAGGGCTGAACAGTGCTTAAGGCAGATCAGGGCCAAAGGGCTGATCAGTGTCCGCGCAGTTTTTCGATCTCACGGCGGTCCTTCTTGGTCGGACGCCCCGTGCCCGGATCACGCCGTGCCACCGGCGCGGACAACCATGCCGGCCTTGCCCCAGACAGATCGCGGTAGGCGGTGACGGCCACTTTGGCGCCGACCCGTTTGTTCAGCAGCGAGAGCACTTCGAAGCGACGGTCCCAGCCGGGCGCCCGCACAATGATGATGTCGCCGGGGCCCACCTGCTGGGAGGGTTTCACCGGGGCGTCGTTGTAGCGCACATGGCCGCCCTTGACGGCCTGGGTGGCCAGCGAGCGGGTTTTGTACAACCGCACGCTCCACAGCCACACATCGATTCGGGTCACACATCAACTGTGTGACCTCCTCAGAGGAGAGTCAACCGCTCACAGCAGAGTCAACCGCGCTCAACGTTCGATGACGTCGTCACGGAATCGGGGCGGCACCTGCACCAGACGATCACGGTCCCAGGGCTTTTCCCAGCCCCCGAGTCTCAGCAGCACGTCGGTGATCAGGGCGGTGAAGCCCCACAGGAACAGGTCGCCGAACTCCCAGGCGGGTCCGATGATCGTGCCGGGGCCGAGTTGGGCGCTCACCCGATGTGCCGGGTCGGTGAGCTGGCTGATCGACCACTGCTCGATGCTGTCGACCTCGGCGGGTTGGGCAACCAGTGTGTCGTCGTCATGCCACCAGCCCACCACCGGCGAAATTGCCAGACGGCTGACCGGGAGTTCCGTGAGGGGCAGACGCCCCAGCACGTTCACCTTGGCCGAATCAAGGCGCACTTCCTCGGACGCCTCGCGCAGTGCTGTTCCGATCAGGCCGCCATCGGACGGCTCCTCATGGCCACCGGGAAATGAGATCTGGCCCGAATGGTGACGCAGGCTTGCCGAGCGCACTGTGAAGGGGAGTATCGGATCGGCATCATCCGACAACAGCACCAGCACGGCGGCTCGTGGGTCGCCCGGCTGGGGAGCAAAGTGCCGTGGAATCACTGCCCTGTCAACGGACCCGAGTGCCCGGGCCAATGTGCGCAGAGCCGGCGGCACTAGTGACGCGGATGCTGGTGAATCAGCAGCCTGATCCGTGCTCATTGCTCGCGCACCAGCTTGGCAGCCTCGTCATGATCGGTGGGGCCGATACCGAAACTGGGACACAGCTCGGCCACCGGGCAGGCCCCGCAGGCGGCCTTCTTGGCATGGCAGCGTGACCTGCCGTGAAAGATCAGGGTGTCGGAAAGTCGCGTCCATTCACCCCGGTCAAACGTGGCCTCCAGATCGCGTTCCACCTGCAGTAGCTTGTCCGAGTCGGTGAAGCCGAGGCGTCGACTGACGCGCAATACATGGGTGTCGGTGGTGATTCCCGGTGTGTCGAAGGCATGGCCGCGCACCACCTGGGCGGTTTTGCGACCGACTCCGGGCAGCGATGTGAGCTCGTCGATGCCGCTCGGCACCTGGCCTTCGAAATCATCGGCCAGGGCTCGTCCGATACCGACTATGGCGGTGGCCTTGTTGTGGAAGAAACCGGTTGGTCGAATGAGCTGCTCCACCTCGGGCAGCGAGGCTGAGCCCAGCGCCTCCGGCGTGGGATAGCGCTCGAAGAGCGCAGGTGTCACCTTGTTGACGCCCTTGTCGGTGGTCTGGGCCGAGAGCACCGTTGCCACCAGCAGCTGGAAGGGGCTGGTGAAATCCAGGGCGCACCGGGCGTCCGGGTAGCTGGCCCGCAGGATTCGGTAGATCTCCCGGGCCAGCCCATCATCGCTTCGCGTGGGCTGGCGGGTCCGGCTCACAAACCTGCGACCAATTCGACTTCAACGCAGGCGTTCTTCGGCAGCACGGCCACCCCCACTGCGCTGCGGATGTGTCGGCCCTGTTCGCCGAAGATCTCGGCCAGCAGATCGGGGGCGCTGTTGGCGACCGCCGCCTGCTCTGTGAAGCCCTCGGAACTGTCCACATAGATCACCAGACGCACGATGCCCTGGATGGCATCAATGCCGTTGGCGATGTCGGCCGCTGCGGCCAGGGCGTTGAGGCAGGCGGTGCGGGCGGCATCGGTGGCCACCTGCTGGCTGGTGGGTCCACCCACCAGACCTGTTGCCAGGCGTCCATCGGCAAGGGGGAGCTGGCCCGAGGTGTAGATGAGATCGCCGACCCGCATGGCCGGCACATAGGAACCCACCGGTGTGGCCACCGCGGGCAGTGTGAGGCCCAGGGCATTGAGCCTGTCGCTCGGCTTGTCCGCCGATCCGACGCCACTCCGCACAGGGGCACTCATGCGCTCACCGGACGCTTGAAATAGCCCACCAATGAGTCGGCATTCGCGCCGGGAACCACTTGGACGAGCTCCCAACCGTCGGCCCCGAAGTTGTTGAGGATCTGCTGACTCACGTGGGTGAGGATGGGGGCGGTGAGATATTCCCATGTGGTTGCGGCGCCGGTGGCGCCTGTTGGCTCATTGCTCATGCTTGATTTCTCCTGCCATATCGGTTCGCGGCGGCGTCATAGCTGTCCGCCGGATGGGTTGCGGTCGGCAAACTCGAGGGCCTCGGCCCTGATGCCGTGCGATTCGTGGGGCCGTCAGGATGGGTGAGCACGTCGAACCACGACTTCACGCCCGGTCGTTCCCTGAGCAATTGACGGCGTTCCCGCTCGGTCAGGCCGCCCCACACGCCCCACTCGATGTGGTGGTCCAGAGCCTCTGCCAGGCACACCGGGCGCACCGGGCACCCCAGACACACGCTCTTGGCGCGCTTCTGGTCACGGCCCTCGGGGAAAAGGGCATCGTTCATTCCGCGGCATTTTGCCTGCTGCGGCCAGTCGTCAATATTGGTGACTGCCATCGGGTGTTCCCCTTTCGCGCGATGTCGGATCAACCCTGGGTGCACCGGGAACGTGGCCCCGGATGCTCACCATCCCGGGTGGGCCGGAACGTGGGCAGATACGGCTGGCTTGCCGATTGTCAGCTTCCGGGGCGCGATTCACAGCTAATACAACGCTGCCATTGTCGCGTCTGACGGTTAGGCTGGCAACCATGGCTGCGCGACCTGGCGACTCACGTCTGTACTCAATGCTCATACTGGTGGCACTCAGTGCGGTCATCGGTGTGTTCGTTGCCGGCATGGGGCTGCCCTTTGCCGCTGTGGCAAGCAACGCCGCCGGATCTGCGTCCGACAGCTTGGACGATGTGACCACGCAGCTGACCATTCCGCACCAGGCCGAGAAATCGGAGGTGCTGCTGGCCAATGGAGAATCGCTGGCCAGTTTCTTCGACCAGAATCGTCAGCCGGTGAGCCTTGACGAGATTTCGCCGGCAATGCAGAAGGCCCAGTTGGCCATCGAGGACCACCGTTTCTATGAGCATGGTGCGGTGGATGCGCAAGGCATTCTGCGCGCCGCGGTTGGCCAGTTGGCTGGCGAGAGCGGCGGCGGTTCCACGCTGACCCAGCAGTATGTGAAGCAGGTGCGCATCCAGATTGCCCAGGACAACGGCGACACCGAGGCCGAGGCGGAGGCGCAGGCGCCGACGCTGAGCCGCAAGATCCTTGAGATGCGCTATGCAGTGGCCCTGGAGGCCGAGCTCACGCAGGAGAAGGGCAGCCTCAAGGCGGCCAAGGACACCATTCTGGAGAACTATCTCAATATCGCCTACTACGGCGATGGGGCCTATGGCGTGCAGGCGGCAGCCAAGCATTATTTCGGCATTGATGCCAAGGATGTGGACGTCACTCAGTCGGCCATGTTGGCGGGTCTGGTGCAGAATCCCAGCACCACCGATCCGGTGAATTACACCGACGCCGCCATTGCTCGTCGCAATGTGGTGTTGGATGCGATGCTCAAATGGGATCAGGAAGATGACTGGTTCTCGGGCACTGCCGAGCTCACACAGGAAGATGTTGACGCGGCCAAGGCAACTGATTTCGACCAGTCCAAGGTCACCGAGAATTATTCGGGTTGTGCGTCGTCCCGTTATCCCTTCATCTGCCAGTACGTGGAAAACACCCTGCTTTCTGACGACATGACCTCGCTCGGCAATGATCGCGAGTCCCGTGAACGGGCGCTGTATCGCGGTGGTCTGAAGATTCAGACGGTGATCGAACCTGATGCCCAGGATGCCGCCCAGAATGCCATTTCAGCCTTGGTCTCGCCGACCGACCCAGTGGTCTCGGTGGCCGTGATGACCGACCCCAAGACCGGGCTCATCAAGTCGATGGCCCAGTCGAAGCCGGTGATGGGCACCAATTCTGCTGCCGGTGAGACCTATTACAACTACGCCGTGAGTCAGGACATGGGCGGCGCCGAGGGCTACCAGGCCGGATCGACGTTCAAGGCTTTCGTGGCCGCAGCGGCCATTGCCCAGGGCTTCATTCCCGACAAGACCTACTACAACGCCCCGTCCACCAAGAACTGGGAAGGCACCACCTTCAAGGACTGTCAGGGTGATTTCAAATATTCTTCTGGTGATTCCAAGGGTTGGACGGTTTCCAATTCATGGAAGACCGGCAACATGAACATGCTCACCGGAATGGGTGCCTCGGTGAACAACTATTTCGTGGCTCTGGAAAGAGATGCGGGAATCTGTTCGTCCATCCAGATGGCCGAGACGGTGGGCATGAAGCTGGCCGATCCGAATCTTGACATGCTGAGCTACCAGAATGTGCCCTCGTTCACGCTCGGCGCGCTGAATGTCACGCCGCTGTCGATGGCAGAGGCCTATGCGACGTTCGCCAATCGGGGCATCCATTGTGATCCGGTGATCCTTGCTGATGCCAAGACTGCCGATGGTAACGAATTGGCGGTGCCCTCGGCCAACTGCACCCAGGTGATCGATCCGAATGTCGCCGACGGCATGAATCTTGTGATGCAGCAGGTGATGAAGACCGGAGGCACGGGAGTGGCCTCGAAGGTTTCGGGCGACTACGACCAGGCAGGCAAGACAGGAACTGCAGGTAGCACCGAAACCGAGTCGGCCGTGTGGTTCAACGCCTACACCCCTGAGCTCGAGGGCGTGGCGATGGTCTCGGTGGATCCCGGCAACTCCTACTGGAGTGGCCGCACCCAGACCCTGACTGGTCTGACCACCGGCTCGGGCCGCACGCTGTCGGGCAATTCCACCACTGAGTCGGGCGGAATTTGGAAGGCCATGATGGAAGCGGAGTTGCCCAAGACCACTGCCACCAAATTCCATGGCTATACGGCTCCGAGCACCACCCAACCCGCGGCCTACAAGGGCGGATAGGCAGTTGACGATGTCGAGAGTTGTTGGGGGAGCGCGCGCTCTCACCGGCGTTGGCGTGGGCATGGGTGCCTGTCTGCTGGCGGGTGGATTGGCTGAGGCCCATGCCTTCCTGATCCGGCGTCACCGCATTCCGATACTCGACCCCGGGGCGCCGGACATTCGCGTGCTGCACATCTCCGACATGCACCTGCTGCCGAGTCAGGACGATGCCCTGGCGTTTCTTTCCGGACTCGCGGAGCTTGCGCCTGATCTGGTGGTGAGCACGGGCGATCATGTTGCGTCCGCCGAGGCCATCGAGCCGCTGACTGAGGCGCTGGGTGGTCTGCTCGGCGTGCCGGGCGTCTTCGTTTTCGGGTCCAACGATTATGTGGGGCCCAGCTTCCGGAATCCGCTCGGCTATGTTGTCCGCCGCTTCACGGGCGACCACCAGCGGCGCAAGGCCTCAGCAGCCCCCAAGCTGCCCACCGACCAATTGCGTGAGGCCCTGAGCAGCGGTGGTTGGGTCGATCTGGACAATGCAGCCACAACCCTTGCGGTGGCAGGGCGAACGCTTGCCCTGCGTGGCACTGGCGATGCCCATATGAATGCCGACCATTACGAGCGTGTGGCAGGGACGGTTGCCCAGGGTGACCCGCTGACGCTTGGTGTGACCCATGCGCCCTACCGGCGGGTTGTGAATGCCATGACCGACGATGGCTTGCCCCTCATCCTGGCTGGCCACACCCACGGAGGTCAGGTGTGCCTGCCGGGTGGCCGACCGCTCGTGACCAACTGCGATATAGGCACCGACCATGCAAAGGGTTTGAGCCGCTGGGAATTCCGGGGCTCGGCCAGTTGGCTGCATGTCTCTGCCGGTATGGGCACTTCGCCCTATGCGCCCTATCGCTTGTTCTGCCGTCCGGAGGCCACCCTGCTCACCCTGGTGGCGAGCGATACGACGGCTTAGCTTGTGCGCCGCGGGCGTGAGTGGGTTAGACTGACCGACGGCTTTACAGCCGCGTTTCCGCTCAGGCGGGCGTGACTGTCAGCATCGGGGTGTGGCGCAGCTTGGTAGCGCGCTTCGTTCGGGACGAAGAGGTCGCAGGTTCAAATCCTGTCACCCCGACGCAGGCTGAGGGTAGCGAAAGCTCGCTTTCGCTACCGAAGCCAAGGAAGGGGTTGAGCCCTCCTTGGTCGAGCACCCCGACGCAGGCCGAGAGCAAAGAATGCTTGCTTTCTTTGCCGAGGCCCAGAAAGGGGTTGAGTCCCTCCGGGCCGATCATCTCCACCCCAGAAGGCCCGGACCAGCGCAGTTGCTGTCGGTTTGTTCGTGGGGTGCACTCATTGTTGATTGAGTTCTGCTGCCTGCTCGAGCAGCGCCACCAGGGCCGCCTGGACGGCGGTGACCTCGTCGGGCTTGGCAAATTTGATGTGCCGCATGTGCTTGCCCTCCGACAACAGCTTCTTGGGGTCATCGAGCCGGTCGGCTGCCATGAGATGCAGATTCACCCACTTGCTGTACGGCGAAACTGCTGCCATACCCCAACCGTTGTAACCCCACTGCCGCGCTGCATAGCCGATTTGGCCATCAGTCAGGTCGATGCTCGACTGCACATCTGGCAGGGTCCGGGTGATGAGCTCATGCAGGGCCACGGCCGTTTCGATGACGGCTTCGTTGCGCTCGCCCAGGGTGGCACGGATCTGGTCGCCGGTGGGCTGATCGAGATGGGGATGCGTCTTTGCCATAGCCAGAAGCTAGCAAGCCCAACCCCCCAGCGCGCCTTCGTCGCATACATTGTGGTCATGGCCACTGCTGAGCAGAACAATGACCGCGTTTACCGAATGGCGGTGTCGGCGGTGTATCCCAACTATGTGACCAAGGTCACCAAGAAGGGACGCACCCAGGCTGAGCTCGACCAGGTGATCAGCTGGCTCACCGGTTTCGACCACGACGAGCTGCATCGCCTGCTGGATTCCGGTGTGTCCTTCGGTGATTTCTTTGCGCAGGCCACGCTCAACCCGAATGCCGAACTGATCACCGGTGTGGTGTGCGGCGTGCGGGTGGAAAACGTCGAAGATCCTTTTGTGCAGCGCTATCGCTATCTCGACAAGCTCGTTGACGAGCTTGCGAAGGGCAAGGCCATGGACAAGATTCTGCGCCAGCCCAAGGCCTGAGCCCTATAGGAGTCGCTGTGAGGCCGGGGTTTCCAGGTCGAGCAGTGCCCTCTTGCGCTGCAGACCCCCGGCATAGCCGGTGAGCGAGCCATCGGCAGCCACCACGCGGTGGCAGGGCACGATCACGCTGATCGGATTGTGTCCCACTGCCTGGCCCACACCCTGCGCGCCGCCCGGAGTGTCCAGCTGCCTGGCCAATTGGCCATAACTCGTGGTGGTTCCGTGCGGAATGGCCCGCAGCTGTTCCCAGACACGCAGTTCGAAATCGCTGCCCTTCGGCGCCAGCGGCACATCGAATTCGTGGCGGGTGCCGTCGAAATATTCCCTCAACTGTTCGGCGACGGTCTGCAGGAAGGGGTCTTCGGCGAGGGTGACTTCAGACCCGAGCTGCTCAGCTGCCGGGACATGGCGCTGGTCTGCGAAATAGACGCCCATTAGCGCGTCGGTGCCGCTTCCAGTGGGCTCACGGAAGCCATGACGATCAGCGCCTTGGTGGTCGGCCGGGGCAGTGCTGCCCGTGGCAACCATGATCATGTCTCCCAGCGAACCGGGGATACGGGTGAAGCGACGAGGCATCGTGGTGGAGCTCATGGTCTCATTGTCGCGCCAGGGGCAAGCGTTCGCAGGGCGTCCGGCTTGTGAGGTCGTATGTTGCCGGATGCAACCATCGCTCAAGTAGCCAACCGTGACTCCAGATCCAGGAGGGCCTGACGGATGGCGACACCGCGAGCGCTGCCGGACAGGCTGCCGTCAGAACGCACCACCCGGTGACACGGCACGATGATGGAGATCGGGCAGCGGCTCATCGCTCTTGCCACCTGACGGGCCAGACCCCTGTTGCCCAATTCCTCGGCAATCTCCCCATAACTTGCCCGGGCGCCATAGGGAATCTGGCAGACCATGGCCCACACCCGTTGCTCGAAACTGCTGCCCGCGGGGGCCATCGGCACGCTGAACTCATGGCGACTGCCGGAGAAATATTCGTCCACCTGTGTGCGAACCATTGTCACCAGGTGATCTTCGACTGCTTGTCCCGAGGAGCCAACGGGCAGAGGGGCGAGGTCATCTGCAGATGCCAGGACATGCAGCCCGGCTCGGGCGCCAGCCGAGTGGATCACCGCGATGAATGAGCCGAGTGGCGTCTCCACTGTGGCGTGGATCTGCTCGGCATCTGCGCTCATGGCTCCATTGTGGCCCGCGACCCGGGCGTGGGCGTGACCACCTGACAGGGCAGCCGCGCCTACACTGTCGATCCGTGAGTCACTCCACGTCCGGCCGACGCCCGGCTGATGCCCGACCCGTCTATGCCGACGGCGGCTCGTCGACCTTCGGCTTCATGCTGGCCATTCTGTGCGTGGTGATCGTGCTGTCCGGAATCGGTGCATCGAAGGGTGTGGCCTTCGGCCCCATCATCACCGATGCCGCCTTCTTCATTTTCCCGTTCAGTTACATTCTCGGTGATGCGATCACCGAGATCTACGGCCCGGTGGCTGCCCGGCGGGCCATCATCACGGGCTTCATAGTCAATGCCGTGAGCGCCGGAATCTATTGGATCATCATTGTGCTCCCGGGCTTGGGTGACGACTACTCCAACGCGAAACAAGCTGCTCTCGAGACTGCACTGGGCCCGGTGTGGCAGGTGGTGTTGGCCGGCATGGTCGGCTTCGCGGGTGGCCAGAGCGTGAATTCGCTCATCATGTGGATAGGCAAGCGTCGCCATCGTGAAAAGGGTCTCTATGCGCGGCTGGCAAGCTCCACCGGGCTGGGTGAGCTCATCGACACGGTGTTGTTCTGCACCATCGCTGCGCCGGTCATCGGTGTGACAACGCTCGGACAGTGGGCGAACTACACGATCGTGGGCTTCGTCTACAAGATCGCGGTGCAATATCTGCTGATGCCCATCACCGGCCGCGTCATCACGCTGATCAAGTCACGCGAGCCCAGCTACCAGCGAGCGCTTGCTGCGCAGACGGGGCAGAGCTGAGTGCCAGTTTTCTTGGTGGCTACTTGGCCACGAAGCTGTCCTCATTCACATTTTTTGTCAACTCAACCACCAGCTCACGTAGTCCATCAACACGTTCAGAAAGAGTTGGTGGTACGCCGCCCGGCGGTGTACCGATAAGCGCTGTGTAAACCGGCCCCTTGCCCCACACAATTTCTGCATACGGTTCTTGTATTCCCGCGATATCGCCCAGTAGGTCACCGCAGATGTAGCCGACCACGCCAGCAACATCCAAGGGGCGGGAGTCGACACACTCGGCTGAGTTCCAATCAGCAATCTGAATGGTAAAGAGATCAGCATGGTGTGTCTGGAAGACGATCCCAGGGTTGTCCCCTGCGGCTGGCTCATACGAGCACTGCGCCATGTTCCCCATTGGTGTGCCTCTGCCATCGTGGCCCAGATTTGAGGTTCGCCATGCGTCTGATTGCTCATGTTCTTCGACGTCGGCTCCCAACTGATTCTCAATTATTTGTTGAGAGATGAGGGCGCAGGCGTTCAGAGTGAACTTGTATTCACTTTCTTGGTCGGTCACTGCGGATGAAGCACCAGTCCCGCTTGAACATGCAGTGAGTCCGAGGCTGAGTGCCAGAGAACAGAGAGCTCGCCACCTATGACTGGTCAGTATTGGAGGTTTCAAGAGGAGCTCGGTTTCTGGGGCTGAGGTGGGAACGCAGATTGAGTGACATTTGTCTGAAGATCTTCCGCGATGGTGTGGAAGTTGTCGGACGCGGCTGCCATTGTCGGCGCTCCGTCGCGTGAGGTGAAGCTCACTGCTGCCCAAAAATCTCCATGTCCCGCGTTCCAGGCCAACTTCATATAGGCAGGGGTGAACGATGCGCCTGGTTGTGTGGCATCACACAAAAATCCGCGTCCGTTCTCAATTATCAGCGGAATGAATTGCCAACATTGTCGCGTCTCTGAATCCATCACAAAATTAGGTTCATCCGGACCACTGGGTGTGATATCGACAAGTAATCCAGGGCTAGTTGTGCTTTCGGCAACGAAGAAACACCTTGCATGGTCCACCAAGGCATATTGGCGTTCAATCGAGACATCGAGAGATCCTTTAATAGGGCCAATTAATGAAGCTGCGTGTTCCGTGGAGATGAGGCTGCAAGAGTCAAAGGCGAATGTGGGGCCAGAGGTTGATTCTTCGTGGGTGGTCGAACTGTTGCTGCAAGCTGAAAGCAAAGATAATATAACGGGGATGGCAACAAGCGGGACTCTTTGTCTGTGCATCAGAATCCACCAATAGAATTCTTGTATGAGGTTATTGGATCATCAGTGTAGTTGCCTATAGGATTCTGCTCAAGCCATCGGTTGAATTGCTTGCGAACATCGTCTCCGATTACTGTGGAGTCCTCATTCCATGCCTCAGGATTTATTATCATGACACCATTGCCTGAATCCATTAATACACCCGTAGGTAATTCTACCGCACTATCAGAAAAATATCCTGCCTGCCAAAATGACGTATACAGCATTTGGTCAACAGCAGCTCTGATTGATTGTTCGGAGTTCAGTGCGGTCTGTGTTGCAACTGAATTAGGTTCATCTTCATATGATTGGGCGATCATCTCGATAGCCACGTCGGTCATGCCGCTGATCATGGGATTCTTGCTGGATGGAATGAAGGCGCCGATAGTTCTAATGGTGTTTGCTTGAGCCTGACGTTCATCTTGCGTTATTTGTTCGTCTGCCATTCCGCCGCGGTATGAACTGTCAATTATTGGCCCCAGGGTGCGACCGAATTGGGATGAAATATTCTCCAACTCATCTGCAAAAGCTGTTGTTCTCAGTTGGTTGATGGTGTTTGGAGCTGCGCCATTGGAATCGTAACCGTCCAATGCGGCATTAACCTTTGCCTGGAAAAGGCCAATTGTTGCGGCTGTAACGTATTTGATGCCCAAATCATTGGGCGTTTGTCCCATTTGTCCATAGACGGTCCTCAAATCGTCTCCCTGCACGGCCATACCGACTGGAATACCACCCACGCCGTAGGTGCGGTCTACGAGCCACGAGTCAATCTTGGTGCCATCGGGCAAGGTGGTGGTGTGGGGATCGCCATACTGTGATCCTGCCCACACATCAGCGATGTAGTTTGCCAACATCTCACCGACGGAGTCAGACATGCCATCCGGCATATTCCAACCGTTGTCCTGCACACGATGGGAGAACAAGAAGACTGCTTGGCTTGCCAAGATTGCCGCCTGTTCGGATTCTGATCCAGTGAAGCCTCCTCCAGCTCCTAGCGGATCACGGTGATGTGTGGTGGCAGCGACCAGAGCGTCGCCAAAAGCATCACCATGGTCCTGATACCAGTTGTCCCAAGGACGGTCTGTGAGATATGCCAAGCGTGAGTTAATGCCGTATTCGTGTTCAGATTCATTGTCGTAATAGCCAACCGTGTCATCCGTATCGAAGAAGATGGCAGCTGCTTCTGGGGTGTTGTCCATTGCTGACAAGATGCTCTCCAGAGGATCAGTGAGGCGGCCCGATACAAGGTCGGTATCACCGTTACGGTCGAAGTTTGCAGGATCGAGGATGCCCTGCATGCCACCGGTCTGATTCCAACGGTCTTCCCAGAAGTCGGCGCCTCCACGAGCTGCCTCATAATCGAGGATGCCTATACCCAGATCTGCCAGAAATTGCGGATCGAACGAAGCTGTTTCACCTCCGTATTTGATGATCAAGGGCAGGGCTGAGGCATTCGTGGGTTTGCTGTCATCGGTGATGGCGTCGAGCCACTGCTGCATTAGATCATCAGGTGGGGCAAAAATTCCGGTTGCTGTTGTGTATGTTGCGAGGGCGTGGCCAGTGGTCTCCAGAAAGTCTTGGTACAAGGCTGCATACTCTGGGGTGTCCAATCCGGACATCGTGGTTCCATCAGGGAAGGCATCGCCTGAGAGCTTCTCAATGGCATCGGTGATTTGATCGGGTGTGACCGTGGTGAACAGCTTGTGAGCAAAAGCCGGGTCATCCTAAAAAGTGTTCTGGATGATCACGGTGTACGGGTCGACGCTGACTCCAGCAATATCACCTGCCACCACTTCTGCGAAGCGTTCCCTGATGACAATGGTGATGCCGGCGGTTTGCCCCTTCAGTGCTTGTGCTGCCTGGGCGAGCTGCTCGCGAGTGACATCTGAGCGGTCCAACATGCGTGCCAGATCGTCGGGTGAAGTGGCAAGGGTGCCTGCGGTGAGGCCGAAATTTGATGCTGTGGCGATATCGCCCTCGCCCCCGGCATTGGCAAATGTGGTTGCTAGACGCTCAGCCCAATCGGCGTCGAGATTGTTCTGTTCGATGATGCGGCGGAACCCGTCAAGGAACTGGCGATCCACCACGACCATCGGGCACCCGGTGGTGAACTGGGTGAAGGCCCAACTCAACCTGCCCAAATAGTCATCCAAGGCATGGTTAGCCCCTCGTGAATTGGTTGCGAACAATCTGAGTTGGTCTGGTCGTGCGGAAGATGTGCCCGACTGGTATTCCGAAATCCCACGGGGTCGCTCGGTGAACCACACGCGTGACGCCACATGTGAAGGGTGAAAGTCCTGTTCTGCTGGCTTACGATCAGCAGCCGGACCTTTCGGATCGAAGTGTCCTTCGGCGCCGCCCTCGTAGTACTCGCGCTCGCGCTCGTCCTGGCGCTCTTGCCAGTCGGTTTGGGATTTCTGGTAGGCACGTTCCTCATCAGCTTCGCGACGCGCGGTCTCCACCATTTCAATGATTCCGTTTGCCTCGCCATCAGGCCCGAGCGTGTGTACCAGGCTCACTCGGTCGTATTCTTCCTGCTCGCCGTTGGCTGTGAATTGCTTAGCGTAGGCACCGGAAAAATCTGTTCCGGCTGCCTCAAGCCATTGATACCGGGCTGAGCCTTGGTTGAAAATGTCGTAGGCGATGCGTCGGGCTTCGTTGATGAAAGTGACGGCAGCTTCGTCGTCAAAGGGTAGGCGGGTCATGGGGGGTCCTAGATGTGGGGGGCAATTCCTTGAGGATCAGGTCCATTCTTACCGGCGCCATCTGGGCCAATGCAAGCGACCTGATCCATTGAACTGGTCAGAAAATTCCCTAAGTGGCTCCCACTAGGAGTGTTGCCACTTGGGGTGCTCAAGATTCATCGGGTGGTGTTTTGGTTTGTGTCGCTGGAAAGCAATTTGACCGATTCAATGAACGCCTCGACGCTGGCGCGTCCGTCAACAGCAGTCACGATCCGGGCATTGGCCGGACGGTTCCACAGGTGACGGAAATCGGCCACAGTGGTGCCGCGAGTGAGTTCGGATTCAGTCTCCACGCCCACCCACTGGACGCTCATCTCGGGCACCACATCGCCCATGGCGATCTGGGCGGCCAGCAGATCGTGCACCTGGGCGAGATAGCCATAGCCGTAGGCGGCATGGAATTCGAAGTAGAAACACAGGGCATCGGTGAGCAGATCGATGAGCGCTGAGCCAGTTCTTGATGGGCCGGGTTTGGATGAGCCAGTTTTGGACGAGCCATCGTGCGAGGAGTGCTGGCGTGATGTGCCCCGGTCACGGGGCGCATCTGCAGACAGACCGGGGGCCGCAACACCTGCGGCACGGGCCATCACGTCCACATCACGAGGCAGCAATTGCACTGTTTCGGTGACATTGAGCGGCGCAATGATCGGCAATTTTTCTGGTGGCAGTCCGGCAAAGGCGGCGTAGACCTCGGCGGCTGCGTGGGGATCGCACCAGCTGTTCCATTCGGCGGTGGGAGTGGTGTTTCCGGGGTAGTTGAACGCCCCACCCATCACCACCACCTGATGGGCCAGGCGGGGCAGCGCTGGCTCGGCACGCAGTGCCAGCGCCAGATTGGTGAGCGGCCCCGTGATGAGCAAGGTGATCTCACCGGGGTGTGCGCGCAGCTGCGGCAGGCACAGCTGCGCGATGCCGTCGTTGCTGAAATGCGTCGTGATCTGCGAGGGGATGTCTGAATATCCCAACCCGAACTCGCCATGGGTCTCCGGGGTGGTGGCAACCGGTGCCACCAGGGGAGCAGAACTGCCGATGAACACGGGAATGTCATCGCGGCCCAGCACTTTGAGGACTGCTGCAGAGTTCCGGGCCGCCAGATCAGAGGTGGTGTTTCCGGTGCTGGTGGTCACCCCCACCAGGTCGACGTCGTGATTGGACGCCAGGGAGATGAGCGCCAGAGCATCGTCAATACCTGTGTCGACGTCAGCGATGATGCGCATCCGAACTCCTGTGATCAGTGGTGTTGGTGGGTCAATCACCCACAATGCGGACAACCGGCAATGATGGCAAGCTGCCCACATGAAGTATCTCCAATTGGTGGTGGTGATCGCCCTGGCGGCGGTGGGCGTCTACCAGCTGGTCGGTGCGCTCTCATCGGGCACGGGTGGCACAGCACTGACATCGGCCATCATCGTGATCGTGTTGGCCCTGGCTGCCGGCTTCACCCTGTGGCGACGCTGGCACGGCGCTGCTGTCCGCTGATCAGGATCGCGGTGCGGCGATGGGCCGGAATCATGTGTGGTAGCGCGCGGACCTGTGGGCAGCTGCGTGGATGAGCGCACAAACCGTTAGAATCACGTCGTAAGAGCCCGCTTGCCATTCGCAACGGGCTTGTTGTCTGCTCCGGTGCAGAGCCGGTCAGCGACCCGAAACGAGGGATTTCATGCCAGGCATCGTCGTGGTCGGCGCCCAGTGGGGCGACGGGGGCAAGGGCAAGGCGACGGATCAGATCGGCGAACGCGTCGACTATTGCGTGCGCTATTCCGGCGGCAACAATGCCGGGCACACGGTGGTGGTGGACGGCGACAAGTTCGTGCTGCACCTGCTGCCGTCCGGGATCCTCAACACCAACACCACCTGTGTGATCGGCAATGGCGTGGTGGTTGATCTGGATGTGCTGGCCACCGAGCTCGACGAGCTGGCCAAGCGTGATGTGCATGTGGCCCATCCGCTGTTGTCGGCCAATGCCCACATCATCACCAGCTATCACCGCACGCTTGACCGGGTGATCGAGCGCTTTGCCGGCGCCCGCAAGATCGGCACCACGGGACGCGGCATCGGGCCTGCCTATTCGGACAAGGTGAATCGCGTGGGCCTGCGACTGCAGGACCTGCTGTCACCCGATGTGCTCCACGAGAAGGTGGTGGCCAGCCTCGACCAGAAGAATCAACTGCTGGTCAAGATCTACAACCGGCGTCCCATCGACGCCGAGCAGGTGACCGAAGAACTTCTGGCCCATGCCGATGCGCTGCGTCCTTACATCGTTGACACTGCGCGGCTGCTGAACGACAAGCTCGATGACGGCAAGGTGGTGCTGTTCGAGGGAGCCCAGGCCCATCACCTGGACATCGACCATGGCACCTATCCCTATGTCACCAGCTCCAACCCCACGGTGGGTGGCGCGTTGACCGGCACCGGTGTGGGCCCCACCAAGATCGACCGTGTGGTGGGCATTGCCAAGGCCTATACGACGCGCGTGGGCGAAGGTCCTTTCCCCACTGAACTGTTCGATGCCGACGGCGACAAGTTGCGCGCAGACGGTGGAGAATTCGGCGCCACAACCGGCCGTCCCCGTCGCTGTGGCTGGTTCGATGCGCTGGTGGTTGAGCAGGGCGCCAAGATCAATGGCTACACCGACATCTTCCTGACGAAGCTCGATGTGCTCACCGGCTGGGAGAAGATCCCCGTCTGCACAGCCTACGACGTGGACGGCAAGCGCACAGATGTGTGGCCGATGAGTGAGGTTGATCTGGCGAAGGCAACACCGATCTTCGATTACCTGCCGGGTTGGACCGAGGACATCTCGGCCGCTCGCAGCTTCGATGAGTTGCCGGCCAATTGCCAGGCATATGTGCACTTCCTCGAGGAGCGCGTCCACTGCCGCATCAGCGGAATCGGTGTTGGCCCGGGCCGTGAACAGACAATCATCGTGAATCAACTCGTCTGATCACTGCCGTCAAGACTGACCCGCCCCCTTTTTCGGGCGGGGGAGTTGTCTGTCCATGTGGGGGGGGCCGGGGCGAGTCGCGCGGAGAAAAAAGGCTCCGGGTCTAAGTTATTCATCTTCT
>CAXYYR010000008.1:0-44228 GCA_964293265.1 uncultured Propionibacterium sp.
GCGGCTCGGTCGAGCCCGCCTACACGCGCATCCGCCACGAAGCGGCGGGCGAGCTGGATCGTCTCGCACGAGAGGCCCTTGCCCGCGTGAAGGCGGAGAAGCGCGCGAAGCAAAAGAGACGCAAGAGCATCTTCCGCCCCATGTCCAGGCTCAATGTTCGGGCTTTCGTGCTCACCTGGGACGAGTTCACCGGCTGGTGCGACCGCTACGACATCCCCCAGCTCGCTGCGGAACTCACCGACGAGCAGATCGAGAAGTTCCACACCACCCTCACCGAACTACAAGCATTCGCCGAGCAGATCGATACCGCCCGCGAACAAGTCCCGCCGAAGAACGCGGCAAACGCATCACGCAACGCGCACACCTCCGAGCACTGTGAACCAGGAACGAACAGAACACACGATCTAGGGGCGAGGCCGAGCACCTCTCCTTCATGGGCTACTCCCGCACCACCGATACCGGCCGTCGCATCACCGCGACACCACGCCTGCGGAAGGAACCGGACGCCGATCGTCTCGTCGCGCTCGTCCTGCACCTCGCCGAACAACTCCACCAAGAGGAACAGAACCACTACGGCGCGGGTAACTCCAATGCCGATGAGGAAGGACACGAGGATGACACTCCTATTGCCAGCACCACCCGAAGTTGACGAAGCCCCCGCCTACACAGCGGTCACGTACCAGCGGGTCTCGACCAAGGAGCAAGCCTCCAAGGGTGGCCGTGACGAGGGCTTCTCGATCCCCGCGCAGCGTGAAGCCAACAGCCGGAAAGCCGAGTCATTAGGGGCGCGGATCGTGGCGGAATTCGTCGACGCCGGGGAATCCGCCCGCTCCGCCGACCGACCTGACTTGAAGCGGATGCTCGACTACATCGCCAGTCACCAGGTGACGTATTGCATCGTCCACAAGGTCGACCGGCTCGCCCGCAACCGCCTCGACGACGTCGAGATCCACCGGGCGTTGCTCGACGCGGGAGCGAAGCTGGTCTCGGCCACGGAGAACATCGACGAGACTCCATCGGGCATGTTGTTGCACGGGATCATGTCAAGCATCGCCGAGTTCTACTCCAAGAACCTCGCCACCGAAGTAACGAAGGGGCTGACGCAGAAGGTCGCGACCGGCGGCACACCGATGCGGGCACCACTCGGATACCTCAATGTCCGCGCCCGAGACGAACAGGGCCGTGAGTACCGGACTGTTGAGATCGACGAGGAACGGGCACCGTTCATCCGGTGGGCATTCGACCAGTACGCCACCGGCGAGCACAGCGTGGTCGAACTGCTGGCCGATGCGACCGCCAGAGGGCTCACGACGATCCCGACACCGCAACGCCCTTCTGGACCAGTGGGTCGTTCGACGTTCTTCAAGATCCTCCGCAACCCCTACTACATCGGCATGGTCCCCTATAAGGGTGCGAACCATCCCGGCAGCCACGAACCGCTGATCGACCTCGCCACCTGGCAGCGCGTCCAATCGATCCTCGACACCGCGAAGCAAGCCCGAGCACGCAAGCGCATCCACGACCACTACCTCAAAGGGTCGCTGTTCTGCGGGGCGTGCGGATCGAGGATGCAGCTCGACTTGCCCACGAACAAGCAGGGCATCCAGTACGCCTACTACTCGTGTAGCGGCCGCCGGACGCGTAAGACGAAGTGCACGCGGCGCGCAATCCCCGTTGCCGTCGCCGAGCAGTTGGTCGCTGACTGCTACGCCCGGATCTCGATCAACGAGGCCCAATACGTCGGCCTCACCAAGAAGGTCGAGCAAGCCTTCGACGAGAGATTCGCGGCACGCTCCGACGAGCTGGCCGAGCTGGCAGCGAACCGACGCCGCCTGGAAGACGAGTCCGACAAGCTCCTCGCCGCGCACTTCGCCGACGCCATCGACCTCACCACCCTGAAACGCCACCAGGACCGCATCCGTGCAGGTCTGGCCGACATCGACCGCCGCATCGAGAACGAACGCGACCAAGGCCAAGGACCGAGACGCCAGATCGATAAAGCCCTACGGCTCCTGATCGACTGCCAACGCCTCTACAAGACCACCGACGCCCACGGAAAGCGCCTGGCGAACCAGACCTTCACGAACGGGATCGACATCGACGAAGACGAAGAAGCAACCCTCCGCCTCGCGGAACCCTTCGCCGCCACGACAGGCCAGAACATCCATGTCAGGGGTTCGACTACGTCTGAAATTGTGGAGCATAGGGGACTCGAACCCCTGACTTCGACCTTGCAAAGGTCGCACTCTACCAACTGAGTTAATGCCCCGAATCGGGTTGCGCTGGCCAGCAAATCGTTGCATCGCCGCCCGTGCGCCACAACAGTTTAGCGGAGCCGGGCGCTCATGCCGATTTGGCGCCTGCGATGCCGGCCAATGTGCGCTCCCGGACGCCACCGACAAACCCTTGTGACAAGGCACAACGCCGGCAACTGTCCCAGTTCTCGGACTCGCATAGCCCGGCCGACTACCCTTGTCCCGTGAAGACGGAGCGTCATCGGATCGATTATGCGCTGCAACGCCGGGCAACTCTTGAGGCGATGCGGCGGCCCAATCGCGCCATGATGGAGTCGGATCCCTGCGATGCCGACCCCCTGCTGATCAGCTCTGCCAAGCACCATGGACTTCCCGCCGGGCGCGAATGCCCGGTGTGTGCATCCGAAAACATGCAGATGCTGAATTATGTGTTCGGCGATCAGCTGGGACAGTATTCAGGACGTATCCGCCAACCCGATGAACTTGAGGAGATGGAGACCGAGTTCGGGGATTTCACCGTGCGAGTGGTGGAAGTGTGCCCCGACTGCGGATGGAACTTCATGACCGCCAGCTATGTGCTGGGCGATGGCCGCAAACGGCGAGCACCGCGGCACAAGCAGACAGTTGAGGACATTTATGGCTGACTCCAACAAGTCCAGCAAGAAGAAACCGAGCAACGCCCGCCGCGCACTCACCCCCAGCGCGAGCCAACGTCATGGCGCAGGCAAGACCGCCAAGAAGACGACGAGCAAGGGCCGCAAGGCCGCCAAGATCATCGCGATTACCCTTGCAGCAGCCCTGATCATCGGCACGCTGGGCTCACTGATTTTCTATGCGCGCGTGCAGCTGCCCGATCCGAATGCCGACTTCGGCTCACAGACCAGCACCGTGTATTTCCGTGATGGCTCCACCCAGATGGGTGAACTGGCCATCCAGAACCGCACCATGGTCGACTACTCCAAGATGTCGGAGAACATCAAAAATGGCGTCGTTGCCGCCGAGGACCGCACTTTCTGGTCCAACAAGGGCATCTCACCCAAGGGTCTGGTGCGCTCCCTGTTCGCCATCGCCAAGGGCGATGACCTGCAGTCGGGCTCCACGATCACCCAGCAGTACATCAAGATCCGCTATCTCAGCAGCGAGCAGACTATGAGCCGCAAGCTCACCGAGCTGGCCCTTGCAGTGAAGATGAACAACCAGGTGAGCAAGGAAGAGATCCTCAGCGGATATCTCAACACCGTCTATTTCGGACGCAATGCCTACGGCGTGGAAAAGGCTGCCGAGATCTTCTTCGGCACCGCCTCGGACCAACTGAGCGTGCCCCAGGCGGCCATGCTCTCGGCCATGGTCAACAGCCCCTCTGTGCTTGATCCGCTCAACGGTGAGGCGTCCACAGCCCAACTCACCGAGCGCTACAACTATGTGCTCGACGGTATGCTTGAGGCCGGCAACATCAGCCAGGCAGACCACGACGCTGCCTACGACCATCTGCCCGATACCCTCCCGGTGACCCAGCCCGATGTCTATGGCGGTTCAAACGGCTTCCTGCTCACAATGGCCGAGGAGGAGCTGCGCAACGCTGGCTTCACCGACGAACAGATCAAGGGCGGCGGGCTCACCGTCACCACAACCTTCGATCAAAAGCTTCAGGACGCGGCAGTAGCAGTGACCAATGACCAGGTGGCCACCGCCATCGACAAGGCCAAGACCGACCAGGATGCCAGCACGCTCCATGCGGCTGTCGCCTCTGTGGGTGTGGGCAGCGGTGAGGTCTATGCGCTCTACGGCGGCCCCGATTTCCTGCAATCGCAGATCAACTGGGCCACCACCGCCAGACCGGCGGCGTCCACCTTCAAGGCGTGGGCGTTGATCGCCGGCCTGCGCAATGGTTTCAAGCTCGACTCCACGCTCAACGGCAACACCTTCACCCCCACCGGCGACTCTGTGGTGGTGCGCAACGACGGCGGCTACAACTACGGCTCGGTGAACCTGAAGAAGGCCACCAGCTATTCCATGAACACCGCCTACACCGACATGGAACAGCGCATGGCCAATGGCCCGTCCGACACGGTGAAAGCGGCCAATGATGCAGGTCTGCCCACTGACGAGGGCTGGGATCTCAACAACCGCATCGCGCTGGGCACCGGGCAGGTGAGCCCGTTGGACAATGCCACTGGTTTTGCCACCATCGCCAACGACGGGCTGCGCAACACCACCCATGTGGTGAAAGAGGTGAAGGACTCCAACGGAAAGGTGATCTACACCGGCAACACCACCGCTACCCAGACCATCGAAACCGATGTGGCACAGGCTGCCCAGGAAGCGCTGCAGTTGGTGGTGACGAGCGGAACCGGCACCGAGGCCAAGAAACTCGGCCGCGAAGTGATTGCCAAGACCGGCACCAAGGACGTGGACGACATGACCACGGCAGCTTGGTATGTGGGCGCCACCAAGCAGATCGCCACCTCGGTGATGTACGTGGCCGGTGACGGCAATTCAAATCTTGATCCCTATGCCGCATCGGGAACCTTTGAGTCCGACTCCTATCCCGCCTACACGTGGGAGCAATACATGGAGAAGGCCGTTGAAGGAACTCCTGTGGAAACCTTCACCAAGGCCACGGCAAGCCCGAGCGCCAGCGCCTCGGCCACCCGTTCGGCCAGCGCCTCAGCAACGGCCACGGCGACGCGCTCAGCTGGGGGTGCCAACACAGGCAATGCAGGTAATGCCGGCAACAACCAGCCCGGTGTTACCGTGGCACCCGTGCCCTCCAATTCGAGGCCAGGCGGGTGAGCCAGCCCGGCCATCTGAATCCCCCCGCAGCTCAGGTGGCTGTCAACGCCACCGTGTCTGGGGTGTCACGCGGAGCTGCGTCTCAGCTTGACGCTGGCTCGCTGCTGCCCGCCAGCGAATGGGGGCCCCTCAGCCGGGTGATCGGCGGGCCTCTCGGACGCCATGCCCGCGTCGGCGGAGTCTGGTTCGATCCGATGCCCTGGGCGCTTGTGCTGGCCGCCCTCAATTGGGTGCTGCTCATGTGGCGTCAGGTGCCCTGCCAGCAGGTCACCGCAGGTGAGCCGGTCAACGCATTTCTGCGTGGTTGCTATTCCGACATCCCGCTGTTCTACCAGGGCAACGGCATCGCCACCGGTGCCGGAATTTTCAGCGCCGCAGGCAGCGCAGTCCCGGCCCTGGTCGGCTATCTGGCCGGCTTCAACCGCTGGCTCATCGGCCATCTGGGCGCCAACACATCGGCGAGTGCTTCGGCGCAGAACCAGCTGGAAGCCAGCTACATGTTCTTCGTGCTGTGCGCCATCGGACTGTTCGGGTGTTTCATCGCGCTGGTGTGGGCCCATCTGCAGACGGGACGCGATTCCGCGAGCGAGTCCACCGGGTGGGTGCGGGTGCGCAGCTTCGATGCCCTGCTCATTGCGGCGTCGCCGGTGGTACTCGCAAGCGGCCTGATCAGCTGGCAGCTGCTGCCGGTTGCCCTCGCCTCTCTTGCCCTGCTGGCCTGGGCCCGCAAACACACCGTGGTCTCAGGTGTGCTCTTCGGCTTTGCCGCGAGTGCCGGCGCCTATCCGATTCTGGTGATGCTGGCCATCGGAATGCTGGCACTCAGGGCTGCAAAGGGCCGGGACGCGGCAGAGATGCTCATCACCACCCTGGGTGTGTGGCTGGTGGTCAATCTGCCCGCATTCATCGCGGCTCCCGGCGGCTGGCTCAACTACTGGCTCGACGTGCTCGGCAGCGGCGCCGGCATGGGTTCCATCTGGTTCGCCGCCGTGCGCATGGGTGTGGATTCCAGCCTGGTGGGTGTGGTGGCCACAGTCTTTGTCACTGCCGCCATCGTGGCGGTGCTGTGGCTGGCAATCACCGTGCCCTCGCGCCCGCGCATCGGCCAGGTTGCCTTCCTGCTTGTTGCGTGCGTGCTCGTGCTCGGCCCGCAGTATTCGCCGCAGTGGGCTCTGTTCCTGCTTCCGCTGGTGGTGTTGGCGCGTCCAAAAGTGGCCGACTGGGCCGTATGGACGATCGCCGAATTGGCATATTGGCTTGCCACCTGGGGTTACCTCGAAGGCATCATCGGCGCCGGCTCAGGGGCCGAGGTGCTCTATTGGCTGGCCATGTTGGGGCGCATGGGCGCCATCGTCTGGATCGCGCTGTCGGTGATCAACGATATGACACACCCATGGTTCGACCCTGTGCGCCAAGCCTTTGTGGACGATCCGGTGGGCGGCGTGCTCGACCATGCCATCGACGCCGGTTGGGCCGGTCAGTCGTCAGCCAAGGCGCATGCCAGCTAGCATGTCGCCCACTATGACCCCCTCATCAGGCCAACCCCCGGCCGTGGCATTGCCCGATCTGAGCGGCACAGCAACGTCGCTGTCCGGGCGCGGAAAGCCCTCGCATTCCACAATCATCATTGCCACCTGGCTGGCCACCCGGCTGCTCATGGTTGCCGCGCTCATGCTCACGATGCACCAGCGCAATTGGACCGCCGGGCAGGCGCTCGCCAACTGGGATGTGGCGCACTTCATGAGCATTGCCAGCACTGGCTATGCCAACACCTCGGAGGTCGCCTTCTTCCCGGTGATCCCGGCGATCATGGCAGTGCTCGGGGCCCTCGGCATTCCTATGGCCATCGGTGGCGCGCTGGTCAGCTGGATCGCAAGCCTGGTGGCGGCATTCGCCATGCAGCGGCTCGGTGGCATCCATGCTGCGGTGATCTGGCTGCTCGTGCCCATGGCGGTGTTCACCACCGTCGGCTACACCGAAGCGGTCTTCTGCGCACTGGCCTTCTGGGCCTGGGTGCTTGCCCGTCAAGGACGTTGGGCCTGGGTTGCGGCGCTGGCCAGCGTTGCCTGCCTCACCCGGGTCTCCGGTCTGTTCCTGGTGGGCGGGCTGGGGTTGTTGGCGCTGTTCGGCGGGGAACCCACGCCGCCCGGGACGACGCCGGCCAAGAAGACAGCAGCCGGGAATGGGGCTGGTCGGAATCAGGCTGGCTGGCGTGAACGCCTGATGCATTGTGTCTGGCTCGTCATTCCTCTGCTCGTGGTGTTCGGCTATGCGGCATATCTGCATTCGATCACCGGCGCCTGGGACTCCTGGTACAGCGCGCAACGCGAGGAATGGGGACGCGCCTGGACGTCGCCGTTCACAAGCCTGGAAAACACAGTCAATGCCGTCACCCGCTATTCGGCCGGCTCGGAACCGTCGATGGGCGTGATGTTTGCCTTCGAGATCGCCGCGATGGCCATCGGTCTGACAACCTCCATCGGCTGCCTCGTCCGAAAGGCATGGGCGCAGGCCGGCTATGTGTTGGTGCAGGTCTTCGCCTTCAGCATCACCACCTGGTTCATGTCGGTGAACCGCGCCATCCTGCTGTGGTTCCCGCTGTTCATCGGAGTGGGCACATGGTTCAGCTTTCGCCCACGCGCTGCCGCCGGACGGGCAACCAAAGTGGCACTCGTTGCCGTGCTTGTCGGCGCCGATCTGATACTCATGTTCTGGTGGGCTTGGCTGTTCTACAACGGCAAATGGGCATCCTGAGTCGAGAGATTGCGAGTTGAGCAATGGCTGACTGGCGACGTGATGTGATCTGGTGGGCCGTCTATCCCCTGGGCTTCGTCGGCGCGCCCGAGAAGCTTGCCCCCGAGGCGCCTGCCCCAGAAATACTTGCCCCACAAACACTGTCCGACGTTCCCGGCGGGCTTTCCGGGGTTGCCGCCGATGGCAGCGCCCACCGGCTGCAGCAGCTTGAGAACTGGCTCGACTATCTCATCGCGCTGGGCTGCAATGGGTTGGCGCTGGGGCCAATCTTCCGATCTGCCTCGCATGGCTATGACACCCTCGATTACTTCCAGATGGATCCCAGGCTCGGCGATGACGCCGACTTCGACCATCTGATCGCCGCCTGCCATGAACGTGGAATCCGCGTTGTGCTCGATGGTGTGTTCAACCATGTGAGCGCCTCATATCCCGAGCTGCAGCGCGCCCTTCGTGAAGGCCCGGACAGTTCTGCTGCCGAGCTGTTCCACATAGATTTCTCCACCGATCCGCCCACCCGACTCAACTTTGAGGGCAGCGACGATCTGGTGCTGCTCAACCACGCCTCACCTGCCGTGCGTGAGCTGGTGACGCGCGTGATGGCGCACTGGTTGGCGCGCGGTATTGACGGCTGGCGCCTCGACGCCGCCTATGCCGTGCCACCCGATTTCTGGGCTCCGGTGCTGGCAACAGTGCGCGCCCGGTTTCCGCAGGCCTACATCTATGGCGAAGTGATTCATGGCGACTATGCCGAGATCGTGGCCGAGTCGGGCATGGATGCCGTGACCCAGTATGAGCTGTGGAAAGCAGCCTGGAGCAGCCTGGAATCGGAAAACTTCTACGAGCTGCAGTGGACTCTTGGGCGTCACAATGAACTGCTCGACAGCTTTCGTCCGTTCACCTTCGTGGGCAATCACGATGTCACCCGGATTGCCACAAAAGTTGGCCCTGACAAGGCCATCCTTGCCACCACTCTGCTTGCCACCGTCGGCGGCACCCCGGCGATCTATTACGGCGATGAGCAGGCCTTCCGTGGCGAAAAATATGAACGTGCCGGTGGCGATGCCGAGATTCGCCCTGCCATGCCCGACACCCCGGCTTCACTCGCAGCCTTCGGAGCCGACAGTCTGCGGGCGCATCAACAGCTGCTCGGCATCCGCCGACGCCATTCCTGGCTTGCTGACGCCCGAACCATCGTTGACGAGATCTCCAATCCGCGGATCGTCTACCGCGCCATCGACCCCAACAATTCAGAGAACTGGCTGCGTGTGACGCTCGATGTCACGGGCACCCCGAGCGCCGTGGTGGCCGACGCCGAAGGTGAGCTTTTCCGGCACTGAGCAAGCGCCTATATTAGACACATGTCAAATGGTGCACCCGGTGGGCGGCTCTCGCCTGATGAGCGCCGCGAACAACTCATCGCAGTGGCCACGAAGCACTTCTCGAAGGCCGGAGTCGCCGGCGCATCCATGAGCGATATTGCCGACGATGCCGGGGTCACCCGGGCGCTGGTTTATCACTATTTTCCCGGCCGCGAGGCCCTCTACGAGGCAGTGCTGCAGGCCGAGGCCGACCGTCTGCTGGCCGCCACCGATGTGAACCCGGCGCAATCAGCCCGGGCCAATGTCGAAAGCGCCCTGCAGGCCTATTTCGCGTTCTATGCCAGGAGTTCGGGTGGCGTGAAGGAGCTCTACAACGTGGGTGATGTGGCGGCAGCACGACCAGGGCCAGCACATACAGGGCCAGCCCGACCAGCGCCGATACAGCCAGCGCCAGATGGGGCTGGGGCAGATGCTCCAGCCCCCGACATCCGCGCCATCGCCGATGGCAACCATCGCATCCAGGTTGATCGCCTGCTGCAGGCCACCGGCACCCCGGACACCCCACACTGGCGACTGGCCCTTGGTGCCTGGCTGTCCTTCGTCGAATTCGCAGCCCGGCATGCCAATCAGGCAGATGAGCGAGCAAGCGCTGATGTGTTGGCGCTGTGCATCACCACCCTGGAGGCCGTGCTGGGGCACCCGCTGCCAACAACCAACAAGGAGAACCGAACATGAAGATTGCAGTTGTCGGAGCCACCGGAAACATTGGTTCACGCACCGTGGATGCAGCGCTCGGCGCCGGGCACGAGGTCGTGGCCTATGTGCGCCGTCCTGAAGCTGTGCAGGCCCGCGACCACCTGACCGTGGTGAAGGGCGCAATCGACGACGTGCCCGCACTCACCACAACCATCGAGGGCGCCGATGCGGTGATCGTTGCCATCACCGGGCCCTCGTCACAGGCCGATTTCATGCAGACGGCGATGCCCAGCATCGTGGCCGCCATGCAGCAGTCGAGCGCTGCACGCCTGGTGCTGGTGTCGGCATTCGGCTCGGGTGACACGGCTGACAAGGCATCGTGGTTCATGCGGCTGATCTATCGCAGCGTCCTGGGCAAGTTCATGGCCGACAAGGCCGCATCAGAAAAGCTGCTTGTTGGTTCGGGCATCGATTACACGATCGTCTATCCGGTGAATCTCAAGGACGCCCCAGCGCGCCCTGCGGTCACCGTGAAGCCGCTGGCAGAGGTGGCCAAGGTGCCGGGTCTGCCCACCCTGCCGTTCGCCAATGTTGCCCAGGCGCTGGTTGACATCGCCGAGCACCCGACCGCGACAGGCAGCCGCCTGTTGATCACCACAGCCAAATAGCCACAGCCGAGCAGCAACAGCCAAGGGCTGGAAGGCGGGCTGACTAGTGTTCAAGCGGTCCTGATTCACCGACCAGATGGTCGTCGACCATGCCGATGGCCTGCATCAGGGCATACATGGTGGTGGGGCCGACGAACACGAAACCCTCCGCTTTCAGCGCCTTCGCCAGAGCTTTCGATTCCGGTGTCTGGGCCGTCACATCGGCATAGCTGTGTGGGCGTGGGCGCGCGTCCGGCTGGAAGCTCCAGATGAGCTCAACCAGCCCACCCTCGTGGGTGCTGCGCAGGGCGACGGTGGCGCGGGCATTGGTGATGGCCGCGTGAATCTTGCGCCCATTGCGCACGATGCCGGCGTCTGCAAGCAGACGCTCAACGTCAGAATCGTCGAAGGCAGCAACAGCCTCGGGATCGAAATCTGCGAAGGCCCGACGGAATGCCGGACGTTTGCGCAGAATCGTTGCCCAGCTGAGCCCCGACTGAAAAGCCTCAAGACTCAGACGCTCGAACAGGCCACGCTCGGTGAGGATGGGCACACCCCACTCGTGGTCGTAATAGTTGCGCAACATCGGATCGCTCGCCGCCCAGATGGGGCGCACACGGCCATCGTCGCCCCGAACAAGCTCGCGGGTGGGCGCCCCGCCCGGGACAAGTTCACTGGTGGGCGCCCCGCCCGGGACAAGTTCACTGGTGGGCGCCCCGCCCGGGACAAGTTCACTGGTGGGCGCCCCGCCTGATTCATCCGCCATCTCAGTCCTGCCCCGGTTGGGTGCGCAGATAGCGCCCGAAATGCGGCACGGTGAAGGCGATCAGTCCCCGCTCGGACGAATAGATCAGGCCCTTCTTCATGAGTGAATCGCGTGCCGGCGACAGCGACTGTGGTTTGCGGCCGAGCGTCTCGGCGACCTGGGCGCTGGAGACCTCGTCCTCGTCGCTGCTCAGCTGTGCCATGGCGCGCAGATATTCGCGCTCGGCAGGGGTGGCGCGCTCGAAACGGCTGCCGAAGAAGCCAACTGCCAACTCGGCGGCAGCATCAGGGGTGCCCATGCGCACATCGTCGGCAGTGATCGGATTGTCGGGCGCCACATCCCATACGGCCTTGCCATAGGCCTGGATGAAGAAGGGATAGCCGGCCGTCACCTCATACATGGCGGCCAGTGCCTCGGGGCTCCATCCGGCGTCCTCGTCGGCGGCGGGAGTCTGCAGGGCCTGGTCGGCAGCGTCACGATCCAGACGGTCGATGCGTTGATAGCTGAACAGCCGCTCCGAGTAGCTTTTCGACGCCGATAGCAGCGCCGGCAGATGCGGCAGGCCGGCACCGACCACCAATAGAGGCAGTCGGAGCTGGCTGATCTCGTGGCAGGCAGCGCACAGCGCCGAAATGTCGGCGGCATCAAGATCCTGCATCTCATCAATGAAGATGCCGATGCCCACACCCTTGTCAGCGGCCAGTCCGCCGAGATCGGTGAACAGCTCCACCAGATCGATCTCGATGTCTCCGGAGTCGGCGCGGCCCTTCACCACTGGTGCATCGATGCCGGGGTTCCAGCGCTCGGCAAGCTTTGCGCCGGGTTTTGCCTCACGCTCGATGAATGCCCTGATGGTGCCCAGTGCCTGGCCGGAATCGGGATGGGCCAGCTCGCGCACTGCCATGTACAGCGCAGTGCCAAGCGGACGACGCAGGCGCTGGTCGGGACGGGCTTCCAGCTTTCCGGTGCCCCAACCTCCGCGCACGGCGCGGCCACGCAGTGCATTGAGCAGCACGGTCTTGCCCACGCCCCGCAGCCCGGTGAGAATCACCGATCGCTCGGGGCGATTGCGGGCCACACGCTCCACCACCACATCGAAGTGGTCGAGTTGCTCGGAGCGTCCGGCAAGTTCGGGGGGTCGCTGACCTGCGCCCGGGGCGTAGGGATTGCGAATGGGATCCATGATCGCAGCGTATTCGACGATCTAGCGCAGTTACTAGATTGGCGCGCCGGAGCTCTCGTTCGGCTCGATGGGGGTGCGGAAATTCAGAGATCGAGATAGTGCTGGATGGTCGGGGCAATGGCGGCAACCAGAGTGGCTCGCTCGGCCCGGGCAACCACCGGCACCTTGATCACATGGCGGGCCACTGACAGTCCGAACAGATGTGAGGCTGCCAACACAAATCCGAGCTCACTGGTGCCAGTGCCCAATGTGGCAATCTGCGCACCCATCAGCTCGGCCAGCAACGCGGCAGCCTGTTCCGAGGTGGTGGCAGAGCGGACAACGGCCAACAGAATGGCTCGTGTTCCCTCGTGCTCCCACAGCTCAAGATAGGAATCGGCCAGACGTGCGCCGAGCCCTTCATGATCGCCCTCGAATGCCGCGAGGAGCCGCTTCGGCACCACTGAATCGGACACCACGGTGGCGAACAGAGTGCTCTTGTTCACATAGAAATGCCTTATCAGAGCGGGATCGACGCCTGCGGCATCAGCAATCGCCCGCACCGACGCGCCCTGGTAGCCGCGCTCGGCGAATGCCCGGCTTGCCGCGCGCAGAATGTCCTGCCTGGTGCCCGAGTCACCGCTTCGGCGTCCGGTGGGACGCCCGCGTGCTGGCGTGGGGTGTGCTGGTGCGGGGTGTTCCGACTCGCGGGTCATGGACACAGTTTAACTCCCCGGTTGTAGTATTCCCCGCATGGGGACTTACTCACGTCATGTTCCCTTGACATGAGAACCACCCGGGAACAGCTGCGATCTGAGGAGCTTCCGATGAATACGAGTGATGCCGCGACCGACAACCCCGTCGGCGACGATGACCCAGTGTCGACCGGTGCTGCGCCTGCTGATGGGTCTGTGCACGATGCCCAGGCAGTGATTGACATCAAAGGCCTCACGAAATCCTTCGGACGCTTCCGCGCTCTCAATGGTCTCGACCTCACAGTCGACAAGGGCGAAGTGCATGGCTTCCTGGGGCCCAATGGGGCGGGCAAATCAACCACCATCCGCGTGCTCCTTGGCCTGCTCAAGGCCGACGCCGGAAGTGTGCGCCTGCTCGGCGGCGACCCTTGGCGAGACATGGTTGAGCTCCACCGCCGCCTGGCCTATGTGCCCGGCGATGTCTCGCTGTGGCCGGGCATGACCGGTGGCGAGGCCATTGATTTGCTCGGGGGATTGCGTGGCGGCATCAACGAAGCCCGCTGTGCCGAGCTCATCGAGCGCTTCGAACTCGACCCCACCAAACGTGGGCGGCAGTATTCGAAGGGCAACCGGCAGAAGGTGGCCATCGTTGCTGCGCTGGCAAGTGATGCAGAACTGCTCGTTCTCGACGAGCCCACCAGCGGCCTCGACCCCCTGATGGAAAGTGTTTTCCAACAGGTGATCGCCGAGGCAAAACAGCGTGGCACCACCGTGTTGTTGTCGAGCCACATCCTGGCCGAGATCGAGACCCTGGCCGATCGCTTGTCGATCATCCGCGACGGCGCGGTGGTGCAGACCGGCACACTCGCCCAGATGCGTGGCAGCACCCGCACCGCCATCCACGCCGAGCTGCGCACCGTGCCTGATCCGCGTGCGCTTGATGCTCTGCACGACGTGCGTCTCGACGGCAAGCGTCTGTCCGCCACCATTGAATCCGATCGGGTGGGTGTGGCCATGGCTGTGCTCGGGCCCTGTGGTCTCATCTCGTTGACAGTGGAACCGCCCTCACTCGAATCGCTGTTCCTCAGGCTTTACAACGATGATTCAGCCGAAGGGGCGTCACGATGAGTGCCCCAGCAGTCGCGCTGGACTCTGCACCCGCACCGACGCACCAGGCGGCTCCACGCCCCCGCCACAGCCACGGTCCCCTGACGGGCACGGCTCGCATGTTGCGCACCTCCCTGCGTCATGACGCGCGCCAGCTTGCGCCCTGGATTGTGCTGGTGACAGTGCTGTCGGCGAGCTCAGTGATTGTCTATCCGATTGTCTTTCCCGAGGTCAGCGACCGGATGGGCTTGGCAGCTGCCATTGGTAGCAATCCGGCGTTGGGCCTCATCTTCGGCCCGGCAAACGACCTGTCGACCACTGACGGATTCAACGCCTGGCGCAGTCTGGCGCTCGGCGGCTTCCTGGCCGGACTGGGGGCCATCTTCGCCGTCACGCGTGCCACGCGTGCCCAAGAAGACTCGGGACAGGCCGAATTGTTGGCCTCGGGCGTGGTGGGACGCTCGGCCAGGCTTGCCTCGGCAGTGCTCGTGTCGATGATCGGTTCGGTGCTGGTGGGTGCGTTGTCTGGCCTTGTCACAGTGGCGTTTGGCGGCGGTTGGGAGGCCTCCATGCTGCTCGGTGCCGGTTTCACCGTGACTGGCTGGATGTTTGCGGCCGTGGCTGCCGTCACTGCCCAGATCGGCTCGGATGCACGCACTGCCAACTCACTGGCCGTGGGCACTTTGGGAACGCTGTTCCTGCTGCGGGGGCTTCTGCTTCTCCATCGACGCGCCCATGTGGACCATCTGGGCCAACCCGCTCGGCTGGATTCAGCAGACCGAGCCTGCGCTCAGCAACGACTGGATGCCCCTGCTGATGGGTCTGGCGTTCATGGCGGTGGTGATTGCCGCGGCGTTTGTCTTGCAGAGCAGACGTGATTTCGGGCAGGGCATGATCGCCCCCAAACCCGGACCCGCCCGCGGTCACACCCGCAGCTCACTGGGTTTGGCGTTACGTCTCAATGCCGGTTCGTTTGCCACCTGGCTGGTTGCTGCGGTGGCGCTCGGCGTGGTCTTCGGCTATTTCTCCACCTCTGTTACCGACATGCTCGGCGCTGATTCCGCTGCCCAGCAGATCCTCGCCTCAGGGGCCACGTCGCCAGCGGAGCTCACCGGCACTTTCATGGTGACGATTCTCACGCTGATCGGCATCTTTGCGTCCATCCCCGGGGTGCAGGTGATGGTGAAGCTGCGTCATGAAGAGATGGCTGACCGGGTTGAGCCGGTGTTGGCTGCGCCGCTTGCCCGCAGCCGCTATTTCGCTGCCAATATTTTTGCAGCGTTCGCCATCTCCACTGTGTTCGTGGTGATTGCCGGGGTGCTCGTGGCGGCGCTTGCCGCCGGCGCAGACATCGGTGTGGGCTTCGGCGAAGTTGTGGGCCAGGCAGTCGCCGTGATTCCTGCTGTGTGGACGATTGTTGCTGTGGCAGTAGCCGTTATCGGTGCGCGCCCGGCGGTGACCATCGCCTCATGGGTTGGTGTGCTCATCTCCTTCGGTCTCACGCTTCTGGGTCCCACTTTTGGCCTGGACGACTGGGTGCTGGCGATCAGCCCGCTGTGGCATGTGCCCCACACCATGCTCGCCAATCCCGACTGGTCGGGTCTGGGCTGGGTGAGTCTGGTGACGGTTTTGCTCATTGCGGTGGGGCTGGCTGGCTTCCGGCGGCGTGATCTGGCGCGCTGACGGCGCGGGGCATGCGCAGGGCAACCGCTGAGCTGAGCGCCAGGAAGAGCGCGCCCACACCGAATGCCAGGGGGCGTCCCAGCGCATCGGAAAGGGCACCTGCCACCAGTGGGCCAACAATCGCGCCCACATCGGAACTCATGGAGAAGATCGCCACCGGGGTGCCGCCCCGCACGCCTCCGGTGGCGTCGCCCACGCTGGCTGCCGGGGCCGTGCTCATGGCCGCAGCTCCCACGGCATAGACGCACATGAGAGCCATCACCAGCCAGATCGACCCGGCCCATGGCACGGCTGCAATCGAGACCGCCATCACCAGTCCGCCGGCCAGAATTGCGGGGCGGCGTCCCACAGTGTCAACAAAGCGGCCGATGGGACGCAGCGCAATCACCTGCACCACCGCCGAGACGGCAAAGACGATGCCGGTCCAGGTGGGGGTGAGCCCCAGGGTCACCACGATCACCAGCGGGATGAGCGAATTGCGCACACCCATGGAGTTCCAGCCCTGGGCGAAGTTGGCCACACAGGCTGCCTGGAAACGTGAATCGACAATCACCTGGCGCAGCGGGCGGGCAGCCACCTGGTCGGCGGGCGCGTCGGCGTCAAGCGTTGCCGACGAGAGCAGGACGAGACCCACCCCGGCCGCGATGGCCAATGTGATGGCATAGAAGCGGAAGGGTGCCACGAGTGAGATCTGGGTGAGCAGGCCACCGAGCGCCGGACCAGCCATGCCGCCGATGAGGAAACCGGATTGGTAGAAGCCGGTGGCACGCCCCCGCATGTCGGGAGCGACCGAGGCGAGCAGCAGCGTCATCGCCGACACGGTGAACATGGCCGAGCCGATGCCCCCGGCTGCACGCCAGCCCAGCAGCCACCAGAAACCATTTGCTTCGCCCATGAGCCAGCTTGATGCCGCCACGATGAGCAGTCCGGCAGTGAGGGTTGCGCGTCCACCGAGGCGGGCCAAAATGGCGCCGCAGAAAGGGCTGGTGGCAAGCCGTGTTGCCGCAAACATCGAGACAACCAGGCCCACCAGAAAATCAGTGGCGCCGAAGGACGCGGCAAAGGTGGGCAACACCGGCACCAACACACCGAAGCCGACAGCCACGAAGAAGGCAATGAGCCCGAGCACCAGCACATCGCGGGACAGTCCGGCGGTGATTCGCCCGCGCACGCCGGTTTGTTGACTCACCCGTTCAGCCTACGAGCACTGCCGGTTTACGAGCACTGCCTGCCTACGAGCCCATCCACCCAGAAGTCCATTCGGCCTGTGGCCCGCGCCACCTTCGGGCGCTGCCGGCCGGATCATTCATCTGCGTCCGATTCCGGATTTCCGTCGTCCACCCCATCGAGCGCCTCGTCCTCGGCCTCCTCCTGGGCTGCCAATGCCGCCTCGCCCACAGCGGTGTCGTTGAGTGACACGAAGTTGGTGAAATCAATATCGCGGCTGGCAATGGTGTTCACATCCATCGACGGCGAGCCGGGCGCGGCGGCGATCATGTTCACCACTGCCACGATGGCCTCACCGCTCACCTGGGTGAGCCCGTCGTGGCGGGCCGGGGCTGTGTGGGCGTCGTCGGCAAGCACCACGGATAGGCCACGCGCCAGGGCGCCGAACAGCGTGGCGCGCACCGATTCGTGCGACCATGCGCCGCACAGCACCACTGTGTCAACGCCCAGTGAGGCCAAGGTGTCGGCCAGGGTGGTGGCCTCGAAGCCATCGCGATAACGCTTGGGAATCACATATTCGCCTGAGCCGCAGGTGAGCGAGCCGGGCTGTTCTGCGCTGTCTGTGCTTCCCAGTTTTCCGGCACCCATATTTCCGACATTCAGGGCAGCCGGGTTGAGATCGTTGATCCAGATCACCGGCACCTGGGCCAGCCGGGCCCGATCCACCAGATCAGCCACATTGGCGGTGACCTGTTCGGCCTGCCAACAACCCTCCAGATTTCCCCGCTGCATGCCGATCACCAGCAGCGCGACGCGTCCAAAAGCGTTGGTGGTGGCATCAAGGGAGTCATCCAGTTCGAGTTGTGGGGCAAGATCGGTGTTGATCAGTGCCTGCTCGACGCTCGATGAGGTGGGTGCGGCTGCTTGGGTGTCAACGGTGGTCATCTCGGCTCCTGACGGGTCCAGGGTGTTGGCCTGCTGATGTTGGTTCTTTGGTGCGGCGTGTGCCTCCATCATGGCGCGCGCCGGTGACAGTGTGAACGTCGGGGCAGCGCAGAGGAGGATGCTGCGCAGATGGAAGAATGAGCCCATGTTGTGGCGCAGAAAGCACCGTGGGTCGGCCGCCGGTGAGCCTGATCGCGGGATCAGTGTGAACAATGCGTTGTCGCTGATGGCCCGGGGCGCGGTGGTTGCCGATGTGCGTGGCCGCCGGGAGTTCGAGCGTGGGCATCTGCCGGGCTCCAAGCTTGTTGACGTGGCTGCGTTGCGTGACGATCCGGTGGCTGCCATCTGGGGCGACGATCCCCTGGCCGACACCGACAAGCCGGTGATCGTGGTGAGTTCCACCGGAATGCGGGCCAATGTGGCGGCCTCACTGATGCGCCAGGCCGGGCGGGATTCCTATTCGCTGGCCGGTGGGCTCACGGCGTGGGCCAGGGATGGTCAGACGCTGATTCCCGGCCCCGAGCGTTAGCTCGGGGCGTTGAGGGCTCTGGATCCCGAGTGGTAGCTCGGGGTGTTGTGACTTTGGGCCCCGCGGGCGTGCATTTCGCTGCAGGGCGCCACATCGCCTAAACTTGGGGATTGGTCCGCGCGTCCATCGCGTTGACCAGTGATTGTGGGTGTGCAGGCGTCTGCTTGTGCGCCCAGCATTACGCCCTCCTGCTGTGGGAACGACCCACGGCCGTTGAGACCGAAGGAGGTGGAGTTCGCAATGCGCAAATACGAGGTCATGGCAATTATCAGCCCCGATGTCGACGAGCGTCAGCTGCAGCCCATCGTGGACAAGTACACCAAGACCATCACCAGTGAAGGTGGCACCGTCGACAATGTCGACATCTGGGGCCGTCGTCATCTGGCCTACCCGATCCAGAAGAAGACCGAAGGTCTTTATGCCGTGATCGAGCTCAACTGTGAGCCCGCCAGCGTGCAGGAAATGGATCGTCTGATGAGCATCGACGAGCAGATCATGCGCACGAAGGTCATGCGTCGCGACGCCTGAGGCCCCTTTCCGGTGCATCGATCGGCGCCCTGGGGCGTTGACGATCCCGGACCTACAAACCACGACGAGGACAGATCATGGCAGGCGAAACCCAAATCACATTGGTCGGCAATCTCACCGCCGATCCAGAACTGCGCTTCACCCCTTCGGGTGCCGCGGTGGCCAACTTCACGGTTGCCTCCACGCCCCGCACATTCGATCGCCAGGCGAACGAATGGAAGGACGGCGAGGCCATGTTCCTGAACTGTGCGGTGTGGCGTCAGGCAGCTGAGAATGTTGCCGAATCGCTCACCAAGGGCATGCGTGTGATCGTGCAGGGCCGTCTTCGTGCCCGCAGCTACGACGACCGTGAGGGCAACCGCCGCACGGTCTTCGAGGTTGAGGTTGACGAGATCGGTCCGGCGCTGCGCTATGCAACAGCCAAGGTGACCCGCACCACTTCAGGTGGTGGCAACTGGCAGGGCAACAACGCCGGCGGCCAGCAGCGCGGTGGCGGTCAGTCCTACGGTGGCGGTCAGCAGTCAGCTCCCCAGCAGAATCAGGGGATCGCTGGTGGCCAGCAGGGTGGGCAGCCCGGTGGCAATCAGGCACCGGCGGCAGATCCCTGGGCCACGGCCCAGAGCGACGAGCCCCCGTTCTGATCAGCACAGATCTGATCGGTTCAGATCGGATCAGCACCGAACAACCAATAAGAACTGCAAGAACCAGGCACATTCCGGCCGTCAAGGCCGGGCTCAGGGCAACCCACGGGTTGTCCGCCTATGAGTGGCTCGCGGGAGCGGGCCAAAGAGAAGGAGCACCACAATGGCCGGTCCACAGCGCAAGTCTGTGAACAAGAAGAAGGTCGCCCCGATCAAGACGGTCCACATCGACCATGTTGATTACAAGGACACCGCACTGCTGCGTCGCTTCATCAGCGAGCGCGGCAAGATCCGTGCCCGTCGCGTGACGGGTCTGTCCGTGCAGGATCAGAGCAAGGTCGCCATCGCCATCAAGAATGCGCGCGAGCTCGCCCTGCTGCCCTACACCACCACCACCCGCTAAGGAGGAACGACATGAAGCTCATTCTTACTGCTGCAGTCGACAACCTTGGTGTGGCCGGAGACGTGGTTGAGGTCAAGGACGGTTACGGCCGCAATTTCCTGCTGCCCAAGGGTTTCGCGATTGTGCACAACCGCGGAACTGCCAAGGAGATCGAGGGCATTCAGCGCGCTCGCAATGCGAAGACCATTCGCGACAACGAGCATGCCCTGCAGGTGCGTGACCAGCTCGAGGGTCTCGCTGTGCAGGTGCCCGTGCATGCCTCAGAAACAGGCAAGCTGTTCGGCGCTGTCACCAACAATGACATCGCTCTGGCCGTGAAGAAGGCCGGTGGTCCCGCGCTGGACAAGCGCTCGATCACCCAGGCCAAGCCGATCAAGACCGTGGGTCGCCACGGAGTGCAGGTGAAGCTCACCGACACAGTGCGTGTGCACGTCGACGTCGATGTTGTGGCCAACAGCTAGGTAATTGGTAACCGGCTTTTTGCTGGTTCGTGGTTCGCGCCCGGTGGTTCCTTTGGGAACCTTCCGGGCGCGAACTGCGTTGTGGGGCGGGCATGGACCCTGCGTGAATTGGTCCTGGGCTGGCTACTCAGACGTTGCCGGGCGCCACCAGGTTGATGAGAAATCCCCATATTTCTGTGCCCATGGTGTTTTGCAGGATGGCCCTGCGGCCGTCCTGTTCAATCTGCCACCAGTCCTTGCCCACGGCGCCGATCGCGTCGAAGCGCACTGATTCTGGCTTGCCTGAGGGCGCCAGCCTGCTGGCATCGATTGACCACATGCACCAGTCATTGCCGCTCAGGACTGGCCCCGCTGGGCTGGCCGCCAGCCTTGCCGAGACCGGGTGCCCGTCGCCAGCCAGCGACTCCAGATCAGGCAGCGGCAATCTGAACTTTCGTCCGGCATTGGGTGAATCGGGATCGTCCGAACCGGGGCCAAGTTGCAGAGTCTTGGCAATGACTGCGGGCACTGAGCCAGGGGTCACCACCGCGAGCTCCGGCGTCTGGTCAGCCCGAGACATGAGCACCACGGCGGCTGACTCGCTGAGATGGACGCTCAATCTGCGCTCACCAGTGGGGGAAGTCACCTGCACTCTGATTTCACAGATCGGTGATGCCATGAGCTCGGCGGCCTCACGCAGGGCTGGTTCGCTGATCTGATCGGCGGGGCCTTGCAGGGCGCTGGCGCGATCAGGGGTCAGAGCGATGCCGCGTCGGGGAATGCCAACTGTGGGGTTCATCAGATCTCCTGCTTTGCTGCATCGATCGGCTGCCAGCTGGTCAAGATGTCGAGCATCTCGTCCATGCCTGCCACGAAATCCAGGGTGGGGGTGGAATAGGTGATGTTGAGGGTCCACAGCCCGTCAAGGCGGCGCCAATAGCGCCCCGTCTGTTGTGCGGTGAGCGACCATTGCTTGTGGGTGTAAGACAACACCTGCACCCAGAATTGGGTTTCCAAGGGACGGTCACCCGCAGGGCCATCATCCACCAGGCAGTCAATGAGTTGGCAGTCTTCGAGTTCGTCGAGGGAAGCCTGTGTGGCCACCTGGCTCCAATCACTGGTGCTCAGCCCCGGCGTGAATGGATGTGCGGTGATCACGATATTGGGCCGGAACCCGTAGCGGTCATCGGGTGCATAGGCGACGAACTGGGTGTGATGGGGCGGTGGTGCGATGATCTGCCAGTCGTCCGGCAGATAGATGCTGAAGCCGGAGGGATCTTCAATGAACATTGGGGGTGCCTTCGTTGTTGGGGGTTGTGGGTTTGACGGCTTCGGGATGAAGCGCTACGGCTGACGTAGCTGACTGCGATCTGGCTGCTTCTGCCTTGGCGGCTTTTGCTGCGAGGCGCTTTTTCTTACGGGCGGCCTTGGCCTGTTTGTCGAGGTATTTCTGGTGCAGCCGTGTGATCATCGCGGCGGCCTCATCGGCTTTGCGCCAGTGCACCTCATAGAGCTGCTTGCCCTCGACGGTCTCCAACACCAGACGGCGCCACGGAGATCGGTGAAGACGGCCTGGGCGTGGGATTCCATCGGTGCCGGCGCGCGGCGGCACTACGGTTGCTCCGATGAAGTCGCTCCACGGTGTGGCAGTGAATGCTCGTTGTTGCCAGTCGGCTGGGAGTCGTCCGGGGCGGAACCAGACACCGCCGTAGCCGAGCCTGATGTCGCAATCAACACAGCCTCGGGCAGAAAGCCTGTCGGGCCGTTCACTGGTGTCGGGGTCGAGCACCCGCCGGCCTGTCCAGAGGGACTGATGCCAGCTGTACCAGCGGGGCATGGGGGGAGTGATGTGCTGTTGACGGCCGCGCTTGATGAATTCCCAGGGGCTGTCGAGCCGCATGTCTTCAAGCTTTTTGGGGCGCATCTTCACATACCAGCGTGGGCCCCATGCCTTGTGGTTGCTCCATTTGCCAATGCTGATCAGGCCAATGAAAAAGGAATAGGTTCCAACGATACAGCCAAGCAAGACGAATATCAGTCCAATTATTCCCAATAGTTCATTATTGCTGTGATCGGACCACAGAGTCATGGGGAAGCCCACGACAAGGAAGAGGAGGGTGGGGATCAGAACGAGAATCACCATGTTCATGTAACGGAAATGGAGCCACCATCTTGAATGGTGTGCCTTTCCTCGCCAGGACCATATTTCAAGAACCAGGAGTGAAACTTCTACAAGCAGCAATAAAATGAGGATGAAGATCATGGCGTGGGACCGGCGTTTTCTGCCGTGATGTGCTGTGCATGGGCATCGGAAATAACCAGTGCAGCGTCTTTTGCCTTGCGGCGGTGAATCTCGTAGAGCTGTTCGCCCTCTGTGGTCCGGATGACCAGGCGCTGCCACCAGGATCGGTAGAAGGGGCTTCGGCGTGGGATGCCATCAATGCCTGCGCGTGCCGGAACCACACGCACACCCAGATACTTGCTCCACGGGATGGTGGCATGGGCCTTGCGTTGCCATTCCGGTGACAACCCGTCCGGCTGGAACCACACTCCACCTGTGCCTAATTGGAGCACGCCATCCACTGACCCCCGGGCAGAGATTTCGTCAGGACGCTCGTGTGTATCGGGGTCGAGCACACGCCGCCCGGCCCAGCTTGCTTCAGGTTGGCCGAACCAACGAGGCTTGTGGGTCACCTGGGGCTGAGTGAAGCGTTTGGAGAAGCTGGATATTCCATCGGTACGGGCGTCAAGGAGCTCTTGTGGAGTCATCTTGGTGTACCAGCGCGGTCCCCATGCCTTGTTTAGTTTCCAGTTGAAAGTGCCCAGAAGCTGAACGACAAACGCGTAAACAAATAGGAAAGCTCCACTCAGCACGAGGGGGTAACTCAATAGTTCCAACGGAAATATCCGATACTGTTGGCTGATGGCGAAAAGTCCCATCCCTGTTCCGGCGAGCCCCAGGGGCACGAGTATTGCAAGTTCAAGCAGATCGGCAGTGAATGATCGAATCCACCAACGAGCTCTCCAAGTCTTTCCTCGCCATGACCAGATTCCGAAAGCCAGAAGAACTGGACCGAATAGAATACCAAGCAGAATTGTCATAGCCTCAGTCCCAGAAGCAAACTTTGTCGGCGACAAACCCTGCACCGTCGCGGAATTTCTTACCGACCTTCTCCCCAACCCCAGATCCAATGGCTCCGCCAATAACCCCACCCAAGAGAGTCCCGACAGCAGACCCAGCTCCGGGCATGATCATTGAGCCGATGGCCAGCCCGATTTTGGCACCTGCCAAGGTTCCACCTACTGCGCCGCCCACGGTCGCCGCCGTCATGGCAGTTGTGCGGCCCACCTTCTCTGAGGTTTTGAAGCCAGCGTCGCTGTCCTCATTCCACTGGTTGATCGCTGTAGTGGCACCTGTAATGACATAACCAGCGGCACTGATGCCCTTTCCGATTTTGCCTGCAAGCTTGACCAAATCTGCTTTGTCTGCCAAAGCGTGGTAATTCGCCTTGTCCATTCCTTGGCGCATACGAGTCCACAGGTTGCGAGAGATCTTCTCACCCCAACGGCCACCGATTGGTTCGCCTGCGGCGTTCAGCGTGCCAGCTGGGTAGCGGAGTTGGATAGTGCTCCATTTGGATCGGACGAACCATTCCAGTGCGACCCCTGACCCGGCAAGGATTGTGCTCAATGCCCAAGAAAGCGAAGTGATTCCGTCACCCTCCGGGAGAATGATCCCCTTCAGCGAGGCCACCACCGTGTTGCCTAAATCCACGTCTGCCAGTTCGCCTCCACCTGCGGCCTCGAACGCCTCAGCGATGGCGATTGCCCATAGACAGTCGGCCTCATTCTCGGCAATCAGGAGCTCCATGCCACCCACGAATGTGGCGGAATCGATGGGCACCCATGGGCAGGTGTTGAGGAAATTGGTCCACGCGGCGACCAGCAGGTCCAGCTGATCGGTGATGTGACCGGTGGAGAGCCGAATGCGGTCGGCGAAGTCACGCAGCCGTGCAGGATCGGCCGAGGTTTTGTTCTCGTGGCTGCCGACCGCAGAGCCACGAGGGCGCTCCGTGCAGGTGAAATTTGCGGTGATGTGCGGCGGTTGGATGGGATCTGTCACCGGCTTCGCCATGCAAGGTGTGGTGTCGGGATGTGCTTCGCGTTCGGTTTCGTTGGCCTCGTAGATGGCAACCTTGTCCAACCGGAGGTTTTCTTCTGCAGCCTTCGCTTTGGCAACCGTCACGTCCTCGACCAATTGCTCACAGACCCTGGCGAGAAAGATGAGGTCTTGGGCGCATATCTGGCTGGCGCCCTGGAACAGGCCGCGATATGCCCCAGCAAAGTCGGTGAGGGCGATATTGATTGCGTCATCACGGGGTATCGATTGGCCACGCAGTACGTCGGCGGCGGTCTGGGCCGTATTGATCAACGTGGTGGCAGCAGTTTCATCAAACTGGACAGGCAAGGGGGCTCCTGGGGGGTGGTCAGTTGTCGTGCCGAGCATAACGGTTCAGGAGATGTCAGGCGGCAGGAATGACAGGGAACTTGCGGGTGGTCAGCCGACCATCTTGGCAATGGTCCTGATGTTCCGGCTTGTCGGACGAGCCGTAACAGCTCCACGGCCCTGTGCATTTCCAAAGGCACTGTCGGTGGTGTGGCCCTTGGGACAGCGCCAGAAGATCACATCGTCAACAGGCGCTGGTCCACGCTCGATCTGCTCGCCGTCCAGGGTTGGTCCGGGAGCTGCCGCTGCATAAGCGCTGGCGTCTGTGGCGCTGGGAAACAGCACTGCATAGGCGTGGAAATCGTCGTCCGGCGGGAACGGGCAAGCCTCAACCAGGGCCGCCAAATCATCGAGGCGCCGCACAATGACATGCGCCTCGTAGCCGAAGGACTTCGTCAATGCAGGCTCCAAGGCATTGCCCAGTGAGTCGGCATCGCCCGGCCAATCAACCGCGAGGTTCCCGCTGTTGAGCCAGGTCTTGGGATCGGACGCGCCCAGCCCGGTGGCGAGCGCCCGCAGCTGCGCCATCGGCACCCGCACCTTGCCCACGTTGATGCCCCGCAGGAAGACGGCAAAACGAGTGCTGGGAACATCGGCCATGCGTTCATTATGCGCTGAGGATGCTTTGGCCTGCCCGTCAACGATTGAACGCGGCGGGGCGCCGTTGTCGGCCGCGGGACAATGGAGCCATGCCAGAACTTTCGGGACGCGTTTCCACCTTCACCGACTCGGTGATCCGCCGCATGACCCGCATCAACGCGGAAACCTCCGGCTCGATCAATCTGTCGCAGGGCTTTCCCGATTTTCCGCCGCCCATGCCTGTGCTGGATCGGCTGGCCGAAGTGGCCCATGAGGGTCCGCACCAGTACGCCACCACATGGGGTGCCCAGAACTTTCGTGAGGCGCTGGCTGACAAGTATTCGCCCACCTTCGGCCGCACAATCGACCCGGCCAGCGAAATCGTGGTCACCTGCGGCGGCACAGAGGCAATGATGGCCGCCGTGATGACCGTCTGCGATCCCGGCGACAAGGTGATCGTCTTCAGCCCATTCTATGAGAACTACGGTGCCGACGCCATCCTGTCGGGCGCCGACCCCATCTTCGTACCGCTCGATCCGCCCGACTTCGCCTTCGACCCGGTGGTGCTGGAGGCAGCATTCGCCCGCGGCGCCAAGGCCATCATCGTCTGCAACCCGTCGAACCCCACCGGCAAGGTGTTCACCCGCGCCGAGCTGGAGACCATCGGCCGTCTGGCAACGAAATATGACGCCTTCGTGATCACCGACGAGGTCTATGAACAAATCATCTACGCCCCCAATGTGCATGTGCCGATGGCCAGCCTGTCCGGGATGATCGACCGCACCATCACCTGCAATTCCCTGTCCAAGACCTATTCAATGACCGGCTGGCGACTCGGCTTCATCATCGGCCCGGCCCGCGTGGTGGAGGCTGCCCGAAAGGTGCACGATTTCCTCACCGTCGGTGCTGCGGCACCCCTGCAGGAAGCCGCAGTGGTGGGGCTGAAACTGGGCCCCGACTACTACCGGGAACTTGCCGAGAAATACGCCCACAAACGTGAGCTGCTGTGTGGCGGGCTGGAACGTCTCGGATTCAATATCACCTGGCCACAGGCCACCTATTTCGTGATGATCGACGTTGCCGACTTCTTGGCTCTGCCGCAGTTCGCCGGTATGAGCGATCTGGAGTTCTGCGAATGGGTGATCCGCGAGATCGGCGTGGCAGCAGTGCCCGGCTCAAGTTTCTTCCACGAACCGATCAACCGCTACATCAGGCTGCATTTCGCCCGCGCCGACGAGGTGCTCACCGAATCGTTGAAGCGCCTCGAAAAGCTTGCCGCGTTGCTGCCACAGAAGTCCTGACCGAGCTGCTGGGCCGATGCGGCTCACCGCCTGCTCGTTGCCTCAGGCAGTTCCAGCCGGACTGCTGCCTCAGGCTGCCGCCGACCGTCGCACACCATGGGTGATTCCCACTGCCCGTGAGGCCACTCTGGTGAGCACCTCGAACAGCGCGTCCACCACGAAGGCGAGCGCCACCACCACGATGGAGCCGCCCAACATCTGGGGATAGTCCTGAGTCTTCAAGCCCCTGAACAGCAACACGCCCAGCCCGCCAGCGCCCACATATGACGCCAGAATTGCCGTGGCAATCACCTGCAACGCCGCTGCCCGAATGCCGCCCAGAAGTTGTGGCAGGGCCAACGGAAGTTCCACATGCGCCAACACCTGGGCCGGTGACATGCCCACCGCGCGCGCCGCATCGCGGGTGACCGGCTCTATGGAATCAACGCCCGAATAGGCACCGGCGATCACCGACGGCACGGCCAGCACCACCAGAGCAACCAACGGCCCGATGAGTCCGATGCCGGCAAGCAGCGCCACCATGGTGAGCAGTCCGATGGCTGGCAGCGCACGAGCTGCCCCCGAAAACCCGACCACCAGTGCACGGCCGCGTCCGGTGTGGCCGATGGCAAGCCCCAATGGCACGCCCAACACCACAGCAATGAGCGTTGCCCAGCCGGTGATGGCCAGATGTTGGCCGATCAGCGCCCACACTCCACTCGGACCATCCAGGTTTGCGGGATCGCCGAGCCATCCGAATGCCTGCGACAGCCAATTCATGACTGCATCGCCTTCGCCTGTGCAGGGCAGTTCATGACCGCACCGCCTCGGCGCGTGACCAGGGCATGAGCAACCGTCCGGCAAGCACCAACAGCCCATCAATCACCAGGGCAATCGCCACTGTGGCAACGATGCCGGCAATCACCTCACCCAGAATTCCGCGCTGGAAACCGTCGACGAACAGCATGCCCAGCGAATTGACGCCGATGATGCCGCTCACTGACACCAGAGCGATCGTGCTCACAGACACCACCCGCAAACCGGCAAGCAGGCCGGGGCCGGACAGCGGCAGCTCGACGGCGAAGAACCGGCGCACCCAGCCAAAACCCATTGCGGTGGATGCCAGATCGGCGTTCGGTGGCACGGCGTCCAGGGCATCTGTGGCGGCGCGAATCATGAGCGCAAAACCGTAGATCGACAGGGCAGTGATCACATTGAGCCGGTCGCGCACCCCCACCCCGATGATGAGCGGCAGGACCACCAGCAATGGCAGGGAGGGGATGGCATAGAGCAGGCTGCCCAGGGTGACGAGCGCGAAGCGGCTCCAGCGGAAATGATGGGCCAGCCATGCCACCGGAATGGCGATGAGCAATGACACCGCAATGGCGGGCAATGCCAATTCGAGGTGGTCGATGATTGCCAACCAGATGGTTGACCAGTTGTTGGTGAGCCAGGTCATGCTGGCTCACCGTTCGTCGGGGCATCGAGCAGGCCAAGAGGCTGGTCATTGGCGTTGAGCACCAGGGTTTTGCCGTCCACGGCGCGGGTGTGCAGGGCGCTGGCGCCAGCGCCCAAGCCGATGAAACGCGAGACGAATTCGTCGGCTGGGGCGGTGATGAAATCGGTGGGTGTGCCCTGCTGCACGATGCGGGCGCAGTCGTCGAGAAGCACAATGTGGTTGCCCAGTTTGAAGGCCTCCGAGATGTCATGCGTGACGAACAACACCGTGGTGCCGAGGTCGCGGTGAAGGCGCAGCAGATCGTCCTGCAGTTCGGCGCGGACGATGGGATCGACGGCCCCGAAGGGCTCGTCCATGAGCAATACACGCGGATCCGAGGCGAGTGCACGGGCCACTCCGACGCGCTGACGTTGCCCGCCGGACAGCTGGTTGGGATAGCGGCTGGCGAGATCGGGGTCGAGGCCCACCCGGGCAAGCAGCTCCATCGCGGTGGTGCGCGCCTGGCTTCGGCCCACGCCCAGCAGACGCGGCACGGTGGCGATGTTGTCCACGACGCGCCGGTGGGGCAACAGGCCGGGGTCCTGCATCACATAGCCGATATGGCGCCGTAGCTGCACGGGATCGGTGTTGGCCACATCGTCACCGTCGATGAGAACGGCTCCCGAGGTGGGCACCACAAGGCGATTCACCATGCGCAGCAGGGTGGTTTTGCCTGACCCGCTGAGCCCCACCAGTACTGTCAGCTGGCCGGCAGCGGCAGTGAGGCTGAGCTCGCTGACGGCCCGCGTGCCGTCATCGAAGGTCTTGGTCACCGAGCGGAATTCGATGGCCGGCGCGCCGCCATCACCGGTGCGCGTGGGGTCGGTCATGCCTCGACATTAGTAGTGCTGTGGTGAGCTGCGAGGGTTGATCAGCACGAATCGGGGCACATTGTGGGTGGGCGCACATAGTGTGTGTTCATGGCACAGCGCGTTGTGGTGATCACCGGGGCAAGTGATGGCGTGGGCGCTGCGGCTGCCCGAACCTTGGCCGATCAGGGCAATCGTGTGGTGGTTGTGGGACGTAATCCCCAGCGCACGGTGGCGGTGGCCAACGAGATCGGCGCGCAACATTTTCTTGTTGATTTTGCCCAGCTCGATGATGTGCGCCGTCTGGCCGTTGATCTGCACAACAATGTGGAGCACATTGATGTGTTGGCAAACAATGCCGGTGGCATCATGGGCGCCCGACAGGTCACCGATGACGGCTTCGAGATGACCTTTCAGGTGAACCATCTTGCGCCCTTCCTGCTCACCAACCTGCTGTTGGACAAGCTGCGTGACGCCAAGGCCTCGGTGGTGAACACCGCTTCGGTGGGGCATCGCGCAGCGCGCCTGTATGCCGACGACTTACAACTCGAAATCGGGTGGACGCCGTTCCGGGCCTATGCCAACAGCAAACTGATGAACATTCTGTTCACCCGTGAACTGCACAGGCGCTATTCCCTGCAGGGTCTGTCGTCGGCCTGCTTCCATCCGGGAATTGTGTCCAGCGGTTTCGCAAAGGGCCCGTCAGGCTGGATGGGGAAGTATTACGGCTCGTGGCTGGGAAAGCACACCACCGTGAGCCCCGAAAAGGGCGCCCGCACCCTGGAATTCCTGGCCCAGGGCCTGCCGCCACGCGATTGGACCAGCGGCGGCTATTACTACAATTCCCGGCGAATTCGACCCTCACGGGCGGCCCGTGACCAGCGGCTCGCCATGCAGCTGTGGAAGACCAGCGCACAGTTGGTTGAGCTGTTGGGCGATTAGTCGGTTTTACTGCTTGAGGCGCGGCTTGCGGCCCTGGAAGCGGGAATCTCAGAGAATACGAATATTCCAAAAACAACCCAAAAAGAATAAGGTGCCCACCTGGTGATGTAATTTATTGGTGTGGACGTCATCTTGGTGATGACTAGTAGTAAGAACGTCGCACCAGATATGATGGAGGTAATAATTCCCCAAGGGATGAGCGCTCGGTGTCCTGCTCGCCATGCATCATCTGAGTCCATTGTAGACTTTAGGCGTAACCCGGTGAATATATTTTTTCGTAGGATTCCTTTGGCGCCAGCCAAACCCTCAACAAGCAACATGAGCGCAAGAAGGATTCCCGCCACTGAATATATAACTGTATCGGCATTCATGCGAAAATCCAATCGGTTAATTCAGCTCCATGGCATTACTTATGCCTAAACAATCACCTAAATAGTGCATTTGCGGAGATGGTATGGGGATTCCGAGAAAGATGCAAATCTGCGAGTATTACGGTGAACATGATAGACGCTTGAAGTTTTCCAAGGTCGCGGGGTGCGGCTCGTGGAAGATCGTGTTGCAGCTGCGCTCAGCGTGAAACACGCCACTGCTGGCCCTGCTTGGAGTGCCGGGGTGAGGAATGTAATCATTCGGTGTGACTACGTCTTCTGCCTCTTCCGACAGACCTCGACTGTTGGCTCGGGTGGTGCCGCTGAATTGGCGCGGTGATGTGCTGCTGGGGTTGCTTGCAATGATCGTTGTCTCCATCGGAATATGGCATGTCGGGGTCTGGCTCGATGAGGCGGCTACGGCCCACATCATTGGTTATCCCACCTGGGACATGGTGCAACTGTGGCGCGGTGTGGGCTATGGCCAATATCCCGATGGCGTGGATATGGGATTGGCGCCGTATTACCTGGTGATGCACCAATGGGTTCGGCTGGTGGGAATCACGCCCATCACACTTCGCATCCCGAGCGTCATCGCAGCTGGCATCGGGACCATGGCGATGGCTGCGGTGGGACGCCATCTTGTCGGTCGCAAGGGGCAGCTTGCCTATGCCGCTTGTTTCGCTCTGCTGCCGCGCACCACCGCCATGGCGCTCGAGGCTCGCCCCTACGGGCCATCGGCGATGTTTGTGGCCCTGGCGGCCCTGCTCTTGGTGAAGATCTGGGAGCACCCCAGATGGTGGATGTGGCCAGCATGTGTTCTGGCCATGCTGGGTGGCATGGCAATGCACCTTTTCACGGTGATTCCTCTTGTGGCAATGAGCTGCATTGCTTTCATCGTGTGCAGGGGTCGCCGACGCTGGATGGTCGCTGGCATGAGTGTGTTGTCGGTGGTGATCGCCGTCCCCTTTGCCAGGGCAGTACTTGGCCAAAGCGAGAATGTTGCGCTGGGTGAGCCGGCGCGGGCGGGGCTAATCGATCGATTTTTTGTTGAATCATGGGCAGCTACACGCACGTCGAATTCAGCCACACAGGCAGCATCCGACCTGATGCCCCATCATGTGGCGTCGGCAACAGCAGTGCTGGCAGCTCTCATGATTGTGGCGGTCCTGCTCTCCACCCGTGGCAGGGGTGTGCCGAGGTTGTGGACCGTCATTGCCACCTTGGGGCTTGTTTACGGGGTCTTCTTCGTCGTGGAGTCCGTGGATGTCATGAGCTTGGGGGCTCGCTATTTCTCGTCATTGGCGCCGTTGTTCGCGGTTCTTCTGGCGGAGGTCATCCTGGCCATGCGATGGCCGGTCGGACGTGTTCTCATCGTGCTCTTCGTCATTGGTTGCCTGCTGATCTTCGCGCTGCAGAGGAGGTCGGCAGCGAAAGGTCCCTGGGCCGACTACGAGCTCATGGGCGAGGTGCTCAGCGCGAATGCCCAGCCGGGTGATGGTTTTCTCATTGATCCCAGTGGGGGATGGATGGGGGGTTACCGTGGGGCCATCGATGTGAACCCTGGTGCCTTCGAGGACTTGGTTGACGTGGCTGTGCACGAGCGCGAACCATTGTCGAATCCATGGTCGTCCGATTCGCCCCGCATCGTGCTGTCCGAGCAGCCCGAGCTGCCGGCGACCTTGTGGGTTGCCTCCAACAATCCCAATCAGTCGGTCTATACGGCTGAACTAGTCCACCTGGGATATGTTCCCGGTGATTCCGAACGAGGTCTTGAGTTCGGCCACACAATCACCCGCTGGCAACGCTGAATCCTGTCTCTTGGGAGCGGGCACCTTGAGATGGTGGCCCATGAAGCCGTGCTCCGCGGGGCGGCATCATTGAGGCCGCCACCCACCCAATCCGCCGCACGTGCCAAGCTTGGGGCAGCGAAAGGGAGCAGCTCATGACATTCATAGATGCCGCGACACTGAAGGCGGCCCTGGAATCCGACAATCCGCCGGTGGTGCTCGATGCCCGCTGGCCGGGCGCCGGTTCGCCCTTGGGCGACGGCCATCATGCCTTCGAGGCGGGTCATGTTCCGGGCGCCCAGTGGGTGAGCGTCGAGGGCGAGTTGTCGAATCATGTCGTTCCCGGCGGCCGTCGCCCCGTGCCCCCCCAGGGGGCCCTCCGGGCAGGCATGCGGCCGCAGGGCCTCAATGAGGACTCACGCATCGTGATCACCGATGGCGGTTCCGGGCAGGGCGCGGGACGGCTGTGGTGGCTGCTCACCGACGGTGGTTTGGACGACGTCGAGGTGCTCAATGGTGGTTTCGCCGCCTGGCAGACTGCGGGCTATCCGGTGGAAACCGGCCCCACCTGGTCGGCCACCGAGGGCAACATCATCCTTCGCGCCGGCCACCTGGGCCGCGTCAATGCCGATCAGGTGCTCGTGCATCCCGGCACGCTGTGGGACGTGCGAGCTCCCGAGCGTTTCCGTGGCGACAACGAGCCGGTGGACGCCAAGGCGGGTCACATTCCCGGGGCCCGCAATCTTCCCGTGGCCAAGGCCATGACCCCTGACGGTCACTTCAAGTCGGCCGACGAACTGAAACAGCTCTATGCCGAGGTGAAGCCGGGCGATGTGGTCTATTGCGGCTCGGGAATCACCGCAGCCCAAAGCCTCATGGCCATGCACGAGGCGGGCGTCAATGGGGCACTGCTCTATCCCGGCTCGTGGAGCGAGTGGAGCTCCGATGATTCCAGGCCCGTCGAGCGCGGTTGAGCGGCTGCTCCTGTGACCCGTAATCCCACCCAGGCCGACGTGGCCCGCGCAGCACATGTTTCGCGCGGGCTCGTCTCGCTGGCGCTGGCCGGTTCGCCGCTGGTTGCCGCCGACACCCGGGTGCGCATCGAACAGGCCGCCCGCGAGCTCGGCTACACCCGCAATCTCGGGGCAGCCTCGTTGGCGTCGAACGGTTCACCGATAGTCGGCGTGGTGTTGCCCGATCTGCGCAATCCCTTCTTCGAGTCGGTGGTGGACAATCTGCAGCAGGAGGCCGACGCCCTGGGTCTGCTTCCGCTGGTGGCGACGGCTTCCGACGACCGCTCCCGTGAGACGACAGTGCTGCAGCGCTTCCGGGAGCTTCGGGCGTCAGGAATCGTCATGGTGTCGCCGGTGGAGGGGCCCGAGGCCTTCACCCGGATCGGTTCGGGTCAGCCGCTGGTGCTGATCGGTGCTGCGCTGGCCGGGCCCGGCTTCGATTCGGTGCATGTTGACGAGGATGCGGCGGCCAAGCTCATCGTCGACCATCTGCGCACCCGGGGCTGGGAGCGCATTGTTGCGGTCTCGGTGATCAGCGGACTGGGTGAGGTGTGGATCCAGCATCGCCGGGCTGCGCTGGTGCGCGCGGCGTCGGCAGCAGGCATGCCGCTGGAGTCGCTGGAACTCAGCCGTGGCGAGGCCCTGGCTTCCCAGCTCGGGGCATTGCTCGATGCCCGCGGCGCCCAGCGTCTGGCTGTGGTCACGCACAACGATCTGACCGCCGCCGATGTGTTGGCTTTTGTGCGGGCCCGGGGTCTGCGCCCGGGAACTGATCTGGCCGTCACCGGCTTCGACGACACCCATATGGCCAGACGTCCCGAGTTCGACATCACCTCGGTGTCACAGAACAGCGCCGAGCTGGCACGGCTTGCCATGACGGCACTGCGTGAGCGGGCCGAATGGATGGTGGCGAGTGCTGGCCGTCAGAGCGCTGCGGCAAGCAATGCTGTGGCAACGGCTGATCCTGCTGGAGCTGCGGGCAGGGGGTCAGCGGGCATGGTGGCAGAACCTCCCCGCGGCCGTGAATTCCTGGTGGCGCCGAGCCTCTCGGTGCGCTCCTCCAGCTGATTCGTCCAACTGAATCTGCCAGCACCCCTTGACAGCACAAAGCCTGGACTGTGACACTGAAGACATCCGATTTAACGCGCGTTAAAAAGTGATCGGCAAGCCAGAGCAACATCAAGCAGCAACAAGCAGGAACGCACGAGAACCGGGACCACAGACACTCAAAGCTGAGTTGCCGGCGGGCACCGCAGCCCATCCGGCACAAGCGTGACACCCAATACGACAGGGGAGACCAACCATGACCACCAAGGAAATATCCGTTGCAGTGATCGGAGCCGGCATGGCCGGGCGCACCCATGCCAACGCCTGGCGCGAGGTGCGCACGGTGTTCGGCACCGACAATGTGCCCCAGGTGCGGCTCGCCGCCATCTGCGACGCCTATCTGCCCTTCGCCACCGCCGCCGCGAACAGCTATGGCTACGAGCGCGCCACCAGCGACTGGCACGAGATCGCCCAGGCCGATGACATCGACATCGTGTCCATTGTGGTGGCCAACAAGCTGCACCGCGAGATTGCGCTGGGCCTCATGGCAGCGGGCAAGCATGTGCTCTGTGAGAAGCCGCTCACCGACAACCTTGACGATGCCGCCGCCATGGCTGAGGCAGCCAACAAGGCCGACGTGGTTTCGGGCATCGCCTTCGGCTATCGCCGCCATCCCGCCATCGCCCAGATCGCCGAGCTGGCCAACAGCGGAGCCCTTGGCCAGATTCTGCACTTCGACGGACGCTATTGGTGCGACTACGGCGCAGATCCCGATGTGCCGATTGCCTGGCGTTACAAGGGCCCGATGGGCTCGGGTGCCCTGGGTGATGTGGGCTCGCACATGACCGACGTTGCCGAATTCGTTGCTGGGCCGATCGCCTCGGTCACCGGCGGCAGCTTCGCCACCGTGGTCAGTCATCGTCCGCCAGCAGTCGTGGGCATCCCGGGGGGACGAGGCGGAACCACCCGCGCCAAGGGCAACGAGAAGATGGAGAACGACGACATTGCCGCCTTCAATGTGGCATTCGCCAATGGCGCGCTGGGCTCCATCTCGGTGTCGCGGGTGGCATTCGGAATGCCCAATTCGCTGTGCTTCGACGTCTTCGGCACAAAGGGCCATGCCTCATTCGATCTGGCACGTTCGGGCGAAATCATGCTCGACGACACCAGCTCACCCGCCGGGCTGCGCGGCCCCAAGCAGGTGCTCACCAACCCCACCTTCCCCTATTACAAGGGCGGCTCATCGATGGACTTCGCGGGTGTGGGCAACACCCAGATCGAGCAGTTCACCTACCAGGCACGCGCCTTCCTCGACCAGGTGATCGGCCTGGACGAGGGCCTGCCGCCGGTGCCCAGCTTCGACCACGGCTATCGCGCCATGCGCATCCAGAATGCCGTGGCCACCTCCGCGGCGAATGGCGGCGCCATCGTCGACGTCAAGTGATCAGCGACCAATAGGCAATCAGCAACCAACAGACACGAATCGCCAACTTTCCGTTATCAACAAGAAAGACACGAACATGACCATGAACCCCACCTCCCGCATGAACCTGGGCGCGTACACCGCCTGCCTGCACAACTATCAGCTCGACGAGGCGCTCGACATTCTTGCCGGCGACGGCCTCACCGGCGCTGAGGTCAATGTCGGCGGCTTCATCCCTTCGCCGCACTGCCCGGTTGATCTGCTGATCGATTCGGCCAGCGCCCGCGAGGATTATCTGGGCACCTTCGAGGCGCACAACATGCGTCTTGCCGGTCTCAACACCTCGGGCAATGTGCTCAGCCCGCTGCCTGATCAGGGCCCCAAGCATGCCTACGATCTGCGCCGCGCCATTGAGCTGGCAGGCAAGCTGGGTCTTGCCGAGATCGTCTGCATGTCGGGCACGCCCGGCACCGATCCGAGCGCAAAATACCCGGCATGGGTGGTGAACCCCTGGGACGGCACGCAGCTCGAAATCCTCGAATACCAGAAGAGTGTCCTTGATCCTTTCTGGCGCGAAATGGACCTGCGCGCCCAGGATGCCGGCGTGCAGCTGGCGTTGGAACTGCACCCGCACAATGTGGTGTTCACCCCGGTGAATTTCCTTGAATTCGCCGAGCGCATCAACGCCAGGAATGTGGGCGTGAACATGGACCCCTCACATCTGATGTGGCAGGGCATGGACATTGTGGAGTCGATCAAGCTGCTCGGCAGCCACATCAAGCATGTGCACGCCAAGGACACCAAGCTGTTCCCGGGTGTTGCCACGCGGGGCGTGCTTGATTCCAGCTTCGGTGCGGTTCCGGCCGACGAGGCCCTGCGCACGCCCACCGGTTTCGATCACTACTGCTCCACCTGGCCGGCCGATCCGGCATGGCGCTTCGTCACCGTTGGCGAGGGCCATGACATCGCCTGGTGGACCGAGTTCCTCAAGGCTATCGCCGAGGTGAACCCCGCCATGAACATCAACATTGAGCATGAGGACGCCGCCTTCGGTCAGCTCGAAGGAGTTGAGCTGGGCGCCAAGAATCTGCTTGCTGCCGAGTCTGCCCGCTGATTGAGCCGCAGTGGGTTGGTGGTGCCCGGCGTGGGTTTCCCGCGCCGGGCACCACGGCGTTAGGACGATGCCCTGCGTGATCCGGCGTCAGGAATTGGCAAGCCCGAGCGGCTCAAATACGGCATTGCTGGTGCGTGGTCGCGTCGCATTACTGATGAGCACCGGTTGGTTTACATGGTGCGCGGTGATGAGTTGGTGATTCTGCAGGCTCGGTATCACTACGTGGCTTGAGCCACCGTCGGGCGCGTGGCCACGCCGATTGACCACAGCCAGAATTGCCGCTGCCACAACGCCAACCGCTGCCACCACGGCAGTAATGATGAAGATTGCCCGGTAGCCGGTGCGGGGGTCATCGCCCGCGGCGTCGATGAGATGTCCGTTGAGCGCATAGGCCCAGAACACCGACGCATAGGCCAGCAGGGAGCCCACCGACATGGCCGATCCGCAGATGCCCGAGGGCAGACCCAGCTCGGCGATCGGCGCCAGGATCACTGCCATGCCGAGGAATACCGCTGTAGCCACCACGGTGAGCAATATGAGCGTCGGCCACATCGTTGCCGGGCCCACCGGCAACACGATGAGCACAACGCAGATCACCGCCACCGCAGCCAATGAGATGGCCATCATTCTGGTGGACGATTTGACCTGACCTACAGTTTGGTTTCCACTCGGGGTAGCTAGTTGATGGCCTTCATGAAAGGCTCACCCACATGCCACGCCCGTATCCACCAGAGTTCCGCGAACGTGCGATAGCGCTCGTCCGCGAAGGCCGACAGGTCAAACAGACGGCAGCCGATCTCGGCATCCACGAGGTCACGCTTCACTCCTGGCTTCGTCAAGACCATATTGACAATGGCCGCAGGCCCGGCAGATCCACCAGCGAAGACGCGGAGCTGCGAGCCGCCCGAAGCCGGATTAGGCAGCTCGAACAAGAGCTCAAAATCGTGAAACTGGCCTCGAAATGGTTGGCAGAGGAGGAACACGTCGACCCAAAAGGGCGCACCCGGTGATCGACCATCTCGTCGATACCGGGGCACCCGTAGAGACTTGTTGCCGGCTCTTAGGTGTATCCAGGCAGGGCTACTACCGATATCGAAAACGCCCCACCAGCGCTACGCAGCTGCGCAGGCAGTGGCTCATGGGCCTGATCCGTGAAATCCACACGTCTTCGCGTGGAACGTACGGATACCGGCGCATCCATGCCGAGCTCACCATCGGGATGGAGATTCCCTGTTCGAGTCGGCTGGTTTCGGTGCTGATGACTAGGAGCGGGATGTACGGGCTTCCGGGGCCGACTCGGCTGAAACGGTTGAAGGGGGTGGCTACTGCTGACGATCTCGTGCATCGCAAGTTCCACCGGCTGTCGCCGAACGAACTCTGGGTGACGGATATCACGGAGCACCCCACGCGGGAAGGAAAGGTGTTCTGCGCGGCGGTGCTTGATGCATGCAGTCGGAAGATCGTCGGTTGGGCAATCGATTCCAAACAAGATTCAACGCTCGTCGTGAATGCGCTCGATATGGCGCTCCACGCAAGAACACCAGCCCCGGGCGGCATCGTCCACGCCGACCACGGAGTCCAGTTCACGTCGTGGGCATTTACCCAGAAGATCCGCTCTGCAGGACTCTTGCCCTCTTTCGGAACCGTCGGTGATGCGCTCGATAACGCGATGATGGAATCGTTCTGGTCATCGATGCAGATCGAGCTGCTCAACCGGAAGAAATGGAAGACGCGGATCGAACTTGCGAACGCGATATTCGAATACATCGAGGTGTTCTACAATCGCAGACGAAGGCACTCGTCCTTGGGCTATCAAACACCCACGGACTTCGAGCTCGCCCTCTCAAAACAGTTAGCATCCGCCTGAAGTTAGCGACCAAGACTGGAAACCAAACTATAGGTCAGGTCAATTTGAACACATAATCGGCCAGCACTCCGGCAACCAGGCCGGCGATGATGCCCACCACCCCGGTGTTGAAAATGCCGAATGCCCCGGCCAGGCCGGGAGAGACATCGAACACCTGGGTGAGATAGGGCGCCGAGGTGTAGATGAGATTGATGTAACACCAATAGACCGCGCACGCTGCAATGCCCGCCAGCCACACTTTCGGACGCGCCAACACCGAGAACAATCCGGTGAGGGCAGCCATGGCATCGGATCGTCCGGGACGCGATGCAGTTGGATTGTCGGGCACCATCCGCGCCACTGCAATCATCATGGGAATCAGCAGCGCCGTGTAGGCCAGCGCTGCCACTCGCATCACGGTGAGCGTATGGCCGCTCCACACCATGAGCACCACGATCACCAGTCCACCCATGCCCACTTCGACAATGCGCTGGATGGCCTCCAACAGGCCCATGGCAAGGCCTTTCCTGTGCTGACCGGGGGCTGACGAGCTCTGCCCGTCCGGCGAACTGTGTTCGTCCGACAAGCTGTGCTCATCCGAAAGAAAATTGACGCCATTCACCACGGCTGGCCACATGATGGCGTCGAGCACGCCCCACGAGATGGCGATCACGCTCATCACGGCAAAGGGCGGAATGGCGATGAACAGCACCAGATAGGTGACAAGCCGCCAGCCGAGGCACCAGAACAGAATGGTGCGCACCTTGAACCGGTTGTTGATCCAGCCGGCAGGGATGTAGAGAAACACCGCCATGCCGATGTAACTCATCAGCAGCCCGAACTGGCTCGACGAGATGTGCAGCATCTGCTGCAGAGGAATGAGCAGCGATCCCTTGAGGCCCTCGAAGGCCCCATAAACCACTTCGCCGGAGGTCACCACGGTGAGGAATGGCCCGAGACGTCCCCTGTGTAGAAAATTGGGAAGTTGTGCATGCCCGGTGGCCAAGAATCCCCCATTCAGCGAGGTAAATACCGTCCCACCTGCGGCCACACCGCTGCGGCCACGGGCACAGAGTGGTCGGGGAGATCAACGGTCGGGATGTGTGCGGGGGTGCGCCGATTGAGCGCGGCAAGCGCACCGGCTGCCAGCACACCCACTGCCGCAACCACCGCAGTGATCACAAAAATTGTGCGATACCCGGCGTCGGGATCGGCGCCAGCCGCGTCGATCAGGTGGCCATTCCAGGCGTAGGCCCAGAACACCGAGGCATAGGCCAGGAAGGAACCCACCGACATGGCCGAGCCGGAGATTCCCGCCGGAAGTTGGAGCTCGGCAAGGGGTGCCAGGATCACGGCCTTGCCCAAGAAGGTGGCCACCGACACAAGCACCAACATGACAACGGTGGGCCACATCATGGACGCAGACGTGGGCAGCGCAATCACCACCAGGCAGGCAGCGACCACCGCAGCCAATGAGATGGCCATCATTCTGGTGGACGATTTGAACACATAATCGGCCAGCACTCCGGCAACCAGGCCGGCGATGATGCCCACCACCCCGGTGTTGAAAATGCCGAATGCCCCGGCCAGGCCGGGAGAGACATCGAACACCTGGGTGAGATAGGGCGCCGAGGTGTAGATGAGATTGATGTAACACCAATAGACCGCGCACGCTGCAACGCCCGCCAGCCACACTTTCGGACGCGCCAGCACCGAGACGAGGCCGGTGAACGCCGCAACTGACTTGGAGCTGCCGCGCACATGCGCCACGGCCGTATTGGGCACGAGTCGGGCAACCGCCACCATCATGGGAATGAGCAGCGCCGTGTAGGCGAAAGCGGCCACCCGCATCACCGTGATCGTGTTGCCCGACCACATCATGATGGCCACAATCACCAGCGCACTCATGAGCACTTCGGCCAGGCGTCGGATGGCTTCGAGCAGTCCCATTGCCAGACCCTTGCCCGGCTGGCCGCGTTGGGCAGACAGCACCGAAACACCATTCACCACAGCTGGCCACATGATGGCGTCGAGCACGCCCCACGAGATGGCGATCACGCTCATCACGGCAAAGGGCGGAATGGCGATGAACAGCACCAGATAGGTGGCGAGCCGCCAGCCGAGGCACCAGAACAGAATGGTGCGCACCTGGAAACGGTTGTTGATCCAGCCGGCCGGCACATAGAGAAACATCGCCAGGCCCAGATAGCTCATGAGCAGGCCGAACTGGGTCGATGAGATGTGCAGCATCTGCTGCAGCGGAATCATCAACGAGCCCTTGAAACCCTCGAAGGCGCCATAGACGATCTGGCCCGACATGACGACGGTGAGGAATGGCCCGAGTTGGCCCTTGCGCAGGAACTCGGGCAGCCGTGACCGGCCAGGTCTGCGAGATGTTCGAGCCCGATGCGGTGATCCGGTGTGGTGCGGTGATCCGGTGTGGCCTGGCGCGGCTGTGTGGTCTGGTGACTCAGTGTGGTGCGTGGCGGGCATGCAGCCCCCGTTCAGTAGGTCTGCACTCTGTCAGTTACCGACCCATCTGAACAATCGGGGGTGGGCATCAGCCCTGGTGGGGGCCCTGTTCCTGCTGGTGATTTCGCTGCGTGGAACGCCGTGCCACCAGGTGCGCCGGCAGGGTGAGCTCGCGTCGCTGCGTTCGCGTGGCAAGACGCTCGGTGATCATCTGCACGGCATTGTCGGCGAAACCTGTGGTGCCGTTGTTCACACTGGTGAGCCCAACACCGGGGAAATGTGCCATGCCGGTGTCATCGAATCCGGCAATGCCCACATCGGGGCCGGGCTCCAGACCTGCCTCGGCGATGGCCGCCCACGCCTCCAGAGCGATGAGATCGTTGTGGCAGACCAGCCCGAAGCCACTGCCAAGTTCGCACACGAGCTCGCCCACCACGTCTGCAGTCGGGCGGGTGGTCACATTCTCCACTCGCGCGGCCAACATGTGGCGTGCTGTGGCCGGGGCAGCTGAGCTGGCAGATTCCATTGCCTGCCGATAACCCTTGATGCGTGCCAACGACGAGTCGCCCTCGATGTGGCGCTCAAAGCCAAGGAAGATCACCGGACGGTAGCCCGCCTCGACCATGTGGGTGGTGACGGCCCGGGCGCTGGCAAGGTCGTCGGCATGCACCAGATCGGCATTGTCCGGCCCGGCGCTGCGGGTGACGATCACGGTGGGCACCTGGGCGGCAACAGCCTGCAACTCGTCGGTGCCCAACAGCGATGAGACCAGGATCAGGCCGTCCACAGCCATCTCGATGAAGCGATTGATTGCCACCAATTCCTCGGCGGCGTCCTGGCCCACGGGTGAGATGAAGGGCACGAAACCCAATTCGTCGGCAGCCGCGCGCAGTGCCTCGGCCAGCTCGGCGTGGAAGGGATTGGCCAGATCGCTGAAGACGATGCCCAGAAAACCTGTGCGATGCGAGACGAGCGCCCTGGCGGCGACATTGGGACGGTAACCCAGCTCGGCCATCGCCCTTTCCACAGCCTCACGGGAGTGATCGGAGACGCGCGCGTCGTCAAGCACCACGAGCGACACGGTCTGGCGGGAGACGCCCGCCAGCCGTGCCACATCGGCCTGGGTCGGCCGCGCTCTGTTGGTCATCTGTCCTTCGGTGGGCTGGTCTGTGCCAGACCATTGGCTGGCTGGCTGGTCTGGTTCCCAGCCCGTTGGTGGGTGGGGGATTGCCTGCGGTCAGGCGAATTCTGCGTGCAGACGCTCAATCATGCGCCTGTTGATCTCATCGGCAAATTCGTGGAAGCCGAACACGCAGACCGACAGCACACCATCGAAGCCAACCGCCTTCAGCGCAGCGAACACCTTGTCAAAGGGCACTTCACCCTTGCCGATTTCGCAGTGCTGATGCACCCGGGCGTCAACGCCGGGCGGATTGATGATGTAACGGTTGCCGTCGTTGGCGCGGTGGTTGAGCGAATCGGCCACATGCACCTCACGCAGCTTCGGGGCGGCGCTGGTGATCATGCGCTCCACATCGCCAATGCCATCGTCCAGATGGAAAGTGTGGGGGCAGCAGTACTCGTAACCGATCCAGTCGAGATTGGTGCCCCGGATGATCGAATAGGCGTCGTCGTGACGCTCCACGAAGTCATAGGGATGGGGCTCCATGTTGAGCCGGATGCCGTATTTCTCGAAGTCAGGGGCGAGCTCGAAGATCGAGCGGTACCACTGCTCCTCGCAGCGCAACGGGGTGTTCGGGTTGCCCGAGAACTCCGAGACGATCTCGCGCACATCAAGCTGATCGGCAAGTTCCAGCAGGCGGCGCCAGTTGCGCACCTGGGCGGTGCGTTCAGCCTCATCGGGCGACGACCAGTTGAGCACCGGGTTGAGGGTGCGCACCTTCACACCGCTCTCGCGCTGTGCCTTGTTGAGGCCGGCCACGAAATCGTCATCGGCCTTGGGATAGCGCTGCCAGAAGTGGAACTCGGTGTTGGGTGACAGTTCCACGAAGTCAAAGCCGAGTTCAGCTGCCTTGAACAGCGTCTGCGCCGTCGACATTGACGCGTAGTACATGTTCGGGTCGAGTGCGATGTCAACCATCTGTTGTCCAATCAATTCCGGTGCCGGTGAGCTGCCCGTGTGGCAGCTCGAAATAGAGGGGGATCGGGGCGCCCCACACTGAGGTTGGGCTCACTGCGGGGTGCCCCGATCGTGGGGGCTGTCAGGCGTAGAACGCGGGCTTGGCCACCATGTCCACGGCCACTTCGCCGCCGCCGTTGTCCAGCGATTCGAGAGCGGCGTCAACCACGCAGGTGGCGGCATAACCGTCCCAGGCGGTGGAGCCGGTGTGCTCGCCCTTCTCCACAGCGCGGATCCACTGCTGCACCTCGGCATTGAATGCATCGTGGAAGCGGTCGATGTGGCTTGCGCAGATGGCATGACGATCGCCATGGCCGTCGCGGATGGCCGAATGCTCCTGATCGGTGAGACGGGTGGTGCCCGACTCCATCACCAGCTCGCACTCGATGGCATAGCCGAAGGCAATGTTCACATTGATCTCATCGTCAATGCGCACACCGGAGGCGGTGTTGGCCACCATCACCAACGGATCGGCCAGACCCTCGGGAGCATTCGCGCTACGACGCGGGGCGTCGACCCGCACTCGGGTGATCTCCTCGTCGAGCAGAAAACGGCAGATGTCGATCTCGTGGATGGCGGTGTCATCGATCATGTTGCGCGTTGTGTACAGCGTTGCCGGCACCGACGGATTGCGATGACGGCAGTGCACCAGGGTGGCAGCGCCCAGATCACCGGCCGCAAGGGTGGCCTTCATCTCGTTGTAGCCCTTGTCGAAGCGGCGCATGAAGCCGACCGTCACGAGCTTTCGTCCTGCCGTCTGCTCGGCTTCAACAATGGCCAGGCAGTCGGCTGCCGTGGTGGCCAGCGGCTTCTCGCAGAGCACCGGCTTGCCGGCCTTCACTGCTGCCAACACATCGGGTGCGTGCACCT
>CAXYYR010000009.1:0-41744 GCA_964293265.1 uncultured Propionibacterium sp.
AACAGCGCCCTCGATGCATGCAATGCCCGATCCGGCAGTGCCCGATCCGGCAGTGGCAGGTGTAGCAATGTCAGGTGCAGCAATGTCAGGTTCAGCAGTGCCATATCCATCCGGGCCATATCCCTCCGCAGTGCCAGATCCGCCAGCTGCGATGCAGCGGCCCCAGATGCCCGCGCCTGTCGTGGCCGATCAGGGCTTACCCCAACCGGGATTGTCGGAGACCGGTCAACAGGGGATCGAAGCCCGCCAGCCGATGGGGACCCGCCAGCCGATGGGGACCCATGGGCAGCCGGGGACCCGCGAGCCGATGGGGACCCATGGGCAGCCGGGGACCCGCGAGCCGATGGGCACCCCTCAGCTGAAGGCATTGCCAGATCGCCATGGAGAGCACTGCCCTGATGGCAGCCCAGGTTCGGAATTCAGCCACTGCACCGACGTCAGTTCAGCTTCTGACACCGACCACCGTCCTGGCGTCAGTCACGGTTCTGGTGATGCGCAGGCCCAGCAGGTCTCCACAAATCCCTGCGTTGTGCAGGTCGGGTCTGATGCCGACGGAGCCGTCCGGATGGACATCCGCGAGGTCGGGTTGCTGACGGTTGCATGGGCGGACCACGAGACCCGTGACGGCTTCCATGCCTCGCTTGTGCTCCAGCTCACCGCCACTGGTGTTGCGCCATTGGAGGTGCATGCGCCGGTCAGCTGTGAGTGGTTGATGGCCTTGGACACCCCAGGTCTCATCATCGAGTCCGACGCCGAGATGCACGCTGCTCTCGAACAGCTGATCGCGCAGCGGATCGCCAACCTGCCAGCCGGTCAGGATGCTTCGACACTGCGCCGCAACCCCGCGCTGTGTGACGCCTGGCAGCCGGTGGTGTTACTCATGGAAACCGAGGCACGGGCTGATCCCGGACTGCTGCAACGCCTCGGAATCGCTGTGGTGACACCGAGCGCCGGAGAGGCGGCAATGGAGATGTCCGATGATTGGGCACGCTGGGGCGATCTGGAATTCACCCCAGATCTGGTGATGCCCCCGGCACGGCGAGCCATCGCCGAAATGCTCGGGGCCGCCGGAGACGATGCCCACGAACCAGCATGGTGGTGGCGGGACGATCAGCCGCCCATCACGGGCCCGGACCCCAGCCCGATCAAACCCATCAACCCACCCGCTGTGTCACCCACTGCGTCATCCACTGTGTCACCCACTGCGTCCTTCAATGTGTCACTCACAGTGCCACCCGATGCGTCACCCGAGGAGCCCCCCCGTGTCAGCGCTTCCCGCCGCTCCCTTCCTCAAACTTCTCGGCCCGGTTGAGCTGGTGAATGCCCAAGGCAGCACGCCCGAGCGGGCCTTGCGGCAGTGCCAGGAATACTGCGCATGGATTCTGGCGCATCCGGGCTCCAATGCCGTGCACATGACCCGTGAGTTGCTCGTTGCCGACACCACCAGACGGTCCAATATGTCGAGGTTGCGTGGCTGGTTGGGGCAAGCCCCGGGCGGTGAGGCCTATCTGCCGGAGGCCTATGGCGGCCATATCGCGCTGCATCCGGCAGTCAGTTCCGACTGGGAACAACTGCAACTCATGGTGGCCCCGGGCGTGAACCAGGTGAGTGACGATGCGCTCATCGCGGCACTGTCGATGGTGCGCGGAGCTCCACTTGCCGACGCCGCCCCGGGCGAATGGGCCTGGGCCGAAGAACTGCGCACCGACATGATCAGCGTGATCCGCGACATCGGAGCCTGCCTGGGCGAACGAGCCCTTGAGCGCCATGATCTCGACCTGGCCCGGTGGGCCGTCTCGCGGGCACTTGCGGCATCACCGGAGGACGAGATGCTGCTGCGGCTGAGACTGCGGTCCGAACATCTGGCGGGCAACCGGGGTGAGGCCGAGCGGCTGGTGCTCCACATCACCCGCCAGGCACGCCTGCTCGGGGTGGACCTGCAGGCCGAGACAGTGCAGCTGTTGCAGGAAGTGGTGGAGGGCCAGGCTCGTGTCCGGCTGGCCTGAGACACAAGCACCCAAGCTGTGTCGGGCAGGCCTGACGTGCAAGCACTCAGTACGCGACAGGCACGCCTGGGGCAGGCCCAACCGGATCAGAAACCGAAGAAGTCCTTGATGCCGCCCATGAGCATCTGGGTGGCCACGATGATGAGGATCATGCCCATCAGACGCTCAATGGCGGTGAGGAAACGCTCACCCAACCAGTGATGCAGATAGCCGGCGAAGAACAGCACAATCGCAGTGGGCAGCCACGCCAGCCCGACCGCCGCCAGCAATGCCGGCATGGCATCGGGCGACTGGTTGATCAGAATCACCTCGATGGCAAGCACCGAGGGCCCAGCCGTATAGGGCACTGCCAACGGCACAATGAGGGGCTCATCGAAAGTGCGTTCCCGCAACGACTTCTGCGGTGTCGGGAACATCATGCGCACGGCAATGAGCAGCAGGATGAGTCCACCAGCAGTGGCCAGTGCCGGCTGGGTGACATGCAGAATCGCCAGCAGGCCTCGTCCGGCAAGCAGGAAGATCACCATGATCACCAGGGCGATCAGCAGCTCGCGGGCCAACACCTTCTGACGCCGTTCGGGTGCCACCGGGCGCAGCGCGGTGAGGAACAGCGGAATATTGCCCAGCGGATCCATCACCAGGAACATGGTGAAGGCCGACGAAAAGATGTAGTTCATCGACCCGGAGCTTCAGTGTCGCTGCCTGCTCCGAGGTCAGCACCAGCTCCGGGGGCAGTGCCAGTCCCGGAGGCAGCGCCAGCGCCAGAGCTGGGCTTGCCATCAGTGGTGCTGCTGCCGGCATCGCCGATCACCGTGCGCGCCCGGGTGCCCTTGTTGAAGGTGGCATTGCCCAGCGAATGGGAGGCAATGGCGAAAGCAAGTGCCGCCACCAGATACATCACTCCGGCGCCGATGGTCACCGGTGCGCTCACGCCATCAGCAGGCAGCGCCACCGCAGCAATCACCGCACCCAGCACTGTGGCGATGTTGTAGCCCACGTCGTAGATGGTGAAGACGCGGCCACGATAGGAATCGGCAATGTGCGCCTGGATCACCGTGTCCACCTGCACCTTCACCGACTGGCCCGCCACACCGATGATGAAGCCATTGACCACCAGCGCGGGCGGCCAGAAGATCGTGCCCACGATGGCCTGCGACAGCCCCATCACCGCCAACATCGCGATGATGCAGCGGCGCACGCCGATGCGATTGGCGATCGGCACCGAGGTGAAGCCACTCAGCGCAAAGCCGATGCCGCTGACCAGGAACCAGATGCCGATGCCGGCGATTGCCAGGTTCAACCGATCGGGCTCGGCATAGAAATGGTGACGGTAGATCACGATGATGAAGGCAATGAGAAGGCCGTAGCCGATGCGTACAATCATCTGGGCGGCAAGCGCCAACCAGGCCGGCTTGCGAGCCGCCAGGTGACGCATGCCATCGCCGAGACCCGCCAGCACATCCTTGACCGAGCCGCGGGTGTCGGGGGCATCAGGGCCCAGGCCCCGCTTCGTCAGACGCGAGCAGCACAGCACCGAGCCGATGAAGAACAGGCCACTGACACCGAAGATGAGCGCATTCGCGCCGTCCACACCAAGTGCCTCGGCAGCGAAGAGTCGGATGGCGCCGGCCGTGCCACCGCCAACAACCATGCCCACCGGGCCGATCATCGGCATGATGCCGCTGGCATCGAGGTATTCGTCGTCATCGACCGTGTAGGCGAGCCCGGCCGACAGCCCGGCAAGCGAGAAGCGATTGAGGCTGAGCATCACCAGCAGGATGAACATCAGCGCCACCTGGCTGCCTGCGCCGGTGAGGTGGTTGGCGATCATCATTGCCAGGATCACCGAGCTGATGGTGCGCACCACGTCAACGCTCAGCGAGATGCGCTGGCGCGGGAAACGGTCAAGGGCCAATGACACGAACGGCCCGACAAGCGAATAGGGGAGCATCGTGAGCGCAAGCACACCGGCCACGGCCCAGGCGCTCGTCTGGCTCTGCGGGCTGAACAGCAGATAGGAGGCCATGCCGATCTGCACGGTGCCATCGCCGGTCTGCGAGAACAGTCGAACGAGGGTGAGCTGGCGGAATGACCGATGACGCCACAGGCGCTTCAGGCGCTGGGTGAACTCCACACACACTCCTCGGGATGCACAGCACTCAACAAGCACTGACTCAACAAGCACTGTAGTGAAGAATGCACTGCCCAGAACAAGCACCAAGGGGCTGCTGGTCACCCCCAACAGCCCCCTGGGCGTCTATGGGTGAAGGCCCGAAGACCCTCACATCCGCTGCGATCCGGCTCTGCCCAGATCTGGCTCGTCGCCCCGGAGAAGTCCGGTTTCCGGGTCTCCCCGGAGTGGTGATCGGCCAAAATGAGTGATGCTTCAGCTCTCAGCGTTGGTCCGATACTACACACAGATGAGGACAACATGAGAATTGCTTCTCAGATTGGCCCTCACCGCGCTTTCAGACGCCCTCACAAGCGTGAATGAGTCTCGATGAAGGGTTGAGATTGCTGAGATCAACTGGGCGTGTCAGGCCATGGGGACGCAGGGCTCCCTGCCCGTGATGGCCGGGTTCTCAGGCTGCCCTCAGCTCATCGACATGGGCACGCAGTCGGCGTAGTGATGAACTGCAGCGATAGCGCACCAGATCCTCCGAAATCGCATGACGACCGGCAGCCTCCCGCCCCGACAGCCCGTCGACATAGACACTGCGCACCACAGCAGCATTTGGCCCGGTGAGATAGCCCCTGCGGGTGGCCAGATCAATGATCACCGCGGCCTGCCTGCGGTTGGTGGTGACTGGTGGTGTCGGGGGCTCCGGAGGGTCACCCCAGACCAGCTCGTGGCCGTCTGCCCGGGTCAGTTGTTTCCTGCAGTCGAGCACCAGATTGGTGGCCACTGCATGATGACGGCGCTCAATGGGGAAACGATGGATCAGTTCCCACATCGTGGAGACATAATCGCCCAGCTCGTGACGCCCATCGCGCTGTGCCTGGGCCCCGAGACGGGGCAACAGCGCCTGGGTGAGCAGCCGTGCGGCAGCCTGGTCTCCGCCCTGCGCAGCACAGAGCAGGAACTGCGCCACCTCGTCGTCGCAGGCAAGCGACATGGCGTCGTCAAGGGTGGTGGCCAGAGCCAGGGCAGGGCAGCCCAACCGCCAGCTCCCGGGCACCTTGCGGGCGCGCCACACACCCCATTCGCGGCACAGACTCAGCAGAACATGATCGCTGCCTGGCTGTGCCGGTGACATGTTCCTGGCAGCGTGCTGGCGCTTCTGCGGGTGCGCTGGCCCTTCGGGCTCCGCGGGATGCAGCGTCAGATATCCCAATGGTGCTGGCTGGCGGGTTTCTGCAGGCTGACGGGTTTCTGTGGTCATGGTGACCTCCTCGCCCACCAGCCTGCTGGGCAGGTGTGTGCGGGGATGTTGTCCGGGCCAGGGCCACTGTTGTCCGAGTGTGATCGGGTGTTGTCCGCCGATCAGGGAGTATTGGCCAGCCCTGTCTGATAGGCGAAGAGCACCAGACCCACGCGATCGCGGATGTGGAGCTTCGACAGCAACCGTCCTATATGGGTTTTCACCGTGCCCTCGGCCATGAACAGATTGGCGGCGATCTCGGTGTTCGTGGCGCCCTTGGCCACCTCCACCAAGACCTCGCGCTCCCGGTCGGTGAGCACCGACAGACGCTCATCGGTCTGGCCCACGTGCTCGGGCAATCCGGAGGCCACATGATCCAACAACCGACGGGTGGCGCTCGGGGCAACCACCGAATCACCGGCGGCCACTGTGCGGATGGCAGTCAGCAGATCGGCCGGTCGGGTGTCCTTCAACAAGAAGCCCGAGGCACCGGCCTTGAGGGCTGCGAAAACATATTCGTCCAAGTCAAAGGTGGTGAGCACAAGCACCCGCGTGGTGTTGGTGGCGCCAAGGATCGGGCCCGATGTGGTGCCCATCGGGATGCTGCCGGCCTCGGCGGCCTTCTTCGGCCCGAGTGCCATCACCTGCTTGGTGGCCTCCACGCCATCCATGCCGGGCATGCGGATGTCCATCAACACCACGTCGGGACGCAATGCCTCCACCTGGTGCACCGTGTCGGCGCCGTCGACGCCCTCACCCACCACGGCCATGTCGTCCTCGGCGTCAATGAGCATGCGGAATCCGCTGCGCACCAATTCCTGATCGTCTGCCAGAAAGACGGTGATCTGCCCTGTCATGCCACTCCTTGCCGTTGGACGTTCACGATAGCGGGGCCGTTCCCTCATCAGTGCGCGTGGGCAACACTGCCGACACCTGGAATCCGCCGGTGCGCCGGGCCCGGGCGCTCAGCTCGCCGCCGGCTGCGGTGACGCGCTCCCGCATTCCCTTGACGCCATTGCCCACCCCATCATTGAAGGCCTTGGAACCATCTCCATTGTCGATGATGTCGAGCTTGATGGTCGCCTCGGTGTAGCTGATCTCCACCCGGCAACTGGCCCTGGGCCCGGCATGCTTGAAGAAATTGGTGAGTGCCTCCTGCACCACCCGATAGGTGGCCAGCCCCACTGTTGCAGGAACCGTCGGCTGGGCGCCGTGCACCTTGAGGCTCACCCTTGAACCGGCGCGTGTCACAAGCTCGGCAATGTCGTCCAGGCCCGGTTGGGGAGCCCATTCGCTGCCATCGGGGCCAGCACGCAGCACACCCACCATGCGACGCATCTGTGACAGCGCCTCGCGTCCGGTTTCGGCAATCGTGTCCAGGGTCTGGGCGCCCACTGCGGGGTTCTTGCGGGCCATGGCCTTGCCGCCCTCGGCCTGCACAATGATCACGCTCAGTGAGTGGGCGACCACATCGTGCAGCTCGCGGGCAATGTCATTGCGCACCCGGGCTTCGATGGTGCGGGAGCGTTCCTCGCGAGCCACAAGCTCAGACACATAACGGTCCTGGGCTGCTCGGGCCCGCTCCACGGTGGAGATATCGGCGTCACGAAGGCGGCGTCCGATGAGATAGGGCACGAGCACCGCCGAGAAACACACAGCGACCAGCAGCACGAGCATGCGCCAGTCGGAAAAATTGGGCACTCCGAGCTCGGGGGGTCCGGTCCACCGTAGCGGCCCGAGGAGTGCCCCGGTTGCCCCGCTCAGCAGCACCAGACGAGAGCCCGGGCCGCTGACCCCCTTCGCCACCAGATAGGCGACGATCGGCACTGCCACCAGCGACGCCGTGGGCCCGGGCACCGTGACGCACTGCACCAGACCGGCCACCGAGACCACCGCCAGCATCACCAGCGGACGCCGCTTGTGGAGAAAAACCGGACATGTCATGGCCAGTGACGTGACCACCGGCGCCAGATAGTGCCCCTGTCCGCGACCACCGGGGCCGCCATGCGCCAGATCGCCCCAGAAACTCGTGCCCACAACCAGCAGCGCAATCAATGCCATGTCCCAACGCCAGGACATGGCAATGCCATCTGTCTCGGTGGGACTGGGTTTGGGATGCCCAGTTGTCGGGGTGGAAACCATGGCGTTGCTAGCCTAGGTGCCAGCGGCCCCGTACGGGGCAAAAGCCGGGCGCGTGAGCATAAACGACGCAGTTCTTCGGCTATTCATTGGGGCGGCGAAAGTGCGTAACATGGCATTTCATAACGTTTTGGCATGACCCGCGCACCCATTGCGTGGCAGCACAGCTCATATGGAGGAATATGACAGCCCTCGACATTCCGGCCACAGTGCCGACGCCGGAGTCCCTGCGCTGGCCGCGTCTGGGTGAGCAGGGCTATGAACCCGGTGTCGTCGAAAAACTGTGCGCCCAGATCGAGGCCAACCACCATCTTTCCGATCAGCGGCTTCTGCTGTTGTTGAAGGCCTGGTTCCAGAGCAATGAGCACATGGATAAGTCACAACGGGCCCGCGTCGAGTCGGTGATTCTCGGCTATCACTATGACTTCGCCACGTCCGGATTCGATTCTGTGCGCACTTGGTCGGAGAGCCGCCAGATCACCTTTGCGGTGTGTGAATATCTTGCCGGACGTGAATTCCCTGAGACCATTTTCACCGACGATGACGCCCCCGGCCACCGGCACATGGGCAAGGCCCGGTTGACGATCATGAGCTGGCTGAGTGATCGATTCCGTTTCGGCTTCAGCGAATGGCTGTCGATCAACAGCTATTCGGTCAATATTGTTGCCCTCACCCTGCTGGTGGACCACTGCGACGATCCCGATCTGGCGCTGCGCGCCTCCATGGTGCTGGACCTGCTGTTCACCGATATTGCCCTGCACCAATTCGACGGGCATTTCGCAGCAGCATCGGCCCGGGTTTCGCCCCTGCTGCGTCAGCATCCCGAACGGTCGGCGGCACAGGCGATCATCAATGCAGCCCTACGTCCGGAAAATATGAGTCCGGAAAGCATGAACGCCGACGACGCTGATGGCTCAGGCGCCAAGCGTGTCCGGGTGAGTTGCGACCAACTCAATGCGATCTTCCTGTGCCGTGAGCGCTATCGGGTGCCGGCAGCCATCCGCGAGATCGCCGCCATCGACACCACCCGGGTGCTCACCTCACAAGGGCTTGGTGTTGACGAGGTGCGCCAGGCGCTGGCCGGTCATCCGCAATTCCCGCGTAAATCAGCCGATGCCCTCACCCGTTTCTGGTGGGGCATGCAGGCCTTCACCGCGCCGGATGCGGCCGTCACCGCGCTGACCCGTCGTAAGGGTGCCAAGAGTTCGGCCGAGCATCTGCTGCCGCGGATCGCCGACATCATGCGGGTGCCTGCTCCCTTCCGCAGCACGGCATTGCGGCTGCTGCGTCCGGTGACCGATGGAATGGCCATGCAACGCGCCAATGTGCAGACCTTCCGCACGCCGGATTATCTGCTGAGCAGCGCCCAGCGCTATCACCCCGGCGAGTTCGGTGACCAGCAGAATCTGTGGCAGGCAAGTCTGCCCGGCGGCATCTCGGTGTTCGGCAACCACCCGACCAACCGTCTGGTCTGTTCGCCCTTCGGCCCCGAAAGTCCCGCGACACCGCCGACCACCACCGCTGAGCTGTCGAGCGTGTGGGTGGGCAATGGGGTGAATCCCGACATTGCCCAACGCGACAACCTGCTGTTGGTGCAATACGACCTTGCCGGACGGCGTGGTCATTTCGAGGGTCCACGTCGGCACTTCACCCACATCCATTTCCCCTTTGCCTCCTTCGACGACACCAGGGTGGGCACCACCTGGGTGGCCGGTGTGAAGGCCAACAGTTACATCGGCGTGGTGGCCAGCTCACGGCTCTATCTGAACAGCGAAACTGAGGTGGTGCAGCGGGGTGTGCGCACCGGCTATGTGGTGGTGCTCGGCGACGCCCGCGAATTTGCCACGCTCACCGAGTTCACCGACGAACTCAAGCGATATCGCGTGGGGCTGCGCGGCAAGCGACTCAATGTGCGCATGCCCTATGGACGGGCCTGGCTCGACTGGAAGGGCAGCTTCCATGTGGACGGCCACCCCGTCTCACACGACTATCCGCGTTACAAGGGCCGTCAGGTGGTTGCCGAGCGCAACCCCAGCGCCATTGCGGTGAACGGATCGGGACATCTGCTCATGCTCGACTGGGAGATGGGCACGAGGGAGGAAACTCCGCTCGTGAGCTGAGGGCACTCGACGTGGAAACTAAGCGCGCTCTGTAGCTATGCGCGCTCTGCGGGGCGTGGATCGGGCTGCGCTGCGGTCTCCATCGCGGTGCTCCACAGCGCGGCATCCCGGCGGCGTCGCCCGCGACGCACAGTCAGAAGAGTGCCCAGCAAACAGATGGCAGCGATGACGAGCGAACTGCGCCTCATGCCGCCTCCTCGGGGTTGTGGGTGGACACCGCAAGCGTGCCGCTGTTGTTTCCGGTGCACCGCAAGCGTGCCATCGCTGTCACTCGTGTACCGCAAGCGTGCCGCCCCTGTCACTCGTGTACCGCAAGCGTGCCACCCCTGTCGCTCGTGTACCGCAAGCGTGCCACGATGTTAACCATGAGCACTTTGTTCACCAAGATCATCAATGGCGAGATCCCCGGACGCTTCGCCTGGGCCGACGAGAGCTGCGTCGTCTTCGCCACCATCGCGCCGATCACCGACGGTCACATGCTCGTGGTGCCACGGGCCGAGGTGCCGAAGTACACCGCCGCTGATGACGAGCTGCTGGCCCATCTGATGCATGTTGCCAAGATCATTGGGCAAGCCTGTGAGCAGGCATTTGATGCACCGCGCGCTGCGCTGCTGATCGCTGGCTTCGAGATCGACCACATGCACATGCACGTGCTGCCGGCCTGGGGTGAGGCCGAGCTCAGCTTCGCCAATGCCCGTCAGGATGTGCCGGGTGACGAGCTGGATGCCGCCACCGAACGCATCCGGGCAACCCTGATCGATCTCGGTTTCGGGGCCAATGTGCCCGCCGAGATGAACTCGGCAGCGCTGGCCTGACCATGGCAGCTTCTATTCCAGCAGCCGTGATCACTGTCTCCGATCGCTGCGCCGCAGGCCAGGCCGAGGACCGCTCAGGCCCACTGGCCGTTGAACTGCTGGCAGGTCACGGCCTGGCTGCCCCGGCACCGATGGTGGTGCCCGACGGCATCGACTCGGTTGCCGACGCCATTGCCCGCGCCATCGCGGAAGGCGCGCGCCTGGTGTTCACCACCGGCGGCACCGGTGTTGCACCCCGCGATGTCACACCCCAGGCAACCGCGCCGCTGCTTGCCTCGCGCTTGGACGGCGTTGCCGATGCAATCCGCCGTCGAGGTGCCGAGAAGGTGCCCAATGCGCTGCTGAGCAGGGGATTGGTGGGTGTCACCGGTCACGGCCCAAGTGCCGCCCTGGTGGTGAACGCCCCCGGCTCCACCGGAGGAGTGCGTGATGCCGTGGCGGTGGTGGGGCCGTTGGTGCCCCACGTGATCGATCAGCTGCAGGGCGGGGACCACACGCGTTGATTGCGGTGGGTCATGCCGAGCGGGCATGGTCCAGCGGCTGCATGCGATGAATCAAGAAGCGCGGTCGAGATATTCATCGAGTGCCTCACGGATGAGGTCAGCGGCAGTGCGACCTTGTGCTTCGGCCTGGGCCTTCAGTCGAGCTTTCGTCGAAGGAGCAACGCGTGCACCCAATGCCACTGACGGTGCGCCGTCAGCATCGACAGTAGGACGGCCGCCCTTGGCGCCGTCACGTTGTGCCTGTTCTCGACGAGCAGCTTCGACGCGGTCGCGGATTTGCTTGCTGAGTTCCGCAGCCTTCGCCTCGGTGAGTCGTTCGCCCTCGAAATACACAACTTCCTTGTCCAGGTCGATGTCTTTGATATCTGCATCATCGATGTCAACGATCCCCTTGCTGCCGAGGTTGATTCGGTGAGTTACCATGGTCAGTTCCTTTCTCTGAGGGCAGTGGGCATTGCATGAATTACCAGGAGGATCGGCGCCCCAGTTCGGTCATCCGTGGTGAGGACGGCGATGATCTCCAGCTCGATTCCACGGTCGTCGGGCGCGATCCAACTCAGTTCGGTTTCGCCATTGGGTCGAGTTGCCTCGACAGGATCGCTCGCCATGACTGCTGTGATGTGGCCTTTACCAATCTTGTGGCGTCTGGCTTGGCGGGCGATCTTCGTCCTCATCTGGACAGCGTATGTCAAAACCCCCTTTTGCAAAACAATTGGGGTGGTCTGAGAGTTGCTTGTTCAAGATTCCCGCGGACGAGACCCTAGGGGTCTCGTCCAGTCACCCGAGCGTCCACCGGCCTTGTGCACCACTTTGGCCTCACGGATGGCGACCATGCGGTCGACGCCCTTCACCATGTCAACCACGGCAAGACCTGCGACCGTCGCTGCTGTGAGGGCTTCCATCTCCACGCCGGTGCGGTCGGCGGTGCGCACCGTGGCGCTGATGGCCACGCCGTCATCAAGAAGCTCCAGATCAACCTCGGTGCCATGCACACCGATCACATGGGCCAGCGGCAACAGATCGGGGGTGTGCTTCGCTGCCTGGATGCCGGCAATCCGCGCCACCGCCAACACATCGCCCTTCGGCACCGAACCCGAACGCAGGGCGTCCATGATCGCCGGCGAACAATCGACCCTGGCCACCGCTGTCGCCTCGCGCACGGTGGGTGTCTTGGCGGTCACATCAACCATGAAGGCCGTGCCATCGGCACGCAGATGGGTGAAGGTGGGCGCGGCATCCTTGGGACTGCCGGAATCAGGAGTGGTCATTGCCGTCCTTGCTCGGTGGATGTTGACGCTGGGGCGTTGAGCCCCGTGGGAGCCGGCTGGGTGGGCCGTGCCGGACGAGCCATGCCGACGCGGGTGGGAATGAAACGCAACCGGTCACCGGCCGCCACATGATCCACGCCCACGGGCACCACGCCCAGGCCGTCAGCCAGCGGCAGCGAGGCCACCAGATGGGACCGTGAACCGAGCCGGTGGATGGGCGTGGCAGTGGGCACCTCCACATGGCTGGTGTTCCGACTCAGCGCAAGTGGCATGAATTGCACCTTCGACCCGGGCGAATCCCACTCGGACCCCGCCGCGACCTCAAAGTTGTCGGGTTCGGTGGACACGGCGCGCCCGGCAAGCATGGCGATGGCCCCGGCGCCGTAGACCGCGAAGCTCACGAAAACACTCACCGGATTTCCCGGCAGACACAACACAGGCACATCACAGGCGGTCCGCCCGCTGCCGACCCGCACCCGGCCGATGCCCTGGGGACCGCCCGGCTGTTGGGCCACATGATGAAAGTCGACGGTGGGAGCACCCTGCGCAGAGGATGTGCCGCCCGGATTCTGGTTGGCGAGCACCTGCCTCACCACTTCATAGGCCCCGGCAGAAATGCCTCCGGCGGTGAACACCAGATCAACATCGTGCCAACCGGCCAAGGCAGCCCGCAGATGGTCGGGATCGTCATTGCTGCGCACCATCGCCACCACCCGGCCGCCGGCCTGGTTCACCAGACCCTGCAGCAGCACGGAATTGGAATCGGGAATCTGGCCCGCAGCCAGCGCTGAACCGGCGTCGACAAGCTCTGTGCCGGTGGCAATCACACCGACACGTGGAGCCGGATGCACCAACAACTCGCGGTAACCCGCAGACGTTGCTGCCGACAAACCCGCGGCATCGAGCAGGGTTCCCGCAGGTAGCACCGGATCACCGGGCTGCACGTTTTCGCCGGCATGGCGCACAGTGGCGCCCGGCCCGGCTTCGCGGACCTCTGCCGCCTCGACGATGGTGACTGACGACGGTGCCTGGCTGGTGCCCGGCGCATGATCGGTGTGTTCCACCTTGATCACGGTGTCGGCTCCAGCCGGCATCCGAGCGCCGGTCATGATGCGCCAGGCAGTGCCAGCGACCAGCTCGTGGGGAACGGTGTCGCCGGCCGGGATGTCGCCAGCCACGGGGAGCGTGGTGCCGTGCTCAATATCTTCAAAACGGACGGCAAACCCGTCCATGGCCGAATTGGTGAAGGGCGGAACGGCCAGCTTCGCGGTGATGTCGGCCGCCAATATCGTGCCCAGCGCACCATCACGGGGATCGGCCGTAAGAATCGGGCAGCTTACCGGTGGTAGCGGTGAAAGCTGAGTTTCCACCAGCATGCGGTGCTCCGCAACCGTCAGGGCAGAGCCCTCATGGTGGGAGCCGTGCTTGCGAGCGCTCACTGCGCGTCCTTCGCAGAATCGCCCACGGCAGCGAAAGTGAGCGTTGTGTAGCGATTGCGCGCCACATCAGCCACCAGCGCCTTGCCGATCAGTGGCTCGCCCACACCTGTGAGCAGCTTCACCACTTCAGTGGCCTGCGCAGTGCCGGTCTGACCAACCACCGGACCCAGCACGCCAACCTTGGGGCTTGCCGGGGTTGTGCCGGGCGCCGGCATGTCGGGATGCAGCATCCGCAGCTTCGTGACGGGAACGCCGGCCGGCGGCTTCGACCAGAACACCGAGACCTGGAAACTCATGCCCACCACGGTGCCCCAGACAAAGGGCACGCCCGATTCGGCGCACCAATCACCCACCAGATATTTGGCGGCGAAATTGTCGGTGCAGTCCACCACCAGATCCCACTCGGAACCATGGGCATCAAGGAATTCGCGGGTGACATGGGGATACTGCTCGATCTTCACCTGCGAATCGAGCATGCCCAGCTGCTTGGCCGCCGACTGAGGCTTGGGCATGCCCACATCGGCCTCGCCGTGCAACAACTGGCGGGCAAGATTGGCGAGCTCCACGACATCGGAATCACAGACGCCCAGAGTGCCCACCCCGGCAGCCGTGAGATAGAGCAGCAGCGGCGATCCGAGCCCACCGGCACCCACCACGAGCACACGCGCCGCCTCAAGTCGCGCCTGGCCTTCACGTCCGATGCCGGGCACGATCCAATTACGGCGGTGACGTTCCAGCGCAGGGTCAGTTTCGCTGCGCACCACAGGCACATTGTGCAGGGGAATCCGGACGCCCATCAGTTGATGCCAGACCACATATGACTGCCGTCGGTGAGCTCCTGGTTCTTCCACACCGGCAGCCGCTTCTTCACCTCGTCAACAAGATCGCTGGTGGCGCTGAACGCCTGTCCGCGATGCTCGGCCGAAACCACCACAACCATGGCCACATCACCCACATCGAGATGTCCGATGCGATGCCAAGCCTCCACATGCCACACCCCGGGCCGGCCGGCCATCTCGGTGGCGATCTCACCGAGGATTGCGCCGGCCGTGGGATGGGCCGAATATTCAATGGCATTCACCGAATCGCCGGCGTCGTGATTGCGCACGACACCGGCAAAGGTGACCACAGCGCCGGCGCGCGGGTGCTGTGCAGCCTGGGTGAGGATGTTGGCGTCAAGGGCTTGCAGCGTGACGCCGGAATTGATGTCGGTCATGGGATCTCCCGAGAGGGCTGTGCGAACTGATGGGGCACTACGCCCTGATCAGCCACCGGCAAAGGGCGGCAGCACGTCGACGGTGGCGTCGTCGGGAAGCATCACATCGGCCTTGGCGGGGCGCTCGTTCACCAGGAAGCTGGACACGTCCAGCACCTTTCCGAGCCCCTCATGACGTGTGGCAAGGAAGGCGGTGAGCTCGCCCAGACTCGGCTGGGTGTCGGGTGACGAGCCAAGCTCTTCGCGCTCGATCAGCTCATCATCTGACCCGGCCGCTTCTGCGGCAGCCGCGAAATATCGGACCTTGATCATGGAGATTTCTTTCTGACCAGCAGTGGTCTTGGTGAGGATCAGCTCGGCATGGGTGCCCGGGCCGGGGAGGTAGCTAGCGGTGACGTCGTCGCAGGTGGTGCGCGAAATCACTTGTTCCACCATGCCGCGTCGCATCTCCAGTGCCAAGGGGTCCGGATTCACCTGATCGGTGAATGGTGCTGAAGTGAGCACCAGGGTGGTGGGCCTGGTGGGCTCGATGGACGCCCCCATGGCAAAGATGTTCATGAACATGCGGATTTTTTCCATATGGTCTTCAAGACGAAAACCCGGCATGGTCGAGGAAAAATTCTTGTGATCGGGCACCCGCATCATGCCCACCGCGGAGTCGCCCCACTGGCGTCCGATCGAGCGGGCGGCATGGTCGGGGTTGTCCACGTTGTTGCGCAGCCAGTCGAAGAAAGCGCCGGTGACTTCGGTGAACATCTGGGCGGGGAACTCGGCGCCGCCGGGAATCACCGCCGTGTAGCCAATTGACGGACGTCCCCGCTTCGAGCTCGGCAACGGTTGGGCGGTCACCAGCCCCAGCTTCACCAACACATCGAGCACGCCGCGGATCGAGCTGGCATGGCGCTGCATCTCGTCGGAGAGCTCTATCACCGTCACCGGCTCATCGTGCGCGGTGATGCGGGCAAGCATGGCGTACTGAGCCCCGGTGAGCCGGGTCATGGTGCTGAGCAGTGAGTTGTCCTTGCTCGCGGGGGCGCCAAGATCAACGGGTTCGGGGGTCATGGCGCTCACCAACCGCGCGGCTTGGCAGCAGCAGCCACCTCGGCCTTGCGGGAACGATAGACGACGTGAGGACGGGTGGTGTAGCCCACCGGTGCCGACAACACGTGCACCAGACGGGTGAACGGCCACAGGCAGAACAGCAGCATTCCCGCCACGATGTGCATCTGGAATGCCAGCGGCACACCGGCCATCAGCTCGGGTTGCGGATTGAATGTGGGAATCGAGCGGAACCACACCGAGATGGTCTCGCGGTAGTTGTAGCCCGGATCACCGAACACCTGGGTCATCACCGTTGCCGTGGTGCCCAACGCAATGACGATCACAAGCCCGATGTAGGTGACCAGGTCCATCTTCGTGGTGCGCAACCGCACCGATTTCACCACGATGCGGCGATAGAGCAGGCCCAGCAGACCGATGATCGTGGCAATGGCTGCCAACGAGCCGAGGGCTGTGGCGCCCAGGTGGTACATCTCCTCCGAGACGCCCACGGCTTCGGTCCACGACTCTGGGATCGCCAGACCCACCACATGGCCGGCCGCCACGAACAGGATGCCGAAGTGGAAGAGCGGCGAGCTCCAACGCAGGATGCCGCGCTCATTCCATTCGGACGAGCGGCTGGTCCAGCCGAATTTGTCTGTGCGATAACGCCAGATGAGCCCACCGATGAGCATCACGATGGCCAGATAGGGCAGGGCCACCCACAGGAGCATTTCGACAACGGACATGACGATCACCTCTCCTAATGCGCCGAGGGGCTGGTCGTTGGGCTGGGGCCTCCGGCCGCTTGCGCGCCGGAAAACTGGTTGGGAATGCCCGCTTGCGCGCCGGAGAATGGCGAGGGAACAGCGTCGAGATTTCCGACGCCCACCAACTCGGTTGGTGGGCCCTGCTCGATGAGGGCCTGATAGGCGGCCAAGGTCTTCTCGTCGGCCTCGGGCATGGTGCGGATCAGAGCCTCCAACAGATGCGCATAGGGCGAGTGCGCCGAACGCAATGCGGTGCGGATCACCTCGATGCCCTCACGGTTGACGGACAACAGGCCCTCGCCGGTGCCGGTCTCGTCGAGCGCGCACAGCTCCAGCACCACCGGCAGATAGTCGGGCAGTTCTTCACGGGCCTGGTCGAAACCGGCCTCGCGCAGGGCCTCACGGAAGGCCAGCAGGGCCTGGCCGCGCCCCCTGGTGTCGCCATGGGTGAAATAGGTGAGTGACAGGGCACAGCGGCGGCGCTGGTCGAAGGTCTCGACGTAGTGTTCCTGCAGCGCCCGCAGCCCCATCTGATCGGCTGCATCGCAGAATGCGGTGAATTCCTCGGCAATCGCGGCGGGCAGGCCATCGAGCTCCATGCGCACGGCGGCCAGCTTGTCGGCGAAACTCTGCTCGCCACCAGCTGCGGTGCCATCAGCGGCACTGCCGTCTGCGGTACGACTGCTGGCAGGGGCGTCGGGATAGACCAACAGCAGCGAGCACGCCATCCGCACCACGCGACGCTGGTTGTCGGTGGTTTTCACCATGCCCTTCACCGGAATGCCGGGAAAGCCGACCTCGGTGCTCATCAGATCACCTCAAGCGGCAGTGTTCGTCCGCTCGGGGTGTGGCCGCTGGCGCCGGGGGTCATGCCGCCATGGAAGGCCTCTACGTCGTAGCTGACCGGGCAGCCCTCCAACTCGGTGATGCCGCGCGGCATCTCGGGATGGGTGGTGGGAATGACATAGCGATCGTCGTACTTGGCAATCGAGAGCAGCCGGTACATTTTCTGCACCGTCTCACCGTCCATGCCCACGGCTGCCGGGATCGACTCGTCGCCCGGATTGTCCATGAACACATCGCGCATGTACGAACGCATTGCGGCAAGCCTGCGCAGCGAACGTTCCACCGGAGCGGTGTCGCCGGCCGTGAACAGACCGGCCAGATAGTCCAGCGGAATGCGCATCTGCGAAATCGCCGACAGCAGCACCTTGTGGTTCTCGCCGTCATTGCCGCTTGCGGTCACCGCATCAACCACCGGGCTGAGCGGTGGCACGTACCAGACCATCGGCAGCGTGCGATATTCCGGATGCAGGGGCAGCGCCACCTCGTAGGTGGAGATGAGATCCCAGATCGGTGACTGCTGGGCTGCGTCGATCCACGAATGTGGCACGCCATTGGCCTGGGCCTGGGCAACCACCTCGGGATCATGCGGGTCGAGCAGGATCGAGCGCTGCGCGGCGTAGAGATCCTGTTCGTTCTTCTGCGATGCGGCCCATGACACCTTGTCGGCGTCGTACAGCAGCACGCCCAGATAGCGCAGCCGGCCGACACAGGTTTCGGAGCAGACGGTGGGCATGCCCACCTCGATGCGCGGATAACACATCGTGCACTTCTCGGCCTTGCCGGTCTTGTGGTTGAAATAGACCTTCTTGTAGGGGCAACCCGAGACGCACATGCGCCAGCCCCGGCAACGGTCCTGATCAACCAGCACAATGCCGTCCTCGGCGCGCTTGTACATGGCGCCCGAGGGGCAGGCCGACACACACGTGGGATTGAGGCAGTGCTCACAGATGCGTGGCAGGTAGAACATGAACGAGTCTTCGATGGTCTTCGACACCTGCAGATTCATCTGCTTGAGCACAGGATCGGAATCCAGGGTCTCCATCGAGCCGCCCAGATCGTCGTCCCAGTTGGGGCCCCACTTGATGGTGTCGATGTGTTCGCCATCGGTGGCTGACTTGGCGCGGGCCACCGGGATGTTGCGCGAATTGGCCGGGGCGCTCAACAGCTTGTCGTACTCATAGGTCCACGGCTCGTAGTAGTCCTCGACGCCGGGCATGTTCGGGTTGGAGAAGATGGTGCCCAGTGTCTTGGCGCGGCCACCCTGGCGCGGCACCAGCTTGCCGCTCTTGGTGCGCTTCCAGCCGCCCTTCCACTTGTCCTGGTTCTCCCAACCGCGCGGATAGCCCACACCGGGGCGCGTCTCCACGTTGTTGAACCACATGTATTCGGTTCCCTCGCGGTTGGTCCAGACCTGTTTGCAGGTGACCGAGCACGTATGGCACCCGATGCACTTGTCCAGGTTCATCACCATCGCAATCTGCGCCATGACCTTCATCAGAACTGCACCTCCTGGCTGCGGCGGCGAATGAGTGTGACCTCGTCGCGCTGGTTTCCGGTGGGACCGTAATAGTTGAATGCATACGACAGCTGCGCATAGCCGCCGATCAGATGCGTCGGTTTGATCATGATGCGGGTCAGCGAATTGTGGATGCCGCCCCGCTTGCCGGTGCTCTCATTGAGCGGTGTGTTCATGGTGCGCTCCTGCGCGTGATACATGAACACCGTGCCCTCGGGAATGCGGTGCGAGACGATCGCGCGGGCGGTCACCACACCATTGCGGTTGTGGGCCTCGATCCACTCGTTGTCGCTCACCCCGATGCGCTGCGCATCAGCCGGGCTCATCCACACCGTCTGACCGCCACGGCCGAGGGTGAGCATGTGTGGATTGTCGTAGTACTGCGAATGGATGGCCCATTTGTTGTGCGGCGTGAGATAGCGCACTGCCACCTCGGTGGTGCCATTCGGTCCACGACTCGTGGTGCCCAGCGCCTGCTCGCCGTACAGATGCGCCATGTCGAGTGGCGGCCGGAAGATCGGCATCGCCTCGCCCAGATCGATCATCCAGTCGTGGTCGAGATAGAACTGCGGACGTCCGGTGAGCGTGTGCCAGGGCTTCATGCGTTCAACATTCTGCACGAATGCCGAGTAGCGCCGCCCGCCGTGTTCCGAGCCTGACCACTCCGGAGAGGTGATCACCGAACGGGGCTGGATCGCGGTGTCGGCGAAGCTGATCCGCTTGTCCTCATCGGCAGCGGCCATGTCGGCCATCTTCGTGCCGGTGCGGCCCTCAAGATTGTGGAAACCCTGGGTTGCCAGACGCCCATTGGTGGTGCCCGAAAGTTTCAGCACCGCGTCGGCAGCCTTGATGTCAGTGTCCACGAGAGGACGTCCGGCTCCGGCGCCACGATCGGCTCCGGCCCGCCCGTTCAGCTCGCCCAACTCGTCGAGCTCCCGGTCGGGATTGAACTTCACCGTCTTGGTGGCCATTCCGGCATCAGTGAGCAGCGGCCCGAGGGTGTCGAATTTGTTGCCGATCTGGGTGTAATCGCGCTCCACATCCACGATCTTCGGCATGGTGACGCCCGGGATGTAGCTGTCTCCCGCGTCGGGGATGCCGCCCGGGGTGGCCATCTCGTCGGGTGAATCATGGCCCAGCGCCACAGCCACGGCGTCGGTCCGGGTGCCCAGATGCTCGGCAGCCATCCGTGAGACCAGATGTGCCAACTCCTGGAAAGTCTGGAAGTCGGTGCGGGCCTCCCACGGCGGATTCACCGCAGCATTGAACGAATGCACGAAGGGGTGCATGTCGGTGCTCGACAGATCGTATTTCTCGTACCAGGTGGCTGCCGGCAGCACCACATCGGAATGCAGCGTGGTGGAGGTGTTGCGGAAATCAGCGGTCCACATCAGATCGAGCTTGCCGTTGCCGGTGTCCTCACGCCAGGTCATCGTGCTCGGACGATGCTCTGCGTCCAGTTCTTCTGCCTGCACATCGTTGTCGGTGCCAAGCATGTGGCGCAGGAAGAACTCGGTGCCCTTTGCCGATGAACCCAGCAGATTGGTGCGCCAATTGGCCAGGATGCGCGGCATGTTGTCGGGGGCATCGGGGTCCTCGGCGGCGAAATGGAGCCGTCCGGCGGCGAGCTCGCCGGCCACATAGTCGCCCGGCGCCTTGCCGGATTCCTTGGCTGCCTTGCCCAGCTCCAGCGACGAGCGGTCGAAGGTGGGATAGCTGGGCATCCAACCGCGCTTGGCGCTCTCAACCAGACAGTCAGCGGTGGTCTTGCCCTTGAACGATTCATTGCTCAGCGGGTTGGCCATGGCGTCGGCGCGAGCGCCGTCGTAACGCCACTGATCGGTGGTGAGGTAATACCAGCCGGTCGAGATCATCTGGCGTGCCGGGCGCTGCCAGTCCAGGGCAAACGAATAATTGGCGAAACCGGTGATCGGACGCACCTTTTCCTGGCCCACATAGTGTGCCCAGCCGCCGCCGTTGACGCCCTGGGTGCCACACATCGTGGTGAGTGCCAGGAAGGTGCGATAGATCAGATCGGAATGGAAGAAGTGGTTGGTTCCGGCGCCCATGAGGATCATGGACTTGCCGCCGGATTCGATGGCATTGAGCGCGAACTCGCGGCCGATCTTCTCGGCAGCGCCGGCCGGAACGCCGGTGAGCTCTTCCTGCCAGGCAGGAGTGCCGGGAGTCGAGGCGTCGTCGTAGCCGGAGGGCCACTCGCCGGGCAGGCCATCGCGTCCCACGGCATATTGGGCAAGCAACAGATCGAACACGGTGGTGACCAGATGCCCGTTGATGCGCCTGGCTGGAACGCCGCGTGTCACAGCACCGGCGCCAAGGCTCGTCTCACCCTCGATGTTGGGCATGTCGAAACGGGGCAGGGCAACCTCTACGGGCTCCCAATCGCTGGTGTCCATGAGCGACATCACCGGATCGACGTCGTCAAGGTTGAGGTTCCAATGGCCTGCGCCCTGCTCGCCGTAGTGATCGGCCAGCGTGCCGCCGGGGTCCTTCACCGAACCATCGGCATCAAGCACCAGCGGACGGAACTTCTGGTTGTCGGTGCGTGAGGTGGTGCCCTCGGGCATCTTGTCGGCGGTGAGGAATTTGCCGGGCACGGTCTGGGTGCCGTCGTCGGTGAGCTCGATGAGGAAGGGCGAATCGGAATAGCGGCGCATGTAGTCCATGAACATGGGCTCGCGGCGCTTCACATGGAACTCGGAGAGAATCACATGGCCCATAGCCTGGGCCAGCGCCGCATCGGTGCCCGGCTGCACACGCAGCCAGTCGTCGGCGAACTTCGTGTTGTCGGCGAAATCGGGGCTGACCACCACGACCTTCTGGCCGTGGTAGCGGGCCTCGGTCATGAAATGGGCGTCGGGTGTGCGGGTCAGCGGAACATTGGTGCCCCACATGATGAGGTATTGCGAGTTGAACCAATCGCCCGACTCAGGCACATCGGTCTGGTCGCCGAAAACTTGCGGGCTGGCTGGTGGCAGATCGGCATACCAGTCGTAGAAGCTGAGCATCGGTGCGCCGATGAGCTCGTGGAAGCGGGCGCCGGCGCCATAGGAGATCATGCTCATGGCCGGGATCACCGAGAACGCGGCAATGCGGTCGGGACCCCAGGTCTTCAGGGTGTGCACATAGCTGGCGGCGATGATCTCGAGCGATTCCTCCCAGCTCACCCGCACCATGCCGCCGTGACCGCGGGCCTTCTTGTATGCGCGCGAGACCTCGGGATCGCTGATCACGGCTTCCCAGGCCAGCACCGGATCGCCCAGACGTTTGCGGGCTGCGCGATAGGGGTCGAGCAGGGCTGAGCGCACATAGGGATGCTTCACGCGGCTCGGCGAGTATTCGTACCAGCTGAATGCCGCGCCACGGGGGCAGCCGCGGGGCTCGTATTCCGGCATGTCGGCGCCGGTGGTGGGGTAGTCGGTCTCCTGGGTTTCCCAGGAGATGATGCCGTCCTTCACATAGACCTTCCACGAACATGAACCCGTGCAGTTCACGCCGTGGGTGGAGCGCACCACTTTGTCGTAGCTCCAGCGCTGACGATAGAAGCGGTCGGCATCGCGTCCGCCGTCAAGAAAGATCTGGCGCGTATCATCCGAGGCCTTGCCCCGACGCAGCCAGCTGCCCATCTTCAGCAGCGGCGAGCCCGAGGCCTGGGGCTGATCGGTGGAACGCGCACTGTCCTGGGACCTCTTGGGGCCGGGGTTCTTCTGGTCGGTGGACATCGTTGGACCTCCAGATGCAAGTCGTACTGGTGAATATCGAATTGTTGCGTGACGAGCGGGCGATCAGCCCGGGAAGGGCGCCTTGGGACGGGCATAACGGAACCAGCAGATAACCGAGCACAGGGCGCAGAAACCGGCGCAGATCCAGAACCACAGTGAGGCATTCATTGCCGACAGGGCCACGCCGATGAGGAAGGGCCCGAAGGCTCCGATGGCGGCGGTGAATCCGATGGCTCCACCGGCCTGCAGCTTCGGCATGATCATGGGCATCTGCTTGAAGGTGCCTGCATTGCCGATGCCGGCGAAGAAGAAGAACACGAGCATGGCCCACAGGAAGCCCGTGAATTGATCGGGATCGGTGGGGTTGAGGAAGAGCGCCGCCCAGATGAGCGTGCCGGCGAGGCCGACGCCCGAGACGAACGTCCAGATGGCGCCGCCGAAGCGGTCGCACAACGGGCCCCATGCGGCGCGCACGAGCGAACCGATGAGGGGGCCGAGGAAGGCATAGGTGGCGCCCAGCGGCAGTGCCACGCCCCAATCGGAGAATTTGCTCATGGAGCCATAGGAGTTGTTGATGAGCAGACCGAACTGGGCGCTGAAACCGGAGAACAGGCCGAAGGTCATCACATACATCAGCGTCATGATCCAGGTGTTCGGATTGGAGAAGATGCTGATCTGCTGACGGAAATTGGCCTTGACCGGCACGTCCTTGAGCAGCCAGAACGCCAGAATGGCAGCCACGATCGTCCAGGGCACGAAGAAAATGGCCGGATTGAAGACGAACAGCGGGCCGTCGCCGGTCTGCGCCGGTGTTGCCCAGGTGAGGCCGAACAGACTGAAGCCCATGAGCAGCGGGCCCACCAGCTGAATGATCGACATGCCCAGATTGCCGATGCCGGCCTGGATGCCCAGTGCCGTGCCCTGCAGGCGCTTGGGGAAGAAATAGCCGGTGGAGGGCATGTAGCCCGAGAAGGTGCCGCCGCCGATGCCGCAGGTGAAGGCGAGCGCCAGCAGCACACCGAAGCTCGTGTCAGGACGCTGGACGGCGAAGAACCAGCCGATCATCGGGATGAGATAGAGCAGCGAGCTGATGCCCACAAGCTTGCGCGTGCCCAGAATGGGCGGCAGGAACATGTAGATCAGCCGAATGATGCCGGCCGACAGACCGGGCATGGAGGTGAGCCAGTACAGCTGTGCGGTGGTGAGATCGGAGCCGATCTGGTTCAGCTTGGGAGCAAGGGCGCTCACCAGGAACCAGACACAGAAGGCCAACACCATGGAATAGGTGCTGATGCCGAGCGTGCGCCAGGCGATTCCGGAGTTCCACTTCGACGCGTCCTCGGGATCCCAATCGGTGAGGACGTGGGAACTCTGTTTCACGGCGGGACTTGTGGGGGCGGTCTCGGTCATGGTGCTCCTCTCGCAACACTGCGGATGGTGTGTGCGCCACAACGCGGCGGTTTTAATGTGGACTTTATCAGTACAAAGCCCAATTGGTACTACCTGTTGGGAGCTTGCTCCGGCTGCGAGTGCAGGGGCTCTGGAGAGCTGAAATCTGCTGCCCATGCGGTGCCCAGCTCCATCAATCAGCCGCCGATGCGGCTCATGGTCCTCGAGGGCACGGCAAAGGCCGGTTCGTCCAGACCATGGGCCTTGGGCTTGGCAAGCATGGCTCCGCGCCAGGCGTCGGCAATCTCGGTGTCGGTGGCATCGCCGCGCAGCAGACTGCGCAGATCGGTCTCGACGGTGGAGAACAGGCAGGAACGAATCTGGCCATCGGACGTCAGCCGGGTGCGGTCGCAGGCTTGGCAGAAGGGGGCTGACACCGAGGCGATCACGCCGACTGTGTGGGCCGGGTCGCCGTCCACCTGCCACAACTCCGCCGGTGCGTGCCGATCATCGCGCGGCACCTCGGTGAGCTCGTGATTGGTGGCCAGAAGTGTGAGGATCTCGGCTTGGGTGACCATTGCCTCACGGTCCCAGGCGCCTTCGGGGCCGATGGGCATCTGCTCGATCACGCGCAACTGAATGCCCTTGTCCAGGCAGAAATCAAGAAGCGATGGCAGGTCTGCGTCGTTGATTCCGCGGGTGACCACGGCGTTGACCTTGAGTGGTGCGAGCCCGGCGGCAAGGGCGGCGTCGATGCCGGCCAGCACATCAGCCAGCCTGTCACGGCGGGTGATCCGGGCGAAGTGCTCGGCATCCAAGGTGTCCATGGACACATTGACGCGCCCTAGGCCGGCCTGTTTCAGGGCCCCGGCGCGCTTCGCCAGGCCCAGAGCATTGGTGGTGAGCGCCAGATCGGGGGCCTCGCCCTCATCGGTGACCAGCGCAGCAGCGTCGGCAATGATCGCTTCCAGGCCCTTGCGCAGCAGGGGTTCGCCGCCGGTGAAACGGATCTTGTGAATGCCCAGATCGCGCACGGCGATGCGACACAGACGCGAGACCTCGGCGTCAGTGAGCGTCTCTTCAGTGGCCAGCCAGGCAAGCCCTTCGGCAGGCATGCAATAGCTGCATCGCAGATTGCAGCGGTCGGTGAGCGAAACCCTCAGATCGCGTGCCACTCGGCCATGACGGTCGTGGAGCAGACCATCATCGATGGACGACGCAGCAGTGGGCACCCCCACAGGCTACCCCGAATAAGCGCCCATGAACCCGTGAAAATTCACGCTGCGGGCGAGATCGGGCGCGCGTGCGCCATGATCAGAGCATGAGTTCTGAGCCTGGACTGCTGCATGCGGTGATTCTTGCCGGCGGTGGGGGAGTGTGCGAGGAACGGCGTATTGAGACCTATTTTGATGAAGCTGCCCGGCTGTTCCAGCAGGCTTCAGAGTTGTCGGGTTATCGGGAAGCTGCGCTGTCCGGTTTCAGTGATCCGGATGTTGCGGTTGCAGCCCAGAATGTGAGAGCTGCGATGGGGCTCGGGGCAAGTGACCCGGTGCTGAATGTAGTCAGGGCCTTGGAGCGGCTTGGTATTGGCGTGGTGCTGAATTTGGTGGATGTCACTGATGGCGCGTCCCAGCATTCAGGCGTTTCACGTCCAAGTCCCTCTGTTGATCGGCCCCTGGTTGCCACCGTGGGTGATCTGCCGTCAGCCGTGGTCAGGATGACGCTCTTGCACGAGCTTGGGCATCTGATTTTTGACCGGAACCGTCTCACGTCGATCACCAAGCGCCAAGCGCCGGAGGAGAAGAGGGCATTTCGGTTTGCGGCCTCGGTGCTTGTTCCCGACGCTGTTGTTCGCCGCCATGTCAGTGAGTCCCTCACATTGCAGGGCTATCTGCCGCTCAAAGCGAAGTACGGCATGAGCGTCTCAGCGCTCATCGTGCAGGCGGCTGCGCTCAAGGTGATCTCTGCTGCCCGTCAGCGGAGTTTGTTCATCCAGCTCTCGTCCCTTGGGTGGCGGCGGCACGAACCGGTTGCGGTGACTGAGGAAACGCCGATCTTGTTGCGTCAGGCAAGTGAACGGGGCATCAGCCCCGATGCCCGGGTGATCTCGCAGCAGACCGGAGTCCGCCGTGATCTTGTGGAGAGGTGGACGGGAATGTCCTCGTCGGAAAGGCCTTCGGGGCTGGCCGACATCATTGAGCTTCGCCCACGGAAGTTGCCGGGGCACTCACGGGCATGTGATGTGCATGGATTCGGGCAGGTGCGTGCTTTGTGGCGCGTGCGCCATGATCAGAGCATGAGTTCTGAGCCCGGCCTGCTGCATGCGGTGATTCTTGCCGGCGGTGGGGGAGAGAGGCTGGGTGGCGCGTCCAAGGCCGATCTGATGATCGGTGGGCGCAGGCTTGTTGACGTGGTGATCTGCGGTCTGCGGCCGCAGATCACAGGGCGCATGGTGTTGGTGGCAAAGCCCACAGTTGAGCCACCCGCCGGTGTGCTGCGCACCCTGGAGCGCCCGCCCGATGGCGGTCCGCTGGCAGGAATTGCAGCCGGGATTGCCCAGCTGGCAGACGATTCGAGGCTTGCCGGAATCCAGGACGGGCGAGTGATTGTGACGGCTGTTGATTCGCCGGGCATTGTGCAGCTGGCGCCGAGACTGGACCATGCGCTGTCCGTTGCCGACTCCGATGTTGGCGGCGTGGTTGCCTTCGGTGGTGAGCCCGAGCCTTTCCGGCAATATCTGCAGGCCATCTACCGGTTACCGATGCTCCGACGGCTGTTTGCTGAGGCATCGCAGCTGCGTGATCGTGGAGTTGGGCGCACCTTGTGTGCGATGCATCTGGCCGAGCTGCCCGTGGCGCCCGATGAGTGCCGCGACATCGACACCCCCGAGGATCTTGACTGGTGGCGCTCACGTCTTGCGGGTGTGCCGGGGCTTAGCTAGCTGGCGCTCACGTCATCCTGCTCAGAGTTCGTCGAGTTGCCCGAAAATGTCCTTCAACAGGGGAACAAGCACGGTGAGGGTGTCTTCCACGCCGCCTTTCGAACCGGGGGAGGCCACCACCACAGCCCCGGATGAATCCCGCGCCGTCACGCCCACCACTTCGCGTGACAAGGGCGACAGATGGGTGTGCTCCAGACCGTGGGCGCGCATCTGCTCGGCAATTCCCGGAATCTCCACCGCGATGGCCTCGCGCACGATCTCGGGCGTCTCATGACGCAGCCCGAAACCTGTGCCGCCGAGCACCAACACCAGCCGATAACCCTCGCCCAGGCTCGTATGCAGCTGGGTTGCCACCGGCTGGCGCTGCTCGGGCACCACCACCGGCGTGCTCACGGAAATGCCGGCTGCTGAGAGCTGCTGCACGGCGAGTTCGCCGCCCCGGTCGGTGCGGGAACCGTCGAGCACGCGATCACTGGTGGTGATGATTGCAGCCCTGATGGTCGTCAGATCAAAGTCGCTGTGGGCCATGATGTCCCCGCCTTCCGCTGTGCACCGGTGTTGTTCTCAGATTAACCAGTGTGAGTTCCCGGGCATCGCAGTCTGCCGGGATTGGTAGGTTGAGTGCGCCCACGCCCACAGTGCAGTGGCGGCGTGTGGGCCAGGAGGAGGAGTCCACATGAAGATCAATCATCGGCTTTCGCGATGGACGAAGGCGCTTGCGGTGGTGGCTGCAGCCGGCCTCGCGTTCACTGCCTGCGCTTCAGGCGGCACCAGCGGCGATACCTCGAGTGCCGACACCACCGTGCTCACTGTTTTCGCGGCTGCCTCGCTCACCGAGAGTTTCGATCAGATTGCAACAGATTTCGAGGCGGCCAATCCCGGTGTCGATGTGCAGGTGAATTACGCCGGTTCCCAGACCCTGGTCGACCAGATTGACAACGGAGCGTCGGCAGATGTGCTTGCCACCGCGAATGATTCGACCATGAAGAAGGCAACCGATGCCGATCTGGTGGGTGAGCCCTCGAGCTTCGCCACCAATGTGCTCACCCTCATCACACCCACCGGCAACCCGGCCGGAATCACTGGTCTGGATCAGTCGCTGGTGGGCGCCAAACTGGTGATTTGTGCGCCGGCCGTGCCGTGCGGTGCGGCAACAGTTGAGCTGACCGATCTGCTGGGCGTCACGCTTGCTCCGGTGAGCGAGGAGCAGCAGGTCACCGATGTGCGCACCAAGGTTTCCAGCGGTGAGGCCGATGCCGGCATTGTTTACCGCACCGATGCGATGGCCGAGGGCGATGACGTGGACACAGTGGACATCGAACGTGCCGACGAAGTGGTGAACAATTATCCGATTGCCACCGTGAATTCGTCGCAGCACAAGGAATTGGCGCAAGATTTTGCGTCCTTCGTGCTTGCTGACGGTGGTCGCGATGTGCTGATTGCGCACGGCTTCACCGTCCCCGCCCCGTGATCGTCACGACCAACCAGCAATGAGCAACCAGCAATGAGCAACCGACAGTGAGCAGCTGACAATGAGCTCCCGCACGCAGCCCCGCGTCTCACCAGCCCCGTGGTGGCTGGTGGCGCTGGCTTGCGTGGGCCTTGCCTATCTGGTGGTGCCGCTGGTGTTCATGGGCGCCAGGGTTCCCTGGGGCTCGCTGGGCACGGTGCTCGGCAGCGAGGCTGCTCGGGCGGCGCTGGGGCTGTCGCTGCGCACAGCACTGGCCGCCATCGTCATTGATGTGGCGCTCGGCGTTCCGCTGGCCGTGCTGCTGTCGCGGCGCTGGCCCGGTGTGCGGGTGGCCCGGGTGCTCGTGGCCCTGCCGTTGTCGCTGCCGCCGGTGGTTGCCGGTCTGGCGCTGCTCGTGACTTTTGGACGCAAGGGTCTGCTCGGTGGCTGGCTCGAAGCAGCCGGCATCCAGATTGCGTTTTCCACGGTTGCCGTGGTGATGGCGCAGGTCTTCGTCTCGCTGCCCTTCCTGGTGATCACCCTGGAGGCGGCTCTGCGCTCGCGTCCGAAAGGTCTGGAAGAAACAGCGGCTGGTCTGGGCGCCGGACCCACCAGGGTGTTGCGCACCATCACCCTGCCGATGGTGACGCCCGGCCTGGCGCGTGGCACGGCCCTGGCGCTCGCCCGCTGCCTCGGTGAGTTCGGCGCCACGCTGACCTTTGCCGGTTCGCTGCAGGGCGTCACCCGCACCATGCCGCTGGAAATCTATTTGGCGCGCGAATCCGATTCGGGCACCGCGCTGGCGCTCGGCATGGTGCTCATTGTGGTGGCGGCGCTCATCGTGGGCCTCACCGAGATTCCGCGCCGTGCCCGCCGCGAGCCGGTTGATGAGCCGATGACAGCCGAACAGCTCGCTGCCCTTGAGACAGAAGCCCTTGAAACGGGGATGCATCCATCCGGGGCATCCACGGCGGCCAACCGGCCCCAGCCTGCACCAGTGCATGTTGATGGCCGGATTGACGCTCGCGGCTGGAACATGAAGCTTGACCTTCCCGCCGGGCAGGTGGTGGCCGTGATGGGACGCAATGGTGCCGGAAAATCCACCTTGGCGGGATTGCTGGCCGGCGTGCTGCGGCTCGATTCGGGCAGTGTGACCATCGGTGACAGGGCACTCGACGGGGCAGGCGGCTATGTATCGCCGCGGCATCGGCAGGTGGCCCTGGTGGGGCAGGACCCGATGATCTTCGGCCACATGTCAGTGCTTGCCAATGTGGCATATCCGCTGCGCGCCAGGGGCATGGCGCGGCATGCTGCCGAGCAGGCTGCCCACGCCCAGTTGCGAGCCGTGGGTGCGGACAGCCTTGCCGAGCGTCGGGGCAATGAACTGTCCGGCGGCCAGGCTGCCCGCGTCGGTCTGGCAAGGGCGCTGGTCTTCCAACCCCAGCTCATGATTCTTGACGAGCCAACCTCGGCGCTCGATGTGGCGTCGCGCGCTGAGCTCACCCGTGTGTTGGCCCATCGTCTGGGCCATGATGGCGTCACCACCGTGCTGATAACCCACGATGTGGTGGAGGCCGTGCGTCTGGCGAGCCGTCTGGTGGTCATCGATGGTGGCCGGGTGGTTGAGCAGGGTGATCCGGCTGCCCTGTTGGCGGCTCCGAAGACAGATTTCTCAGCACGCCTCGCCGGGCTCAACATCGTCACCGGGCCGCTGAGCTGGGGTGCTGACGGTCTGCCCGGCGTCGAGCTTACTGCCGGACGACTTGCCGCTGCCGGCCCCTTGGAATCTGCGCATGAAATGCTGCCTGCGCTTGTTGCGGGAGCCCGGGTGTCACTCATCTTCGCCCCCGAATCGGTGTCGCTGTATCGCGAGGCGATGGCCGGGTCGCCACGCAGTCTGCTGCCGGGGGTGGTGGAGGCTGCCGAGGCTTCCGCAGGGCTGGTCACCGTCCACATTCGAATGGGGCATATTCGGATGACAGGGCAGACTCCTGCGTCTGTTGGCGGTGCGACAAATGGGCCGCTGCTCACTGCGCGCGTCACCACATCGGCGTGGGCAGATCTGAGACTTGGCCGGGGTGAGCAGCTGTGGTGCTCGGTGAAGGCGACCCAGGTACGCCTCGTACCGTCAGCAGGGTGAGTACGTCTCGTACCGTCGGCGGGTTGAGTACGTCTCGTACCGTCCGCACATTGAGCACTGTCTGTCCCTCGGCCCTGTGGCAAGGCCCTTTTCTCCAAATTGGTCCGACCATGGTTTTCGGGCTTGTGAAGAGTTAGCATGGGCAAAACAGAACGAGCATTCTAATCATGCGGATGGCCGATGTTCGTCCCTCTGCAAGCCAGCAAGCCGGTTGCCTGCTGGCCATGAATGGCCGTTGACTCAGATACCTGTTGAAGAGGTAGCCATATGGGTGACAACGCACAGCAGCAGGGCGCCGAGCTGCGTCTTGGTCTCGACGTGGGCTCGACCACGGTCAAGGCAGTGGTGATGGACGGCGAACGCATCGTCTTCAGCGACTACCGACGTCACAACGCTGATGTGCGCGGCGAGATGAAGAAACTGCTGCTCGATATCCGCGATGAATTCCCCACCGATGCGCTGCGCGTGGCCATGACCGGCTCGGGTGGCCTGGGCGTGGCCCGCATGATGGGCGTGAACTTCCAGCAGGAAGTGATCGCCGCCACGGCTGCCATTGAGCGCCTCAACCCCGAAGCCGATGTGGTGATCGAATTGGGCGGCGAGGACGCCAAGATCACCTATCTGCACCCCACCCCCGAACAGCGCATGAACGGCTCATGTGCCGGTGGCACGGGCGCCTTCATCGACCAGATGGCCACCCTGATGCGCACCGATGCGCCGGGTCTCAACACGCTGGCCGCCGGTTTCGATCATCTCTATCCCATTGCCTCGCGCTGCGGCGTGTTCGCCAAAACCGATGTGCAGCCCCTGCTCAACCAGGGCGCCGCGCATTCCGACATCGCCGCCTCGGTGTTCCAGGCTGTTGCCACCCAGACCGTTGCCGGTCTTGCCTGTGGACGCCCGATCCGCGGCAAGGTGATCTTCCTCGGTGGTCCGCTGCACTTCCTGCCCGAGCTCCGTGAGGCCTTCCGCCGCGTGCTCGGCGACCATGTGCACGACTACATCACCCCCGATGACGCCCAGCTCTATGTGGCCATCGGTGCTGCCTTCCTGGCCACCGGTCCCACCCTCTCGCTGCCCCATCTGGCGGCCGAGCTCGACAGCGCCAACGAGGTCTCGGTGGCGTCCAAGACCATGCGTCCACTGTTGGCCGACCAGACCGAGCGCGATGAGTTCATCGAGCGTCACTCGCGGGCCACCATTCCCCAGGCCGAACTTGCTGACGCCAAGGGGCGCCTGTTCCTCGGTATCGATGCCGGGTCAACCACCATCAAATCGGTGATCATCGATGAGGCCGGCACGATGGTGCATTCCAGCTACGGCTCCAACGAGGGTGATCCGGTGGCTGCTGCCGTCGGGATTGCCCGCCAGGTGCTCGGGGCACTGCCCGAGGGCGCCACCATTGCCCGCACCTGTGTCACCGGCTATGGCGAAGAACTCGTGAAGACCGCCATCCATGCCGACGAGGGCGAGATCGAGACGATGGCCCATTTCAGGGCTGCCAAGGTTGTCTGCCCCGAGGTCACATCGGTGATCGACATCGGCGGCCAGGACATGAAATTCCTCAAGATCCGCAACGGTGTGGTTGATTCCATTGCCGTGAACGAGGCCTGCTCGTCGGGCTGCGGCTCGTTCCTGCAGACCTTCGCCGAGACGATGGGCACCGATGTGCGCACCTTCGCCAAGGTGGGGCTGGCCTCGGATGCCCCGGTGGATCTCGGTTCCCGCTGCACCGTGTTCATGAACTCCTCGGTGAAGCAGGCCCAGAAGGAGGGTGCCGGCATGGGCGACATCTCCGCCGGGCTGTCCTATTCGGTGGTGCGCAATGCCCTGTACAAGGTGATGAAGCTGCGTGACACCGGTGAGCTGGGTGATCATGTGGTGGCCCAGGGTGGCACCTTCCTCAATGATGCAGTGCTGCGTGCCTTCGAGCTGCTCACCGGGGTGCAGGTGACCAGGCCGAACATTGCCGGTCTCATGGGCGCCTATGGTGCGGCGCTGACAGCCCAGAGTCATGCGACCGCCGGCGAGGTCTCGGCCCTCATGAGCCGCGATCTCGATGCCTTCAGTGTGGAATCGAGCCAGCGTGTCTGCCAGCTGTGCCAGAACCATTGCAAGCTCACCATCACCAACTTCGATGATGGTTCACGTCAGGTCTCGGGCAATCGCTGTGAGCGGGGCGCTTCGCTGGAGGCTCGCCCGCAGAAGTCGAAGATCCCCAATCTGTACGACTACAAGTACAAGCGTGTCTTCGGTTACCGGCGCCTCACCGACGCCAAGGCCACCCGTGGTGAGATCGGCATTCCCCGGGCACTGGGCATGTATGAGGACTATCCGCTGTGGTTCACCTTCTTCACCAAGCTGGGTTTCAAGGTGGTGCTCTCGGGCCGCTCCAACCACGAGCTGTTCGAGTCGGGCATGGAATCGATTGCGTCCGAGAATGTCTGCTATCCGGCAAAACTTGCCCATGGCCACATCGAATGGCTGCTCGATCACAATGTGAAGAACATCTGGATGCCGTGCGTCAACTATGAGCTGAAGCAGTTCGACGAGGCAGACAACAATTACAACTGCCCGATCGTGGCGTTCTATCCGCAGGTGTTGGAGAAGAACATCGACCGGCTCGCCGATCCCGAGGTCCACTTCCTCGATCCCTTCCTCAACCTCAACGACCCCGACAAGCTGGCCGCCCGTCTGGTTGCCGAGCTGGCCGAGTGGAATGTGACCAAGGCCGAGGTGGCCGAAGCCATCACCGCCGGTTACGAGGAATTGGCCCACACCCATGCCGACATCAAGGCCGAGGGTGATCGGGCGCTGCAATACATGCGCGAGCATCACATGCGCGGCATCGTGCTTGCCGGACGTCCCTACCATGTGGATCCCGAGATCCATCACGGCATTCCCGACACCATCGCCCAGCTCGGCATGGTGGTGCTCAGCGAGGATGCCCTCACCAATGGCATGACCTCCACCGGCTTCAATCGTCCGCTGCGTGCCCGCGACCAGTGGGTCTATCACACGCGGCTCTACGAGGCGGCCGGTCAGGTGCGCTCCGAGCCCGACCTCAATCTGGTGCAGCTCAACTCCTTCGGCTGCGGCGTCGATGCCGTGACCACCGACCAGGTGCAGGACATCCTGGAGCAGGGCGACGACGTCTACACGGTGCTGAAGATCGACGAGATCTCCAATCTGGGCGCAGCCAAGATCCGGTTGCGGTCGCTGCAGGCGGCTGCCGCTGAGCGCCCCCCGTCCACCGAGGTGGACACCTCAGAGCCCATCACCGTGCCGGCGGCGAGCACGCCGTCGTTCACCAAGGAGATGAAGGAAACACACACCGTCTATCTGCCCCAGATGTCGCCGGTGCATTTCCGCATTCTGGCGCCGCTGTTCAGCCGCCACGGCTATCACATGGAGCTGCTGGAAAATGCCAGCCGCGAAGACATGGAGTGTGGCCTGAAATATGTGAACAACGACGCCTGTTTCCCGGCGATCATGGTGATTGGCCAGCTGATCAACAAGTTCATCGACGGTGGTGCCGATCCCGAGAAATCGGTGGTGGCCATCACCCAGACCGGCGGCATGTGCCGGGCCACCAATTATGTGGGCATGCTGCGCCGTGGCCTTGCTGCTGCCGGGCTGCCCGAGGTGCCGGTGCTGGCGGTCTCTGCCCAGGGGCTGGAATCAAACCCCGGCTTCAAGATCACCCCCACGCTGATCAACTCGGCCATCCAGGGCCTCATCCTCACCGATCTGCTGCAGAATGTGCTGCTTCGGGTGCGTCCCTATGAACGCGACGAGGGCTCGGCCATGAAGCTCTACGAGCGCTGGAATGCGCTGGTGTGTGAATTCATGGCCAATCCGAAACATTCCGACATCGAGGGCCGCAAGCTCAGCTTCAAATGGCTGTGCCGCCACATGGTCACCGAATTCGATGAGCTTGCGCTGCTCGACATTCCCCGCAAGCCACGCGTCGGAGTGGTCGGCGAGATCCTGGTGAAGTTCCAGCCCGATGCCAACAACAATCTTGTCGACGTGATCGAGGACGAGGGCTGCGAGGCCGTGCTGCCGGGCCTCATGGGCTTCTTCCTGCAGTCCATGGAAACCGGCCAGTGGCGTTGGGAGAACTTCGGTCTCGACCGCAGCTCACGGCACGTCAAGAAGATGGCGTTGTGGTTCGTTGAGCAGATGTCGAAGACCGCCAATGACGCCCTGCGCGCCACCGGCGGCAAGTTCGATGTGCCCGAGTCGATCCACACCATGGCCGAGCGCGCCCAGCAGGTGATTTCGTTGGGCACCCAGGCCGGTGAGGGCTGGCTGCTGGTGGCCGAGATGATGCACCTCATCGAGCACGGCACCCCCAATGTGGTCTGTGCCCAACCCTTCGCCTGCCTGCCCAACCATGTGGTGGGACGCGGCATGTTCAAGACGCTGCGCGAACGCTATCCGCAGGCCAACATCACCTCGATCGATTACGATCCCGGGGCGTCCGAGGTGAATCAGTTGAACCGCATCAAACTGATGATCGCCACCGCCTACAAGAATGCAGAGGATGGCGGTCTGGCGGCATGGAGCACCGATTTCGACACGGCATCGCCGCTCGATCTTCCCGGTGTTCTGGGTGCGGTTCCGGGCAAGGGCAATTCGGTGCACGTGCGCGGCTGACGCGCGCGTTTCGGGTAATCCCCGCCAGCCCTAACACATGGGCTGGCGGGGATTTTCGTCGGGGCGCCGCTAAATGTCACCGTTGTGCCAGAAATACTTTTGACCTCGCCCCCAACCCCGGAGGTCAATGATGAATGCCTGGCACGAAATGGACGTTGCCGATGCTCTTGCCGCGCGCGATGCGCGGTCCGGCGGACTGTCCTCGGCCGAGGTCCAGCGCCGTCTCGCAGAGTTCGGACGCAATGAGCTCGAGACGGTGAAACCACCCAGCATGTGGCGGGTCTGGTTCAACCAATTCCGCTCACCCATGATCGCCTTCCTCGGCGTCTGTGCGGTGATCACCGCGATCAAGGCCGAATGGGTTGACACCATCGCCATCGTGCTGGTGCTGCTGCTCAATGCCATCGTCGGTTTCTGGCAGGAGCGCAAGGCCGAATCGGATGTGCGGGCGCTTGCGTCCATGGCCACCACCACGGCGCGTGTGCTGCGTGACGGTCAGGTGCGTGAACTCGATGCTGCCGAGCTTGTGCCCGGCGATGTGGTGCGCCTCGAATCGGGTGACAAGGTGCCGGCCGATGTGCGGCTGCTCGAGGTCACCGGCCTGCGTGTCGATGAGTCGATGCTCACCGGCGAGGCGATGCCGGTGAACAAGAACACCGACGCCGTGCCCCGCAACACTGCTGCCGTGGACCAGCTCGGAATGGCTTTTTCGGGCACCCTGGTGGTTGCCGGACGGGCCAGTGGAGTGGTGGTTGCCACCGGCTCCGCCACCCAGATCGGCGAGATAAACGAACTCGTGCAGGGCCCCGTGGGCAAGACGCCGCTGCAGGTGCTCACCTCGCGGCTGGAGCGTTACATCGCCGCCACAGTGCTGGGTTTTGCCGTGCTCATCACCCTGGCCGGCGTCGTGATCGGCACTCCCTGGTCAGAGATGTTCCGCACCGGAGTGGCGCTGATCGTCTCGGCAATCCCCGAGGCGCTGCCAATTGTGCTCACCGTGGCGATGGGCCATGGTGTCTCACAGATGGCCAAACGTCATGCCGTGGTGCGGCGGCTGCCCAGCGTGGAAACGCTCGGCTCGACAACAGTGATCGGCTCGGACAAGACCGGCACCCTCACCCAGAACCGTCTCACCGTGGAAGCCCTGTGGACCCACAGCGGCCAGGCGGTGGTGAACGACCAGCAGGATGCTGCGCTGCATCAACTCCTGCGCGCCGGTGCCCTCACCAATGAGGCGCGGATCGCCCCCGATGCCCAGCCGGGCTACATGGGCGATGCGGTGGACATTGCTATGCTCTCTGCAGCCATCGATTCCGGCGCGGTGCGTGCCGGTGAGCTCGGCGCCGGCATCATCGCCGACCAGCCCTATGAACCCGACAACGGCTATTCGCGCACCCTGCGCAATGAGAACGGCCGACTGGTGCTCTATGCCAAGGGCGCGCCGGAGAAGATCGTGGAATTCTGCGATCACATCGCCCTGGAAGCCCATGATGATTCACAGTCGCTCGAGGCTGGCTTCCCGAGAACAGAAGCTATTGATAGGGCTGCGGTGCTTGAGGCCAACTCGGCCCTCGGTGCTGACGGGCTGCGGGTGATTGCCACTGCCTACAAGGTGTTGGACGCCGCCGAGGCCGATGCGCTCACTGCACAGATCTCCTCTGATGATGCTGCTGGCGGCTCACTGCCGCCACAGATCGCCGATGTTGACGGGGATGGGCCGTCGCAGGGCATGGTCCTTGCCGGACTGCAGGCCATGGTTGATCCGCCCCGCCAGGGTGTGCCCGAAGCCGTCGAACAGTGCCGACAGGCAGGCATCCACGTGATGATGATCACCGGCGACAATCCGGTGACAGCCATGGCGATCGGTGCCCGGCTGGGTCTGGACACCGAATATCCGCCGATCACCGGCGCAGAACTGTCCGAGCTGGACGACGGCTCGCTGATGGGTCGCCTGGAAACCACATCAATTGCCGCCCGCATGACGCCCAAGGACAAGCTGCGCATCGTCGAGCTGTTGCAGGATCGCGGCGAGATCGTCGCGGTCACCGGCGATGGGGTGAATGACGCTCCGGCGCTGCGTGCTGCGGCAATCGGTGTGGCGATGGGGGCCTCGGGCACCGATGTGGCGCGCGAGGCCGCCGACATGGTGCTCACCGATGACAATTTCGTCACCATTGTCGACGCCGTGGAGCGGGGCCGGGTGACCTTCGCCACCATCCGCAAGGCAACATTCTTCCTGCTGTCGAGCGCGGTGGCCATGCTCATCGCGGTGGCCGTCAACACCTTCAGCCCGCATCCGCTGATCTTTGCCCCGGTGATGATCCTGTGGATGAACATCGTGACCAATGGCCTGCAGGATGTTGCCCTGGCGTTCGAGCCGGGTGAGGGTGATGAGCTGCAACAGGCGCCCAGACCGCGCAGCGAGGGTGTGCTCAATGGCGTGATGTGGATTCGCACCGTGATCACCGGTGTGGTGATGGCCGTGCTGGCGCTCACCGTCTTCGACCGGGGGCTTGTTGCCGGCGGGTCGTTGCCGCATGCCCGCCCCACGGCGGTCACCACCATGGTGATGGCCAGCTTCTTCCAGGTGGTCAATGCCCGCACCGAGCGCCGTTCGGTGTTCACAGTGAATCCGCTGCGCAATCCCTTCCTCATGATTGCTTCGGTGGGTGCGCTCATCGGCCATTGGATTGTCACCAGTTTCACGCCAATTGCCCAGGTACTCGGGTTTGTGTCGCTGAGCGGTGCCGAATGGGCAATGTGTTTCGGGCTGGGCGCCACCCTGCTGTTCGTGGTGGAAGTGGAGAAGTGGATCAGACGCCGGTTCGTGGCCACCCCTTGATGAGCTGAACAGCTCAGGCGCGCATAATGAATGCAACAGCGCGTGCGTGCAATGTGGCCCGTATTGCGCTGGTCCGCCACATCACCGTTTCGCGGATGGACAGGAATTGGCAATGGCATACATACGGGTAATCAGTGGTGCAGGTCGTTATGTCGATGATCGCCATGACTTCGCTCGCACCTCAGGCCAGATCAGCTCGATCGTTGAGCGGGCCGGGCATCGGGCGCGGGTGCTGCCTGACGATCCGGGGTCATTCCGCAATCTGGGTGACACCGATCTGATGGTGCTCAATATCGGTGGTGAGCCCGGCAAGCCGTTGACGCCCTCGCCCGATTGGGCTCGCACCCACCGTGACTTCGGCGACTGGATCAGCGCAGGCGGCAGAGTTCTTGCGCTGCACACCGCGATGCTTGCCTTCAGCGATTGGGAGTTGTGGACGTGGCTGGTTGGTGGCCAATGGGCCAGTGGACGTTCGCAGTTCGTGCCGGGCGCGTTCGGTGAGCTGTGGCCGTGCGACTCCGCCCGTCACCATCCGGTGTGGGAGGGCCTCGACCAGGTGAGTTCCTTCGAGGAGAGGCTGCTGTCGGTGCAGCTCGATCCGGCGAGCAAGCCGATCATGGGGTATTACCGCGAGGGTGCCACCGAGATCATGGGCTGGACCAAGGGCGACAACATGCTCTACGATGGGGCCGGTCACGATCACCGCTCCTATGAATCGCCCAGCCGGGCCCGACTGCTCGTCAATGAAGTGAACTGGCTTGTCGGACGCTCGCCTTCCGGCCTGATCGCCTGATCGGCGGGCTGCCTGCCCGGCAAGCGGCCAGGTTCTTCGGTTGTCAGATGGCCCAGCTGCCGGACAACCCATTTGTCAGGCGCCCCGGTTGTCAGGTGGCCCAGTCGTCAGCTTGCCTGGTTGGACGTCTCCGGGTCTGATGCTTCCGCGGGCGCGGTTGCCGGGCTCCGCAATGGCGCAGCCGCCACCTGCAGTGTGCCGTCGTCGTCCAGACTCACCCGCAGCTGGCGCGCCCACTTGGGGTTGGTCTCGGGGTGATCGATCCGTCGATGCCAGCCGCGGCTTTCCGGACGCGCAGTTGCCGCCACGGCCACGGCTGCCGCTATCGTCTGCAGATTGGTGCCGGTGAGCTCTTTTTCGCCGAGAGGCTCCTCGTGGGGCAGCCGGGCCAGGAACTCACTCGCGGTGCGCAATTCTTCGTGGTCACGCCGCAAGCCCAATGCCTCCTCGGCCACTCGGCGCACTTCGGGAAGGGCAGTCGGTGGTAGCAGCCCCCGCGATGCCCGATCCGCCGGTTCGCCGGGCTCGTCCAGTCCAGTACGCTTGTGCATCTCGGCCAGTCGACGTCCCACTGCAGTGCCGGTGACCAGGGCGTCAACAAGCAGTCCATCGGCCGGTCCGGATGCCCCATTGGCGCCTGAACAGGCCACCTCTCCGGCAGCCCACAGGCCCGGCACGGTGGTGGCTCCGCTTGCGTCAATGGCCACTCCGCCGAGGAATGCCTGCGCTGCCGGATGCACCGGAATCACCTGATGTGCAGGATCGAAGTCGTGCTCACGAAGCGCCTGTGCAGCCTGCGCATGGGGGCGTGCATCCCACACGCGTTCGGCCATGCCGCGCGCATCCAACAGCGCCGAGGCCCCGGGATGCTCGGCCAACCAGTCAGCAAGCGCAAAAGCAATGGTGGTCTCACTGGCATTCTGGCTGGCGTCTGGCGCCATCACGGGCTCGCCCACTGCGTCAACCAGTGTGCAGCTGGCCTCACGCAGCTCGGGTGACAGGGCGGTGAGTGTTTCGCCGGCCAGCCTGCTTGCGGCCGGCGGCTCGAAGGCGGTTGCCGCGAACTGCACGAACTCCATGTCGCGCAATTCGGCCCCGGCACGCAGCGCCATGGCCATGCCGTCGCCGGTGGCGGCTGCTGAAGCAGTGCGGTTGTTCCACAGCCCCGCGGCGCCACCATTGGCCAGCACCACTGCCCGGGCAAGCACAGTGCCAACGCTTCCGTCGGCGCGCATCACCCGCACTCCGGCTGCATGTCCTGAGGCATCGGTGAGCACGTCGATGGCGCGCGAGCCGGTGTCGATCCGCAGTGTTCCGGCCGGTGTGAGTTCCTGCACCCGGGCCACGGCGCTCAGGGTGCGCTGGATCACCCTGCCCAGGGGCAGCCGGGCGTCCTGTTCGGCGGTGGACATGCGGGTGGCAAGTGCGTCGAGCCAGCGCAACAGGGCAGGCGCCTGCACCACCAGTTCGCGTGCCGCATCAGCTTCGCAGAGCTGGTTGCCCGCCGCGGCGAGTTCCTGCACGCTGGCCGGATGGTGCCAGCGCTCCGCTGCGCTCGCGGACTGTGCGGTGGCTGTTTCCAACAGCGTGCCGCGCGCCAGCACGGTCACCGGAATTCCTGCTGCGGCAAGGGGCAATGCGGCGCTCAGCCCAGCAGCGCCGGCGCCGACAACCACCACCGAGGTGGTTCGGGTCCAGCTGGGAGCCGGAGCCTCCACTTGCCGTCCCAAGCGTGTTGTTGCCATGTTCATTCCCTCCACATGCCCCACTGTGGATCACCCGAGACCCACCCCTGAAGTGTCCCACGACAGCAGCTGATGCCGAGGTGGTTCACTTGGTGCGGATGCGCGGCCGCCCTGTGGCTCGCGCACAGTCATCATGGGGCGCTGGGAGGCCATATGGGCAACGAGCATGTGGACAACGAGCAGTCGCACCCCAATGGGGAGCTTCACGGGAAGGATCGGGAGCTCAGCGAGAAGGACCGGGAGTCCCGTGAGAAGAAGGCTGCCGAGCTCAAGGCAGCCGAGCTCACTGGGGAAGCGGAGGAGGCCTCGCCCTCGCGCCTCAATTGGCTGCGTGCCAGCGTGCTGGGGGCCAATGATGGCGTTGTCTCCACGGCCGGTCTGGTGCTGGGCGTGGCCGGGGCAAGTGCGGACAACCGGGCCATTCTGGTGGCCGGCGCCGCAGGTCTGGTCTCAGGTTCGCTGAGCATGGCAGCCGGTGAATATGTCTCGGTGAGCACCCAGCGTGATGCCCAACGTTCCGGTCTGGACAAGCAGCGTCAGGCCCTGGCCGACGATCCGCAGGGGGAGCTCGACCGACTCACCGCCGCCTATGAGGCCAAGGGCATTTCCCATCGTCTGGCCCGCGAGGTCGCCACTGAACTGAGCGCGCATGACGCCCTGGGCGCCCATGCCGAGGTGGAGTTGGGCATTGACCCCGATGAGCTGATCAGCCCCTGGCATGCTGCCTTTGCGTCGATGGTGAGTTTTGCCCTTGGTTCGCTGGTGCCGCTGCTGCTCATCACGCTGATGGCGCCGTCGGTGCGTGTTGGGGCCACGGTGGTGGCCGCAGCCCTGGCTCTGGCGCTTACCGGCGTTGTGAGCGCCAGACTTGGCGGCTCGCCAGGCGTCAGGGCAACTCTGCGCAATATCGGTGGAGGCATGGCCGCCATCGTGCTCACCTTCGTGGTCGGAGCGCTCATCGGGGCCGAGATCTGTCGCGGGGCCTGACTGCGGTCCCCCAA
>CAXYYR010000010.1:0-36356 GCA_964293265.1 uncultured Propionibacterium sp.
ATGCTCGTAGCTGAGACCGGCCGCGTCGAAGCGGTCCTTGTATTCGGCCTCGAAGATTGCCGCAAAAGTGTCCTTGAATTGCCCGTCATATGACTTCAGGATGGTGTTCTTGGTGGACAAATACACCGGATAATGACGCTTGAGCCCGTAATTGAAGCTGGCGCGGGCAAAATCCTCGATGGACTTGTTGAAGTTGTACATGCCCATTGCCACACCACCGGATTCGGGCATCTTCACCACTTCCATCTCCATGGGCTCCGAGCCGTCGTCGGGAGTGTAGGTGAGGGTCACCGTGCCGGGGCCGGGCAGCTTCACATCGGTTGCACGGTATTGGTCGCCGAAGGCGTGGCGTCCGATGACGATGGGCTTGGTCCAGCCTGGCACCAGACGCGGGATGTTGGAGATCACGATGGGCTCGCGGAAGATCACCCCGCCCAGGATGTTGCGGATGGTGCCATTGGGTGAACGCCACATCTTCTTCAGGCCGAACTCGCTGACCCGGGTCTCATCGGGAGTGATGGTGGCACATTTGACGCCCACGCCGTGCTTGGCAATCGCATTGGCAGCATCGATGGTCACCTGGTCATCGGTGGCGTCGCGGTGCTCGATGCCCAGGTCGTAGTAGTCGAGGTTGACATCGAGATAGGGCAGGATCAACTCGTCCTTGATGAGCTGCCAGATGATGCGCGTCATTTCGTCGCCATCAAGCTCGACGACAGTGCCTTCCACCTTGAGTTTGGCCATGGGTCCGCCTCTCATTCGAAGTCCAGGTCGCCCTCTTCCCTGAGGTGCGTCCACGCTGCACGCTAATGGATGAGGCCACGACAGGCACACATCGTGTCCAGATGGACGCCATGGCTACCCGTCCGGGCCCCGGCACAGGTGGGTGACAACGGCCTCGGACGGATCACCCGGTAACGATCCGTCAACGCACAAAGAGCGCGAATACGTACGCTCAATGGACTTTGTTGAACAACAAAAAATTTCGGGTGCACGATTGCCTCCCCATGCGGTGCGCCGGGAATCTGAAGCGGTAGGCTCGAATCAAAATCTCATCGATGAGGAGAACTCGTGAGCAATACACCTGTGAAGGTTGCCGTAACCGGTGCCGCCGGTCAGATTTGTTACAGCCTGCTGTTCCGCATTGCATCGGGCGCGCTGCTGGGCGATACGCCCATCGAGCTCCGACTGCTTGAAATCACCCCCGCCCTGCCCCGCCTCGAAGGCGTGGTCATGGAGCTTGACGATTGCGCATTCCCCAACCTGGCCGGCGTCGAGATCGGCGACGACCCCGAGAAGGTTTTCGATGGCGTGAACCTGGCCATGCTGGTGGGCGCCATGCCGCGCAAGGAAGGCATGGACCGTTCCGACCTGCTGGGCGCCAACGGCAAGATCTTCACCGGACAGGGCAAGGCCCTCAACAAGGTCGCGGCCGACGACGTGCGCATCCTCGTGACCGGCAATCCTGCCAACACCAATGCACTGATCGCCAAGGACAATGCTCCTGACATCCCCGACGATCGCTTCAGCGCCCTGACCCGTCTGGATCACAACCGCGCCAAGTCGATGCTCGCAAAGAAGCTGGGCGTCAACGTGGGTGAGATCACCAATATGACGATCTGGGGCAACCACTCCAACACCCAGTTCCCCGATCTGTTCCACACCTTGGTGAACGGCAAGAACGCCTACGACCTGGTGAACGATCAGGACTGGTACGAGAACACCTACATCCCCGAGGCCGCCAAGCGCGGCGGCGCGGTGATCAAGGCCCGTGGCGCCAGCCCGGCTGCTCCGGCTGCCAATGCCACCGTCGAGGCCATGCACGACTGGGCCGTGGGCACTCCTGCCAACGACTGGGTCTCGATGTCGGTTGTTTCCGATGGTTCCTATGGTGTTCCGGAAGGCCTCATCAGCTCCTTCCCCGTGACCACCAAGGGCGGCAAGTACGAGATCGTCAAGGGCCTCGAGCTCAACGATTTCGCCAAGAAGAAGATCGCCGCCACCGTCGACGAGCTCACCACCGAGCAGGGCGAGGTCCGCGAGATGGGTCTCATCTGATCAGCTCTGAACTGCTGAACTGAATGTGGCGGGTCACCTCCGGGTGGCCCGCCACTTCTCTGCCCTGATCCACCTGATCCATCTGAGGGCACTACGTGGGGCGACCCACTGACGAGGTGTGGTGCGCAGCGCGTCGGGGCAGCGCAGCGCGTAAGCGTCACAGCGCAAGCGCCCCGACGCGCGGAGCACCACGCCGGGCGCAGCTGATTCTCCAGCGAACCCCTCAGCGCTGCAGCGGTGGCACAAGAATGGCGAGCAGGCACATGGCCCCACCACCGAGGATGCCCAGTGCAACATCGAACCAGCGTCGCCGCACCACCAGCAGGCCGGCTATGCGTGGCGGAAGGAACAGCCGCAGCACCCCTGCCAGCCCGAGCCCGGCACCCATGAGCACGGCGCCCCGCCGCCAATGACTGGTGGCAGTGACGATCATGCCTGCGGCAAAGAAGGCCAGGCACAACAACAGCGGCCACTGGGCCCACAGACGATCGAGTTTGAGCGGGGCCGTTACTGCCTGAGCAGGCGTTGATTCGGGCAGGAGTGTCTCGGAGGGAACAGCTTCTGGGGGCACCGCTTCGGGTGCTGCCGGTTCAGCAGCACCCCGATCATGGGACATGTGCGGTTGATCAGCAGGTGATTCGGGGACCATTCCTCACTGCTCCTGGGCGGCGATCTGTTCGGCGCGTTCCACCACATTGACCAGCAACATGGCGCGGGTCATGGGCCCCACACCGCCCGGATTCGGGGTGACAGCACCTGCCACTTCCCACACATCGGGGGTGAAATCACCGACTGCCTTGCCCTCCACGCGGCGCACGCCGACGTCCACCACCACGGCGCCGGGCTTGATCATGGAGCCGTCAATGAGGCCGGGCTGGCCGGCTGCTCCGATCACGATGTCGGCGCTGCGGGTCTCGTCGGCCAGGTTCTTTGTGCCCGTATGACACAGGGTCACCGTGGCATTCACATCACGGCGCGTCATGAGCAATCCCAGCGGGCGCCCAACAGTTGTGCCCCGCCCGACGATGCACACCTTGGCGCCGTCCAGGGCGATGTCGTAGCGGCGCAGCAATTCCACAATGCCCCGTGGCGTGCAGGGCAGGGCCCCGGGGCGCCCCAGCACCAGCTTTCCCAGATTGTCCGATGTGAGCCCATCGGCATCCTTGTCGGGATCAATGAGTTCAAGCGCCCAATTGGGATCGATCTGTGGCGGCAGCGGCAGCTGGACGATGTATCCGGTGCACATCATGGAATCGTTGAGCACCCGAATCGGACGTTCCAGCTGGTCAGCCGTGGCATCGGCAGGCAGATCAACGCGATAGGACTCGATTCCCACCTCGTCACAATCACGATGTTTGCCATTCACATAAATCTGGCTCGCCGGATCGTCACCCACGAGCACCGTGCCCAAGCCCGGCGTCACACCCTGCTCACGCAATGCATCGACGCGAGCCTTCAGCTCCGTCTTGATCTGCGAGGCAACAGCTTTTCCGTCAAGTCTGCGTGCGGTCATGGATCTCCCTTGATCGTTCGACGAGCTCTCAGTGGAAGAAATGGCGGTTTCCGGTGAGATACATCGTCACTCCAGCCTTCTGCGCGGCATCAATTGTTTCTTCATCACGAATTGAACCGCCCGGCTGCACGATAGCGCTCACTCCCGCATCAAGCAGTATTTGTGCGCCATCGGCAAAGGGGAAGAATGCGTCGGATGCCGCAACGGAGCCCTTTGCGCGGTCACCTGCCCGGTTGACGGCAAGATGGCAGGAATCCACCCGATTCACCTGTCCCATGCCCACACCCACCGATGCGCCGTCGTGGGCAAGCAGGATGGCATTCGACTTCACCGACCGGCAGGCCCGCCAGGCAAACAACAGATCGGCGAACTGGCGCTCATCGGCAGCCGGACCGGCAACCAACTTCCACCCCGAGGGATCATCGCCGGGGGCCTGGAAACGATCGGGATCAGACACCAGCAGACCGCCCGAGATCTCGCGCCAGATGAATTCATCGAAGCGATAATCCTCGGCGCGCAGAATGCGCAGATTCTTCTTCGTCTGCAGAAGCTCCAGCGCCTCGGGATCGTATTCGGGCGCAACAATCACTTCGGTGAAGATGGGCTTCACCTGCTGGGCCATCGCCACGGTGACAGCCCGGTTCGTGGCAATCACGCCGCCATAGGCAGACACCGGATCGCAGGCATGGGCCTTGGCGTGGGCCTCGGCAATATCGGCACCCACCGCAATTCCGCAGGGATTGGCATGCTTGATGATCGCCACTGCCGGCTCGGCGAAGTCGTATGCAGCGCGACGGGCGGCATCGGCATCGGTGTAATTGTTGTAGCTCATTTCCTTGCCACCGAGCTGCTCTGCGCCCACCAGCCCCGATGTCTCGCCGTGCGCGGCATAGACCGCTGCGCGCTGATGCGAGTTCTCGCCATAACGCAGATCATGCTTCTTCGTTGCTGCCTGGCCGATGTAGGCGGGCAATTGCTCGCCTACGGCCTGCTCGGCAAACCACGAGGCAACGGCCGCATCGTAGGCAGCGGTATGGGCAAAGGCAGCAGCGGCCAGTGCGCGCCGCTGCGCCAGCGTGAAGCCACCGGCGCTGAGCGCCTCATTGAGCTCGCCGTATTGCTCGGGGCTGGTGATGATGGCTACCGAAGGATGATTCTTCGCTGCTGCCCTCACCATCGACGGGCCACCGATGTCGATCTGCTCAACGCAGGCATCGAAGTCGGCACCCGTTGCCACAGTCTGGGTGAAGGGATAGAGGTTTGACACCACAAGATCGAAGGGCTTGATGCCCAGCTTGTCGAGTTGCTGACGATGATCGGCAAGCCTGCGGTCGGCGAGGATTCCGGCATGCACCGCCGGATGCAGGGTCTTCACGCGGCCGTCCAGGACCTCGGGAAAACCGGTGACATCCTCCACCGGAGTCACCGCGACACCCGCGTCGGCCAGCTGACGTGCCGTCGAGCCGGTGGACACAATTTCCACCCCGGCCGCAATGAGGGCACGCCCGAGCTCCACCAGGCCCGTCTTGTCATAGACGCTCACCAGGGCTCGCCCGATGGCAGCGCGCGAAGTGTCGGACCCAGTGAAATCAACCTGGGCAGAATCAATCTGGGCGGAATCAATCTGGGCGGAATCAGTCATGTGGTGCCTCTTTCCCCTGAGTGGATCAGTAGAGCGGATCAAGTGGTGGATCAAGTGGTGGATCAATCAGTCATGCGCAGGGCGGGACTGCGGATGCCCGCCAGACGGTGCGCTGCGCGCCAAATCGGCAACCGTGCGCACGAGCAGGGCGCGCTCGGTGACCTTGATGCGTTCATGCAAGCGTGCTTCATCATCGCCGGGCTCAACGGGCACCGACTTCTGGACGATGAGCCGCCCCGTGTCAACGCCATCGTCAACCCAGAAAATTGATGACCCCGTGCTCGTGGCACCTGCCGCCAGGGCATCACGCACCGCATGGGCGCCGGGAAATGCGGGCAGCATCGCCGGATGTGTATTGATCACCCGACCGGCGAAGCGAGCCATGAATGGCGCTCCCAGCAGCTTCATGAATCCTGCCAGCACCACGAGATCGGGCGAATACGCCTCGACGGCATCGGCAAGTTCGCCATCCCACGCCAGGCGTTCATCACTTCCGAGCGGCAACAGACTGGGCATCGGCACCACAAAATCGGCGACGCGGGCCCGCCGTGCTCTCTCCAGGCCACGGCAGCCCGGTTGGTCGGAGCCGACAGCAACAATGCTGGCTCCGGTGAGCTCGGACGCCCGGGCATCGAGTAGCGCCTGCAGCAGGGTCCCCGACCCTGAAACGAGCACCACCACCCGGTATGTCACGCCGGCAGCCTATCGTCGTCGGGCGACGCCTCGGTGCTCGTATCGTCAACTGCTTCGGCATTCTGACCACGGCGGAAGGACAGTTCCCCATTGAAGAACTTCATGCCGAAATAGCCGCCGAGCAGCCCACCTGCACCCATCACTGTGGGAGCCAGCACGACCAGGCGCGCCATCTGTGGCCCCACCGAGGCGAGTTGCTGCGAGCCCAATGCCCCCTGGCTGAACAGCGCCAGAACACAGATCACCAGCCCTGAGATCAGGCCCACTCCAAGACCGACCAGGCAACTCATGTCCACGCTCTCGGAGCGTGGCGGCAGAGCCTGGGCGCCATGATTGCGCCTGGCGCGCACCGCCACCACCGCGCCCACCGCCCCGACACAGGCTCCCAGCAGCAGGCAGACGATGCCGGCATTGGTCGCTCCGCCGGTCTGCGGCAGCGCACCCAGGAGTGGCAGATCGGGCAGCGCGCCCACCATCACCGAGGTGGGTGTCACCACATTCGCAGCACCCACTGTGAAACCTGCGCCAAGCAGCCAGGATGCCGTCCACAACACAGCATTGGGCAACCAGCCGAGCTGGGCAATGGTCAGCAGCACACCGCCCAGGCCTCCCGGCTTCAACCCCTCGTGCAGGGCGGTGATCTCATCATGATGCGCAATCAGAGCAACCATGAGCACCAGACCAGCAACCGCCAACAACACGGTGACGGCAGTCCACACACCCGCCACGACACCTCGAAGCCAACCCGGCTGGTCAAAACCGATGACGCTCCAGCCAAGTTGACGGCCCGCAGCAACCAGGGTCACCGGGCCACAGATGAGGATGCCCGAGACAAGGGCCCTGCCCACATGGTCGGCACCACCGCTGCTGAGCGTGAGAACTATGAGGATCACGGTGTACGTGGCGGTGAACCAGCCACTGATGCGCAGGGCAAAGGACCCTGCGGCAACATCCTGACGTTCGGTGCGCGCCCGCCCACCGAATTCCCGGTGAGCAATGCGTCGCGCCATCGACGCTGTGAGGCTCGCCGCAACAATCATCACAAGCAGCACGAAGCCGAGCGGAGCAACCGAGACGGGCAGCTCGTCGATATGCATGGGCACTCCGTGGCCCAACAGCCAGGCCTGGGTGGTGAACCCCAATACCTGTGCGTAGCTGATGTTTCCCTGGCCCAACCAGCCGAGCGATATCAGGGCTGCAACGACCACCCAGCTGGCGCCGGCAGTGACCAGCGCAGAAAGCGCCGCCAAGGCCCTGGACGACATCGCATTCAGATGGCTGCGCAAACCTGACGGACGTCGCTGCGACGCCTCGTCGTCCACCACCTCATCAGCCATAGTCACCTCTGCCGCCACGGCTTGAACCCTACCGAACACACAGTCGCCGACCACGCCATCGACAGGGCGCGAGCCGCTTCACTCACAACTTTTCCAATGGCGCGAAGCGCAAAGCGAGGCGCTTCACGCCGGCCGACCCGAAATCAACATCGGCAGTGGCCTTCTCCCCCATGCCGCTGGTGGCCACCACCTCACCCATTCCGAAACTTGAATGCAGCACCCGGTCGCCCGGCTCCAGCGTCGGAACCTGCGCTGCGCGGGGCAGGTCTCCATGTCCGGAACCGAAAACCGGCCCACTGGCACTGGTGGAACGCCTGGCCGACGCCGTGCGCGCCGAGGCTGCCGAGCCCCAACTCGTGAGCTGTGAACCAGTGCGCTGCCAATCAATGAGCTCGGCCGGGATCTCTTCCAGGAATCTGCTGGGCGGGTTGTATTGGGGCTGGCCCCATACGGTGCGCACGGCGGCCCGGCTCATGAAGAGCCGACGCCGGGCACGAGTGATGCCCACATAGGCAAGTCGGCGTTCCTCCGACAGTTCAGCGGGATCGGCGAGCGCCCGCATATGGGGGAAAATGCCGTCCTCCATGCCGGTGAGGAAGACATTGTCGAATTCCAGACCCTTGGCCGTGTGCAGCGTCATGAGGGTCACCACACCGGCCGATTCGGGATCGGCATCGGGAATCTGATCGGAATCGGCAACCAGGGCAATACGTTCCAGGAATGCCCCCAGTGAATCGTCCACCTCGGGCATGCCGGCCATCAGCTCATCGGCAAGCTCGGGAGCCACCGCCTCCTCCGGGTCAATGGCCTCATCCGACGCATCGGGACGCAGACCGGGTGCACTGCCCGATGCGGAATTGTCGACGGCGCCATCCTGCCCGGGAGCGCTCCGGGGTTCCTCGGTCGGGCCGGCATCAGGGCCCGGATCACCGGCATTGAAGCCCAGATCAATGGTGTGGGCCTGCGCCACGAACTCCTGCGAAACGGCCACAAGTTCCACCAGATTCTCCACGCGGGTCTCATCCTGGGGGTCCTTGGAATCCTTCAGTTCATCAAGCATCCCGGAATCCTTGAGCACGGCTGCCACCACAGCATCGGCCGAGGCCCCCGCGTCGACAAGTGCCCGGAAACCAGCCATCATCCGGGCAAAGGCAATCACCTGCTTGCGTGATCGGGTTGCCAGGCCCGGCACCTCGTCAGCACGATCGACGGCCTCGCTGAACGGGATCGACTGGCTCACGGCAAACATTTCCAGGGCAGCCTCCGCCCGAGCCCCGATCGCCCGTTTCGGCACATTGATGATTCGGCGGATCGAGACATCATCGGCAGGATTGGCGATGGCGCGCAGATAGGCCAGGGCATCGCGCACTTCACGGCGCTCATAGAAGCGCACTCCCCCGACCACCCGATAGGGCAGACCCATTCTGATGAAGACTTCCTCGAAGGTCCTCGCCTGCGCATTGGTGCGGTAGAACACCGCCACATCGGAGTAATTTCCCTTGCCCGCGTCATGCAGGCCATCAATCGAATCGGCCACCCAACGGGCCTCATCGTGCTCGGTGTCAGCCACCCAGCCGACGATTTTGTCGCCATCGCCGGCGTCGCTCCACAGCCGCTTGACCGGACGCCCCGAGTTGTTCTGGATCACCGCATTGGCGGCGGTGAGAATTGTCTGTGTCGACCGGTAGTTCTGCTCCAGCAGGATGCTTGTGGCGCCGGGAAAATCCTTGTCGAAGTCAAGGATGTTGCGCACATCGGCGCCCCTGAAGGCATAGATCGACTGATCGGAATCACCCACCACCATCAACTCCGGCGGGTCAACACGGGGCGCATCGATCACATCGTCATTGGGCGCGCAGAGCTCACGGATGAGCAGATATTGCGCATGATTGGTGTCCTGGTACTCGTCCACCAACACCTGGCGGAAGCGGCGACGATATTTTTCACGGACATCGGGATGATCGTGCAGCAGCTGCACGGTGACCATGATCAGATCATCGAAGTCCATGGCATTGGCCGCCCGCAGCCGGCGCTGGTATTCGGCATAGGCTGCGGCGTAGAGCTCCTCATTGCCATTGCTCGCCTTCTCTGCTGCCGCTGACGGGGTGAGCAGCTCATCCTTGGCGTTGGAGATCCACGTCATCACCGCACGTGGCGGGAACTTCTTGGTGTCAAGATTCTGGTCGCGCAGCACAAGCGTCATGAGGCGCTTGGTGTCGGTGTCGTCATAGATGGAGAAATTTCGCCGCAGTCCGAGCTCCGGCGCTTCAGCGAGCTCGCTGCGCAGAATGCGCACGCATGACGAGTGGAAGGTCGACACCCACATGGCCCGGGTGCGCGGCCCCACCAGCTCTGCCACCCGGGCGCGCATCTCGGCAGCTGCCTTGTTGGTGAAGGTGATCGCCAGAATCGATCCCGGGTGCACACCTCGACGTGAGATGAGCCAGGCAATCCTGCGTGTGAGCACACGTGTCTTGCCCGAACCCGCACCGGCCACCACCAACACCGGCGGACCCTCATGAACAACGGCCTGTTCCTGGGGCGGGTTGAGTCCGTCCAGGAGTTCCCGGGGATCTGGCGACGAGGGCTGCGCCGGGGCGAAACCGGCCCCACTGCCGGGTGCGCCGAGTCCGGACAGACGTTGGTCGAAGGCGGCGAACAGATCGGGCGGGGCGTGGTCAGTCATGGCCGTCCAAGCCTATGCTGCCGGGCTGACATCACCCAGCTGACAGCCGATCCGGTTGGATGCGCTACCACGTGGTGCAGGCGCATTAGAGTGAGCGGGTGCACCTCTCAGACCTCGCCGGTCGTGCGATCCGGACTGTCACCATGGGCTTTTTCGGCGCCCAGATCGGCACTGCTGCAGTTCTGATGGCCGAAGACGCCTGGCGTCGCCGTCGCGCAGCCCCGGCAAGCTTTCCCCGCAGCCCTGTCACCCAGGCCCCGGCCGACGACGACCTGGTGAGCGTCTACTCGTTCGGCGAAGACCTCTATGCCGACATGCTGGCAGCCATCCGAGCTGCCGAGCACACGATTTTCTTCGAGACCTTCATCTGGAAGAACGACCCCATCGGCCGTGAATTCAAGCAGGCGCTCATCGAGGCCTCCGAGCGTGGTGTGGCGGTCTACATCGTCTACGACCAATTCGCCAATATGGTGGTGAATGCCAAGTTCTTCCAGTTCCCTGAGCCCATCAAGGTGAAGCGTCACCCACTGGTGCAATCGCCCGCCTTCTGGAATTTCCGCAATTCAGGACGCGATCACCGCAAGATTCTGGTGATCGACTCCCGGGTTGCCTTCATGGGCGGCTACAACATCGGCTCACGCTATGCCCGCGATTGGCGCGACACCCATGCCCGTTTCGAGGGGCCGGCAGTGGCCGATTTCGAGAATGCCTTCGTCGACTACTGGAATCTTCGTCCGGTGCATCTCATGTCCACCCAGCGTTCCTCGATGGTCGAGCTGCCCGACACCACCCGGCGGCGCTGGGATGGCTCCATCAGATTGTCACGCAACACCCCCCGTTGGGCTGTCTTCCCGATCCGCAATATGTATCTGGAGGCGATCGACAAGGCACACCGCAACATCTGGCTCACCAGCGCCTATCTCATCCCCGATGACGATCTGCGCACGGCGCTGGCCAGGGCTGCCGAGCGCGGTGTGGATGTGCGCATCATCGTGCCCGCCCAGTCGAACCATGTGATCGCCGACTGGCTGTCACGCGGTTATTACACCGGCCTGCTGCGCGACGGCATCCGGCTGTTCCTGTTCCAGAACGCCATGGTGCATGCAAAGACCGCCACCATTGACGGGCACTGGTCCACCATCGGCACTGCCAATATTGATCGTCTGTCGCTGTCGGGCAATTACGAGATCAATGCCGAGATCACCAGCCCCGAGGTGGCCGAGAAGCTCGAGGCGATCTTCCTCACCGACCAGTCGAACTGTGAGGAACTGGATCTGAAGCGCTGGCGCCATCGCAGCCGGGTGGCCAAGGCCACCGAGCTGTTGCTTGCCCCGTGGCGGCCGCTGTTCTGACCGCGCTGAAGTTCCCGCTGCGCTGCTGTTCCGACTGAGCAGGTGTCCCAACCTGCGCTGGCGCCATCGTCGGCGCCGTGGGGAATCCCGGCACCCGGCGTCGAGTGGCCCATCGGCGTCAGTTAGCGTGATTGCCATGGGACTTCTCTCTTGGATCATCCTGGGCCTCATCTGCGGCACCATCGCCAAATCAGTGATGGGCGGCAGGTCGGGCTGGGTCAGCTCACTGATCGTGGGCGTGGTCGGCGGCCTGGCCGGAGGGCTCATCGGACAGCTGCTCTTCCATCGTCCCCTGTCACATTTCTGGAGCCCCTGGACCTGGCTGCTGGCCATAGTGGGCAGTTGTGTGGTGCTGTGGGGCTACAACAAACTCAGCTCGAAAAGCCGCGCCGGCTAGTTGACCCGCTGTGCCCCGGGAACAACGGAGCCTCGTCAGACAAGCTTGCGGTCAGTGGCCCACTTGGTGAGCTCATGACGATTCGACAGCTGCAGCTTGCGCAGCACATTCGAGACATGGGTCTCAACGGTCTTGATTGAGATGAACAGCTCCCGGGCCACCTCCTTGTAGGTGTAGCCGCGGGCGATCAGCTTCATCACCTCACGTTCACGCTGGCTCAGCCGATCGAGGTCCTCGTCGATGGACTCCACCGAGATGGAGCCGCTGAATGCATCGAGCACAAAGCCTGCAAGACGCGGGCTGAACACGGCATCACCAGTTGCCACACGCCCGATGGCCTCCACCAGGTCTTCGGTGTTGATCGATTTGGTCACATAACCGCGGGCACCGGCACGGATCACTGCAATGACATCCTCGGCAGCATCGGAAACCGACAGCGCCAGAAAGGTGATGTCGGGATTTTCCTGATGCACCTTCCGCACCACCTCGGCGCCGCCACCGCCGGGCAGATGCACATCGAGCAGCACGACATCGGGCTTGGTCCGCGTGATCACGGACACCGCTTCGGGAACATCACCTGCCTCACCGACAACGCTCACCTGCTCGGGCGCGGCAGCGGTGAGTTCATGGCGCACTCCGGCACGAAAGATGTCATGGTCGTCAACCAGCACCACACGCCAGGCCCCCGAAGGCTTGGAACCACTTGCCGCGCCAGCGTCCGATGACATTGCGGTGGAATGCTCATGGGGCTGTGATTCAGGTGCATTCGGGGATTCGGGCGCATTCGGGGATTCGGGTGCATTCGGGCCAGTCATCGTGCAACCTCCAGTTTCACCTCGGTGCCCTCACCGGGCGCCGATCGCACCTGGGCGGACCCACCGTGGCGTTCCATCCGTTCGATGATCGATCTTCTCACACCCATTCGGTCGGCCCTGATCTGCTCCGAATCGAAGCCTGCGCCACGATCACGTACGAACAGTTCCACATGATCGTCATCAACCTCGGCATAGACATCGATGTGATCGGCCCCGGAATGTTTGGCGGCATTCATCATTGCTTCGCGGGCAGCCAGGATCATCGCCGTCATGCCGTCGTTGAGGGTGGCATCACCCACGCAGATGACCTCCACGCGCACTCCGCAGTTGTCCTCCACCTCTGCCCCGGCATCGCCCAGCGCCACCCGGAAGTCACGCGGCCCGGCAGATTTTCCGTAGAGCCATTCACGCAGTTCACGTTCCTGACGCCGCGCCAGCCCGGCAACCGCCTTGGGATCATCGGACTGCCGCTGGATCAGGGCCAGGGTCTGCAATACCGAGTCGTGCAGATGGGCAGCCATCTCGGCACGCGCATCGGCCACCAGTTTTTCCTCGTGGGCGCGGGCAAGATTGGTGCGCATCCGGTTCATCCACGGGGCTGTGAGCACGCCGAAACCGGCCAGCGCCAGGGCTACCATGCCCAGCACTGCCGGCAGATAGGGGCCATCCACCTGGTCGTAGGCAACCAGCAGCACGGCGGCACCCACCAGCGTGACGCCTAGAACCATGCGCAGGGCGGCGGCCCATTTCCCGGTGCCCACCAGGGGTGCCAAAATGCGGGGTGCAGCCCTCTCCTCATCCTCGGCTTGATCGGCCTGACGCCAGACGAGGCCCACCCCGACTGCGGCCAGCACCACTGGCCAGAAGAAGGCCTGGATGGCGCCGAGCCCAAGCCAATTGCTCAGGGCCAACAGCGCCACACATGCCAGCAGAGCCAGACCGATTGACAGCCAGACCTCCAGGTCCTGGCGCCGGGAGATACGTCGGCTGCCGGCCTGTTTCGTCGGGGCCCTCGGTTGTTCGGGCGGCTCATCGGAGACCGGCAGAAATGCCCACAGCGCGGCATAGATCACCACGCCGATGTAGGCAGTCATCGACAGCAGCACGAATGCCACTCGGATCGGCCAGACGGGCGCGCCGAGATAATCGGCCAGACCGGTGCAGACACCACCGACCCAGCTGCCGCGCTGACGGCGGGTGAGGCCTACACGCGAGCGGGGCCTGTCAACGGGTGCGTCGGGCGGGAGCACTGAGGATCGTCCTGTTCTGGCTTGTGGGTGGGACGTGGTTCGGAGCGGTGTGGTTGAGAGCGATGGTGATGGCAACGCCCTCGCCCACAAGAGTGACACGTTGGGCCAAGTCCTCGGCACTTCTGGTGCAGGTGGAGCCGACAAGCAGGGACAGTTCAGGGTGCCCGGCCCGTGAAATTGATACGACCACGCGCAACAATGGATTCACGGACGCCGCAAGGGCGCCGCATACTCCCCGGAGGACATGATGGGTTCCAAACAACTGGCTCGACGTCACGACGGTCGCTGGCTGGCCGGCGTTGCCGGTGGTCTTGCAGATTATTGGGGCATCGATGCACTCATCGTGCGTCTGGCGTTCATTGTGCTGTCGATCTTCACGGTGGGCATTGCCCTGGCCATCTATGTCGTTGCCTGGCTGCTCATGCCCGATGCGCTCGATGGCACGCGCGGGCTGGACACCGTGCAGGGCTGGTTCGGCCACAAGAACAACGGCGACAGCGGCCACCAGACCTTCAATCCCTACAGCGACGCGAACTGATCCACTCGTGAACATGCGTTACTGACAAAAACCTGGAGAGCTGCCTGTGCAGTCACTCCATCCGAGGCGACGCCCGGGGCCTGTTGTGGTGAGCAGGCTCCGGGCGCTGTCATGTCCGAGGGTCGAGCGGGTGTCACTCCCATTCGCGACACCGAAGGTGTCATTCCCACTCAATCGTCGCCGGTGGCTTGCTGGTGACGTCGAGCATCACGCGGTTGATCTGGCGGCACTCATTGGTGATGCGGGTGCTGATGCGCTCTAGCAGGTCGTAGGGCAGTCGCGACCAATCGGCTGTCATGGCGTCCTCACTGCTCACGGGCCGCAGAACGATGGGTGAACCATAGGTGCGTCCATCGCCCTGCACGCCCACCGAGTGCACATCGGCAAGCAGCACCACCGGCATCTGCCAGACATCGCGATCGAGCCCGGCGGCGGTCAGTTCTTCGCGGGCGATGGCATCGGCTTCGCGCAGCAGTTCAAGGCGCTCATGGGTGATCTCACCGATGATGCGGATGCCCAGACCGGGACCCGGGAAGGGCTGGCGCCAGACCATGGAGTCCGGCAGACCCAGCTCGGTGCCCACCGCGCGCACTTCGTCCTTGAACAGGGCGCGTAGCGGCTCAATGAGCGTGAACTGAAGATCGTCGGGCAATCCGCCGACATTGTGGTGGCTCTTGATGTTGGCTGCGCCTGTGCCGCCGCCGGATTCCACCACATCGGGATACAGCGTGCCCTGCACCAGGAAGTCAATGCCCTTGTCGCCGGCAATCTGGCGGGCAACATCCTCGAAGCTGCGAATGAATTCGCGGCCGATGATCTTGCGCTTGGCCTCGGGCTCGCTCACTCCCGCCAGGGCAGACAGGAAGCGATCTGTCTCATCGGCAATCACCAGTTCCACACCGGTGATCTGCACGAAATCGTGCTTCACCTGCTCAGCCTCGCCCTTGCGCAGCAGGCCGTGGTCGATGAAGCAGCAGGTGAGTTGGTCACCGATGGCGCGTTGCACCAGTGCGGCGGCAACGGCCGAATCGACGCCACCGGACAGTGCGCAGAGCACTCGCTTGTCGCCCACCTGGGCGCGAATCTTCGCCACCTGGTCGGCAACGATCGAGCTGCTGGTCCAGCTGGGTGTGCAGCCGGCGATGTCGAACAGGAAGTGTTCAAGCACTTCCTGGCCATGCTCGGTGTGGGCCACTTCGGGATGCCATTGCACACCGGCGAGCTTGCGCTGCGTCGATTCGAAGGCAGCAATCGGGGCGCCGTTGGTGCGGGCCAGTGCCTGGAAGCCGTCCGGGGCCCGGGTCACCGAATCACCATGACTCATCCACACGCTGGAGATGTCGTCCAGCCCCTTGAGCAGGCAACCGTCGTCACCGAGGTCCACCGCAGTGCGGCCATATTCGGATTCTCCGGTGCGCTCCACGGTGCCACCGAGGGCACCTGCCATCAGCTGGAATCCGTAGCAGATGCCGAACACGGGAATGCCCGTGTCGAACAGTGACGGATCCACTTTGGGTGCATCGTCAACGTAGACCGAGGCCGGTCCACCGGACAGGATGATGGCGGCAGGCTTCTTGGCCACCATCTCGGCAACACCCATGGTGTGGGGAACGATCTCGGAATAGACATGTGCTTCGCGGACGCGGCGGGCAATCAGTTGCGCATATTGCGCCCCGTAGTCGACAACCAACACAAGATCATGGCTCGCAGGCATGGGATGAGTCTATTGCGTGGCCAATGCTGCCCCGGCGACACATGCCCGGCGTCCGGCTTCTAGGCTCGTGACCATGATCTACAACGACGTGACCCGGGCGGTGGGTGGCACTCCCCTCATCCACCTGAATCGTGTTGCTCGGCTGCATCGGGTGGCTGGCACCGGCGGGGTGTCCGGCACCAGCAGTGGTGATGCTCCCGGAGCAACGATTCTGGGAAAGCTGGAGTCAGCCAACCCGGCCAACTCGGTGAAGGACCGTCTCGGCGTGGCAATCGTCGATGCTGCCGAAGCCTCGGGCGCGCTCCGGCCGGGCGGGACGATCATCGAGGCCACCAGCGGAAACACCGGCATTGCGCTGGCCATGGTCGGCGCAGCCAGGGGCTACCACGTGGTGATCACCATGCCCGATGCCATGAGCGCAGAGCGGCGAGCCGTGGTGCGGGCCTTCGGCGCCGAATTGGTGCTCACACCGGCCGCCGAGGGCATGCGGGGTGCGGTTGCCAGCGCGGAGCAGATCGCTCGGGAACGCGGCGGGGTGTTGGCCAGTCAATTCACCAATGCCGCCAATCCGGCGATCCACCACGCCACCACCGGGCCCGAGATCTGGAACGACGTGGGTGACGATCTGGCAGCGCTGGTGGCTTGCATCGGCACGGGTGGCACCATCAGCGGTGCCGGACGCTATCTCAAGGAACAGGCTGCCGGCACCGCAGTCATCGGGGTGGAACCGGCGGAATCACCGCTGCTCACCGAGGGCACCGCGGGGCCACATGGCATCCAGGGCATCGGCGCAAATTTTGTTCCCACGGTCTATGACGCCTCGGTGGTGGACGAGGTGACCACCGTGACCACCGATATGGCCCTGGCGACTGCCCGTGAACTGGCCGCGACCGAGGGCATTCTGTGTGGAATCTCGTCGGGAGCTGCGGTGGCAGCGGCCCTGGGGCTGAGCACACGGCCGGAGTTCAGCGGCCGCACGATCGTGGCAATTCTGCCCGATTTCGGTGAACGCTATTTGTCCACGCCCCTTTTTGCCGGTTTGATGGACTCGTGACCATTTCGATTCGCAGCGTCCTCGACCGACTCAATGAGGACCTCTATGCGGCCCAGCGCGAAGATCCCGCTGCCCGTTCGAAGTTCGAGATCGTTGTGGTCTATTCGGGTCTGCACGCGATCTGGGCCTATCGGGTGGCTCATGTGATGTGGAACCGGAGTCTGGCACTACGGTTCCCTGCGCGGGTGCTCAGTCAGCTTGCCCGCTTCATGACCGGCATCGAGATTCATCCGGGCGCCACGATCGGGCATCGCTTCTTCATTGATCACGGCATGGGCGTGGTGATCGGCGAGACCGCCATTGTTGGCGACGATGTGTTGATGTATCACCAGGTGACCCTGGGCGGACGTGCCCGCGGACATTTCAAGCGTCATCCCACCATCGGCGACCGGGTGCTGCTCGGTGCCGGTGCAAAGATCATCGGCGACATCACCATCGGTTCGGACGCGAAGATCGGCGCCAATGCGCTCGTGGTCAACGATGTTGCACCCGGTGCGGTGGTGATCGGCGTGCCCAGCGAGGTGCGTCCCGGTGACGTCATCGCCTGATCCGCAGCGGCTTTGTTGCCAGTCCTCACGAACACGAGGGCGATGGCTGTGACACAGGACCCAGCGAGGATTCAACACCCTTGACGATCGCTTCGGCGTAGAGCGCCAGATCCGCCTCGGACAGACCCGCGGCTGTTGTCCGCGCCATTTCGTTGTAAACCCAGGGCACATCCTGAGCAGTGAGCATGATGATCGGAATGTTCCCCGATGATCCCAGCCCCCTACCTGCTGGGAATTCATGGCCAGGAGAAACAGTGGGTGGCTCCCCCTGGAACTCAGCCCTGGTTTTCTGAAAGTTCAGCGCATAGTCGTGGCTCAGGGCAGCAGTATCAGAATTGGTGAATTCCGCGGTGAAACCATCAGAGGTATTGGTGCGATAGGCGCCGACGCTGTCGTAATAGATCTGGCCGGCACCAATGGTTCCTGCCAGATCCGTATGAATGGACACACCGATGTCCGCCGCTTGTCCACCATCGGCTGTCTGCGCCAGAAGTCCCTTCTCCCACAGAGTCAGCTGGGCAGGATCCGGATCCGCGGTCCGCGACAACACCACGGTGTAACCATCGGTCTCCAGCTGACCCTTTGCGGCCAATGCAACGGCAAAGACATCTGCAGGTTCATTTCCACCCGAACTGTTTTCACCCGAATAGATACCCTGGCTTCCCCCGCTGGTTGCCCTCGTCGCAGCCAGATCAGCGCCATGGCCGGGGGCCAGGAACACCACTTTTGGTTCCGGCTGGACCGACGAACAAGAAACAGGCACATCAGCGGCTGTGGATGATGCGCCAACGCCCACCGACGGATCATCGGCAGAAGGGCTGGCAGTCAACAACACCAGTGCAATAACAATGACTCCCACACCAGCGGCAACCAGCGCGGCGACCATTGCATGCATTTTCCTACCGCCGGTCAGCGCCCGAGAGGCAGCTTCCCGGCTGGGAGCAGCATCTTCGTCCTGATCGCTTCGTGCCCGGCGAGGCCCCAAAGATGGGTTCGGCTCAGAAGTTGTTGGGGTCAACTTGGCTCGCCTCGGGATACGTGCCAACAATGGAGGAATTCCACACCTGGGCGAAATCCTGTTTCATCTGGGTTGCCTGCGCGTTACTGGGAAAATCGGGATAGGTGCCCCGGCATCCGGCCTGCGCCCACGACAAATACTGTTGATCAGCACTCTGTGAATAGCTCAACGCCGTGCTGAGATCGCTGGTCAGTTGGGCACCATTCGGAATCTTGCTGGCATCCACTTCGGCCAACGCCTTGATCTCGGCGGCACGGTTGTCGGTAATGGTCTGCAACCCAGCCACATTGCAGGAACTGATCTGCCCGGACAGCGACGAACGGTCACCGGCTGCCTTGTTGAGCACATCTTGGATGGTTCGCACGGTAGCTGCCGCATCTGCACTGGACGCGCTGGCAGACGACGGGCTCACCGAGGCCGATCCCGATCTGCTGGATGATCCCGACGGTGACGAACTGGCAGCAACGTCCGGTTGCTCACCTTGCTTGTTGACCAGTCCCCCAAAGCCTGTGCCGGGAATGCCGAACACAATTCCCGCGACAACCAGGGCGAGCACGAGGATGACCGCAACAATCACCCCAGTGCGGTGTTTTCCACCGCCATGTGTCGTCGCCGCGACTCCACGCGCCACTGGTGATACGAGACTGGCAACCGGTGCTGCAACTGCGGGTTGCGCAACGATGGACGGTACGACTGGCGTCGATGTGGTTGCAGCCGGGTTCTCAGCGGCTGGGATGTCCCGCGCCTTGCCATTTTCTGTTCCGGCACCGCTGAACCCTGCGGCCCTGGCCTCAGAAAACTCTGCTGGTGATGGGGCACGTCCATATTCATTCTGGAAGGACTCAAGCCATGCCGTCCGTGCATCCTCAGCGGACAGCTGTGGCGGCTCAACAACGGGTTGTTCGGGGGTGGGCTGCTCAGGGGTTGGCCGCATCGCACCGGAAAAACCCTGTTGCTTGGCTGCCAGGAACTCCTCAGGAAGAGGCTCTCGGCCGTTCGCGCCCCTGAACTCGTTCAACCATTGTTCCCTCAGCTCCGGGTTCTCCGTCATCGCCGGACCTCCTTGGTCTGTTGCCACAGCATCGGCTGGAATGGGGTGGATTGACGCCCGCCCAGGGCACGGTCATTGTGCATTTCGGAGGCAAACCCGGCGCGCTCAGTCACCGAAAGCCCCCGGAGTCCAGCTCTGCATGGTGTGCACCGGTGCTCCATGCCCAAGTTGCACCGCGTAACAATTGGTGGGTGAAAATCCCTGCGCATAGCACCAGCGGTTGGCATCAGCAGCATTGCTGAATGAAATACCCGCCACCATCGTGAGCCAGTCATGGTCGGACAGGCCCAGAGTGCTCCAGTTGGATGAGCGCAGCAGCATCGCGGTGGAATACCTCTGCTTGTAACCCTCGAACTCGCTGGAGATGTCCTGGCTGGTCCACGTTTTCCCGTCCACCGAGATCCCGTCCCATTTGGCCGAGAGCTGTGGAGTCCACTGTCCCAGCAGGTAGGCCTCGGCAAAGGGGGTGTCCTGCGTTATCTCAGCCTCAAGACTGGCGCGGGCATCATTGCTCGTGGTCGTTGGCCCGGCAGCCACTGAATTGGTGATTCCCGACTCCGGAAGATAGCTGGATTGGGTCGGATACGTCGTCGTGCGCCCGGACAGGGCAACCGTCACCAGCGACTCGTTCTGGCAGATGGTTGCTCCGGCGCTGTCAGCAGCACAGAACTTGTCCGACGACGTCACCATGGTGCCGCCAGTACGAGTACTTGCAGAATCGTTGTAGAGAAAATACTTCGGCGAATCAGCATCGCTACCGCAGGTAAGCAGCCATTGGCTGCCCCAGACTGACATGGAGAATGGATACATCCCGGAGGGGCAACTCGGCAACGAACTGGCTGGCATGGCAGTAAAACCCGTTGACTTGCCGTTGGCCCACGCCTGGCTGGTGACATGCGATGTGGTGGAGCCGCTGAGACTGAGCTGGGTCAGTGTGCCACCGAAGGCGATCACCGCAGAGTTCTGGTCATTGAATCTCGCGTAATAGCCACCTGTTGGAGTTGCCTCGCCATCATCGGTGGAATAGTTCTGGCCGTCGCTGGTGATTGCAATGTGGTAGTTCGAACCGGTCGTAGTGGTGCACACCAATGAATTGCCCCCATTCCATGACGACCAGGAAACCGGGGTCCATCCTTCGGGACAGGAGGGCACGGATTCCGGCATGGAGGCATCGCGAGTGGCACCGCTGGCACCCTCTTCAGCTCCCGTCCCCGCTGAATTGAGCACTCCATGAAATCCGGTGAAAGGAACACCGAAAAGCACGCCGGCCGCAACAAGAGCCACCGCCAGCACCCCGGCAACAATTGACCACGCACGACGATGGCTGCGAGAGCTCATCTCGGCGCTTTGTGCTGGGACTTCTGGCTGCGATTCGGCTGTGGACAACACCATGGTCAGTTCTGCGTTGCCCACTGCAGGGAATCCCGCAGTTCGGGCGCGCACGAATTCCTCGGGTGAAGGCTGGCGGCCGTGCGCCGCTGTGAATTGTCCCAACCATTCGTCAGCCGACATGGAGCTTCCTTTCGCCGACACCGGTCATTCGATCAGCACGTCTTCATCGCTTCATCAGCTCATCAATCACCGTATTGACGAGTCGCCACAGGGTGAACGATCCCATCAAGGTGACGACCACGGTGATGATGGTGACGTACCACGGGTAATGGTCGATATGAACACCCTGGGTGCTCAGCGCAATGCGATAGAAGTAGATGCCCTGGATCACACCCGACATGATCATCACCACAGCGAATGCAACCGCCAGCAGGAGCATGACTATGCCGAATGTCGACAGATCATCGAGCAGGCCCACGAGGTAGTCCTCATAGACGTCGAACAGATAGCCGATATTCGAATCAGCGGCCCGCAGGTTTTCGTTGAAGGCTGAGCTGATGAATGCCGAATTGAGCACGAACACCCACGACAACGGCGCCAGCGGGAGCACCGACTGGGTGCCGATCTTGAGCATGTCCATGAAGCTGCATTGGATGTTGAGTAGGCCCTTGACCAGCCCCGATCCGATCAGCGTGAGAAGAAGGGGCAGCCCGACCAGCAAAATCACTGCTGTGAAGAAGACACCCGCAGACGACCACAGCAGCGTGACTCCGGTCACTGCACTCACCACGATGATGCCGTAGGTGATCCAGGCATAGGCATCCCTGATGGATGCATCCACCGAGGTCGGGTGCGTCCATACGTGCCGGGAGTGGCCCCAATAGCCTTTCCAGAGCGCCACGAAAGCGCCATCTCCGGCGGATTGGGCTGGTGCTGCCAGGGCAGCTGCAGGCTGCTGGTTCTGAGTCGGGGCGGCAGCAGGCTGTTGGTTCACAGCTGGTGTGCCAGCGGGCTGTTGGCCGATGGCCTGGTTTGCTGCTGCCTGTTGGCCCGCAGCTTGGGCAGCATCGGCACCGATCACTGTTCCGTCGGCCACTGCCTGCTGATATTCGTCCTGATTGGGCAGGCGACCATTGAGAAGTTGGAAATACTCCACCCAGTTGTCGAAACTCACGGCTTGAACCGGGGCAGGATCTTCGGAAGGAACGGCGGCAGCAGAATCGGGGGCCACTGGCACAGTTGCGGGGGCAACTTCCTGCGCAAGCTCTGCTGAATCCTTGGTCAGAGGGCTGCCACAATTGGGGCAAATTACCTCATCAAGTCCGACCAGCGACCCGCATTGGGGGCAGGGGCGCAGAGATATTGTTGGTTCTGTCATCGAATGATGCCCTTCGTTGCGCACGTCAATTCCTTGGGGCTGTGATCCAGGGATCACAGCTGCGCGCAATCACATTTCTGTGAATAACAGTTTGAACCTTGGTTCCGCCTGTCAGGACACTATCAGTGTGTCAATGTGGGCGGCCATGTTTCCCCAAGTGAGAGCAGGATTGGGGCCAAGTTTCCAAAGCCCGATATCCCCAGCGCGTCTAGCGCGAGCCAGATATTTCGGTGTGGTGACGCACGACTTCCGAGACGATGAAGTTGAGCAGTTTCTCGGCGAATTCCGGGTCGAGATGCGAGTCTGAGGCAAGCTTGCGCATTCGCGCGATCTGCACCTGTTCGCGCCCGGGATCAGAGGGCGGCAGACCACGATCGGCCTTCAGCTCCCCCACCTCCTGGGTGATCTTGAAACGCTCGGCCATGATGTGGATCATCGCGGCATCGAGATTGTCGATGCTGTCACGCATGCGGGCCAGCTCAGGTGGAATGGGCGGCTGGGCACCCGTTGCCCCGGCACTCACCGAATGACCAACTCGATGCGCTGGAACTCCTTGACATCCTGATAGCCCGAGCTGGCCATCGAGCGCCGCAGGGCGCCCACCAGATTCATCGTGCCGTCAGTCACCGAGCTGGGGCCGACAACCACTTCTTCGAGGCTGCCCACCGAGTCGTAGTGCACGCGACGGCCACGTGGCAACGTCTCATGCCAGGCCTCAGCACCCCAGTGCCAGCCCTTGCCGGGAGCTTCCTTTGCGCGGGCCAGCGGCCCACCGATCATGGCGGCATCTGCGCCGCAGGCCAGTGCGCGGGCGATGTGGCCGGAGGTGCCCATGGCACCATCGGCAATCACGTGCACATAGCGGCCACCCGACTCATCGAGATAGTCACGACGCGCCTCGGCAACGTCGGCAATCGCCGAGGCCATCGGCACCTCGATGCCGAGCACCTGACGGGTTGTGGACGAGGCCGCACCACCGAAACCAACGAGCACGCCGGCTGCACCGGTGCGCATCAGGTGAAGCGCAGTCTGATAGCTGGCACAGCCACCGACGATGACGGGAACATCGAGGTTGTAGATGAACTTCTTGAGATTCAGCGGTTCACCGGCATTGGCCACATGCTCAGCCGACACTGCGGTGCCACGGATCACGAAGAAGTCGACATTTGCCTGCTCCACCACGGAGATGAACTCCTGGGTGCGCTGGGGCGACAGGGCGCCGGCAACCGGCACACCGGCCTCGCGGATCTCGGCAAGCCTGCCGGCAATGAGTTCGGGCTTGATGGGCTCTGCGTAGATCTCCTGCATACGGCGGGTGGCCTGCACAGGATCGGTGATGGCGGCCAACTCCTCATAGCGGGGAGTCGGATCGTCGTAGCGGGTCCACAGGCCCTCAAGATTGAGCACCCCGAGACCACCGAGTTTGCCGAAGGCGATGGCGGTTTGCGGGCTCATCACCGAGTCCATCGGTGCGGCCATTACGGGGAAGTTGAACTCCACCGCATCGATCTTCCACGACAGATTCACCAGCTCGGGGTCACGCGTGCGGCGCGAGGGCACAATGGCCACATCGTCCAGCGAGAAAGCCTTGGCAGCGCGCTTGGAGCGCCCGATGTCGTACATGGAATGTCTCCGATCTGCGCATCGGGCCCGCCCCGACACGGAACACGAGTCTAGTGGTCAGTGCCCAGGGCCGTGAGGGCTGCCCGCCCTAGTGGTGGGACGAATAATTCGGTGCCTCGACGGTCATCTGGATGTCATGCGGATGGCTTTCGCGCAGTCCGGCCGAGGTGATGCGCACAAAGCTGCCATTGGTCTGCAACTCCGGAATCGTGCGGGCCCCCGAATAGAACATTGCCTGATGCAGGCCACCGACCAGCTGATAGGTCACCTGGCTCAGCGGGCCACGTGAGGGCACCTGGCCCTCAACGCCCTCGGGCACGATCTTGTCGTTGCTCGTGACATCGGCCTGGAAATAGCGGTCCTTCGAATAGCTCATGTGGCGCCCACGAGTGGCCATGGCACCGAGTGATCCCATGCCGCGATATTGCTTGAACTGCTTGCCGTTAGTGAACACCAGTTCACCCGGGCTCTCATCGCAACCGGCGAGCAGCGGGCCGAGCATCACCGTGTCGGCGCCGGGCACAATCGCCTTGGCGATGTCGCCGGAATATTGCAGTCCCCCGTCGCCGATCACCGGCACTCCGAAGGGACGGCAGGCCCGCGCCGATTCATAGATGGCAGTGACCTGTGGCACACCCACACCGGCAACGATCCGGGTGGTGCAGATGGAACCGGGGCCGACACCCACCTTGACGGCGCCCACGCCGGCCTCGCACAGCGCCTTCGATGCCGCATAGGTGGCCACATTGCCGCCGATGATGTCGACACCAGCTGCGGCCTTCTCCTTCTTCAACTTGCGAATGAAGTCCATCTCGGCGCGCGAATGACCATGAGCGGTGTCCACCACGATCACATCAACGGAGTTCTCGACCAGCGCCATGGCGCGCTCCCAGGCGTCACCGAAAACGCCGACACCGGCACCCACCCGCAGACGACCCTGGGGGTCCTTGGAGGCCAACGGGAAACGGTCGGACTTCACATAATCCTTGAGCGTGATCAGGCCCTTGAGGCGACCCTTGGCGTCAACCAGCGGAAGCTTCTCGATCTTGTTCGACGCGAGCAGCGCCAGAGCAGCATCAGGCTTGATCCCAACCTTGCCGGTGACCAACGGCATCTTGGTCATGATCTGGGAAACCGGACGCTCGGGATTGGTCTCGAAACGCATATCGCGGTTGGTGATGATGCCCAACAGCTTGTCATCGGCATCGATCACCGGCACGCCACTGATGTGGAAGGTGCCGCACAATTTGTCGGCCTCGGCCAGGGTGGCATCAGGTCCGATGGTGATGGGCTCAACAACCATGCCGGCCTCGGAACGCTTCACACGGTCAACCATGTGGGCCTGGTCCTCGATGGACAGATTGCGATGGATCACGCCCATGCCACCCTCGCGAGCCATGGCGATGGCCATCCTGCTCTCGGTGACGGTGTCCATGGCGGCGGAAACCAACGGCGTCTTCAGCCGGATGTTGCGGGTGAGCTGGGCGCTCGTGTCCACCTCGGAAGGGATCACATCGGACTCGCTGGGCTGAAGCAAGACATCATCGAAAGTCAGGCCGAGCGGAGCGAAGGGCTCCGGAACTCCTGCTGCATTCAGACCAGCTGCCATTGAAATGAGCCCCTATCCGTTGACGTGTGGTTGGAGGCATTCTAGCCCCGACCACGAAGCCACCACGAATGAACCAGGGCATGGCAGGTGAACATACAAAGATGGGGCCCCCACCATGTGGGAACCCCATCCTTGAGCGTCTGTCAATCAGCCGAGCTGCAGCTGACTACTTGCAGCTGACTACTTGGCGTCGTCCTCGTCGTCCTCCGGCTTGTTCGCCACCAAAGTTTCGGTGGTGAGCAGCAGGCTGGCGATCGAGGCCGCATTGGCCAGCGCGGAACGGGTCACCTTGACCGGGTCGATGACGCCCTGGTCAATGAGATTGCCGTATTCGCCGGTCTTGGCGTTGTAGCCCTCGTTGGCGGCCATCTCCGAAACCTTGGAGACGATCACATAACCCTGCTCGCCACCGTTCTCGGCGATCCAGCGGGCCGGCTCGACGACAGCCTTCTTGACGATCTGCACGCCGACCTTCTCGTCGCCGGTCACATCGACAGAATCCAGAGCTGCTGCCGCATGCACCAGAGCAGCGCCACCACCGGCGACGATGCCCTCTTCGATTGCGGCGCGCGTGGCTGACACGGCGTCCTCAATCCGGTGCTTCTTCTCGTTGAGCTCCACCTCGGTGGCAGCACCAACCTTGATCACGCAGACGCCACCGGCGAGCTTTGCCACTCGCTCGGACAGCTTCTCGCGGTCCCAATCGGAATCGGTGCGCTCGATCTCGGCATGCAACTGGCTCACGCGAGCTGCCACTGCCGAATCATCACCGGAACCGTCGACGACGGTGGTGTTGTCCTTGGTGACCACGACGCGACGGGCGCGTCCCAGATCATCCAGACCGATCTCGGCAAGCTTGAGACCAACGGTCTCGGAGATCACCTGACCACCGGTGAGGGTGGCGATGTCCTCCAGGATTGCCTTGCGGCGGTCGCCGAATGCGGGTGCCTTGACGGCCACTGCATTGAAGGTGCCGCGGATCTTGTTCACCACCAGGGTGGACAGTGCCTCGCCGTCGATGTCCTCGGCGATGATCACCAGCTGGCCCTTGGCCGCGATGGCCTTCTCGAGCACCGGCAGCAGATCATTCATCGAGGAGATCTTGCCGTCGTTGATGAGGATGTAGGGGTCGTCCATGACGGCCTCCATGCGATCCTGATCGGTGACGAAATAGGGCGAAACATAGCCCTTGTCGAACTGCATGCCCTCGGTGAACTCGAGCTCGGTGCCCAGGGTCTGCGATTCCTCGACGGTGATCACACCGTCCTTGCCCACCTTGTCGAAGGCGTCGGCAATGATCTTGCCGATCTCTTCGTCACGGGAGCTGATGGTGGCCACATTGGCCATGTCATCGGTGGTCTGCACCTCACGGGCAGAGCCGTGCAGGGAATCGACCAGTGCCTTGACGGCCTTGTCGATGCCACGCTTCAGTCCCACCGGGTTGGTGCCGGAGGCGACGGCCCGCAGACCCTCGTGCACCAGCGCCTGGGCCAGGACGGTGGCGGTGGTGGTGCCATCGCCGGCAACGTCATTGGTCTTGGTGGCGACTTCCTTGGCCAGCTGCGCGCCGAGGTTCTCGAAGGGGTCGGTGAGCTCGACTTCCTTGGCGACGGTGACACCGTCGTTGGTGATGGTCGGGGCTCCCCAGCTCTTGTCCAGGACGACATAACGACCCTTGGGGCCGAGCGTCACCTTGACGGTATTGGCGAGGACGTCGACACCACGCTCCAGAGCGCGGCGTGCCTCCTCGTCGAAGACAAGTTCTTTAGCCATGTAAGTAATTCCGTCCCGGGTTACTTGACGACGACCGCGAGAATGTCGCGGGCGTTGAGCAGCAGGTAGTCGGTGTTGTCGTACTTGACTTCGGTGCCGCCGTACTTGGAGAAGACGACGACGTCGCCCTCCTTGACGTCCATGGGCACGCGAACGCCCTTGTCATCGACACGGCCGGGACCAACAGCGAGGACTTTGCCCTCCTGCGGCTTCTCCTTGGCGGTCTCGGGGATCACCAGACCCGATGCGGTGGTGGTCTCAGCTTCCAGCGGCTCAACGAGGACACGGTCCTCGAGCGGCTTGATCGTGGTTGCCACGTCAAACCCCTTTCTTCACTAGTCCTGCAACGGCGCGTCGCCGATGCACATGTATGTCTGTTCGACCAGTGGGACGTCGTCGCGGTGCCATCCCCTGGATTGGCACTCACCCATGGCGAGCGCCAACCAACAAGCTATACCCCGGCTGGCACTCGTTCAAGCCGAGTGCCAATATCATCGGGCCCCCGGACAAGCCGAGTGCCAATGTTGTCGAACCCCTCGGATCAGGATTTGTTCTTGGTGATGAAGCCTTGCTCCACCAGCCAGTCATAAGCGACGTCAGCGGGCTCCCGACCCTGAACATCGACTTCGGCATTCATCGACAACAGGGCCTCGTCGGTGAGCGCAGCCGAGACCGGTCCGAAGAGTTGGTCGTATTGCTCGGCATGTTCCTGATAGACGTCCTGCCGAAACACGGGCGAAGCGTTGTAATTGGGGAAGAAACGCAGATCGTCGGTGAGCACCGTCAGGTCGAGGGCCTCGATGCGTCCATCGGTGGTGAACACCTCACCGAAATTGCATGATCCCCCGGCTGTCGCAGAATAGATCGCACCCGTGTCGAAAACCATGCGCTGCACCCTGTCAAGTGCCAGCCCGTAGGTGGCTGCCATGGGCTCGAAGCCATCATTGCGGTTGTTCAGCTCGCTCTCGACACAAAAGGTCAACTCGCTGGACGGCAGGGCCGCCAGGTCGGACAATGTGCTCACACCGAGCCGTTGGCGCGTCTGCTGGGTGACCGCGAAACCATAGGTGTTGTTCTCCGGTGCCGGAGGCAACCAAACCAACTGATTGGCTGCCAGATCTTCGTCCCGCACAGCCTCGTACTGGGCCTGCGGATCACGGATCGGGTCGGAGTGACCCAGATAGGAGATCCAAGCAGTTCCGGTGTATTCCCACGTCATGTCGATCTGGCCGCTGGTCGTGGCCTGCCGCGCCGAGGACGTCCCGGGAATGCCCGTGAGATCATCAACAACGGCGCCGGCCGATTTGGGCAGGGTCACCGCAATCTTGCCCAGCACCAGTTGCTCGGTGAAGCTCTTCGACCCGACCGCGATCTTCACCTTTGCCAGCGAAATCCCCTCCAGATCACCGGCCAGACGTCCTTTTGTCGACAATCCACCACCGGTACCCAGGGCACACGATGACAACACCAGCGAAGAGAGCAGCACCACCAGCAACCACAACCTGCGTGCACCTCGCACACCGGTCACCACAGATCTTTCAGTTTGCATGACCACCGCGGATCACAGTCCCTTCGGTTGGGTTGCCAGTTCGAGCACTTGACCTGCCCATTCCACCAGCAGGGCCAACAGTGCAACCAGCACGGCACCCGACACCAAGATGCGGAAACGGAACAGGGTGATACCGGTCTGGATGAGGGCGCCAAGCCCCCCGGCGTTGATGAAGGTCGCAAAGCTGGCCGTGCCCACCAAGAGCACCAACGCGGTGCGCACTCCCGACATGATCACCGGGATCGCCAGCGGCAGCTCAACGCGCAGCAGGACACCGAACTCAGAAATACCCATGCCGCGTCCAGCTTCCACAAGCGTGGGATCAATCCGTTGCAGACCGGTGATGGTGTTCTGCAATACCGGCAGGAACGCATAGATGCTCAACGCCACCACAGCCGTGGGCATCCCGAAGCCCATGGCCATGGCAAGCAGCACGATCACGCCGATCACCGGTGCAGCCTGCCCGGCATTGGCAATGATCACCGCGATCGGTGCCGCCCGCCTGAAACGACGCCGTGTCAGGGCGATGCCCAGCGGGATCGCGGTCACCAACACCACGGCAGTACAAATCAGGGTGAGCACGATGTGTTGGACGAACAACTCACCCAGGGTTCCCCAAGCCAGTTGACGGGCCTCGATGTCGTCGAGTTCAGCAGTGGCCCGCCACACGATCCAGACCACGAAACCGACGACCACCAGGATCGGGATGCCGATCACCTGCCGGCGGGCACCTTGGGGTTTGAGCTTCACTGCGACACCTCTGCCGAATCCCCATCCGAGATGACCTGTGGCTCCCCCGGCTCCCCGGCGGCACCATCAGCATCGTCGTCATCCGGGTCATCGGCTGCAGCCTGGGCTTCCTTGGCCAACCGGACCCGGGCCGCTGCAGCATTGATGTCGCGCACATGCTGAGTCACCTGGTCGAAGGTGGCGATGCCTAGCAGATGTCCGTCATCATCGATCACCACAGCCCCCTCATGCATCGACGTGACCAACGTGTCCAGCACGGTGTCGAGGGTCTCGTTGCAAGTGAGCAGGATCGGCTGACGACCGGGACGGGCCTGCACCGTCTGCCCGCGCAGATTGGTGGTCCACACCCAGTCGATCGGCCGGTCATGCTCGTCGAGCACCACCACCTGGTCGCGCTTCTGGTGCCGGGCCGTCCGCAAGGCGGTGTGCACCGAGTCACCGGCATGCACCGTGGCGGCCTGCTCGAGCTCGATCGATTCCAAAGTTTGCAGGGACAGCTGCTTGAGGGCGGAATCCTGACCGACGAAATCTGCCACGAAATCATCGGCCGGATCGGCCAGGATACGTTCGGCGGTGTCGTACTGGGCGATGTGTCCGTGGTCCTTCATCACCAGGATGCGGTCCCCGAGCTTGATGGCCTCGTCGATGTCATGGGTGACGATCACGATCGTCTTGTGCAACGCGGCCTGCACATTGAGCAACTCTTCCTGCAGATGCGCCCGGGTGATCGGGTCGACCGCCCCGAAGGGCTCATCCATGAGCAGCACCGGCGGGTCAGCGGCCAATCCCCTGGCCACACCGACTCTTTGTTGCTGACCTCCCGACAACTCCTTGGGATAGCGCTCCCGGTATTCGCCCGGCTCGAGCCCCACCAAAGTGAGCAATTCGTCGATTCGGTCTGTGATCCGCGACTTCTTCCAACCCAGCAGCCGGGGAACCACGGCGATGTTGTCGGCAATGGTCATGTGGGGGAACAGGCTGCCGCCCTGGATCACATAGCCGATCTGGGTGCGCAGCTTGTCAGGATTCAGGTCACGGGTGTCCCGTCCCCCGATGGTGATCACGCCACTGGTGGGCTCGATGAGCCGATTGATCATCTTGAGACTGGTGGTCTTGCCCGAACCCGACAGACCGACGAAGGTGACGATCTGACCGGCCGGGATCGTGAGATTCAGATGATCCACAGCTGGGACATCCTGCCCCGAATAGCTCTTGACCACATCGGTGAACACAATTTCGGTGCCCCCGCTGGCCTCTGTCGCATCAGCGGACTGCGCCTGCCCAACATGGGACGAATCGGCCAGAGCCGGGGACGTCGAGGAGTCAGTGCCTGTCTCGTCGTTGACAGTGTCGTTCATGCGCGAATTCCCTTCGAGATGGACAAGCGGCCGATCAGCACGAGCACGGCGTCGGCAAGCAGAGCGATCGCCACGATGCCGAAAGTGCCGACCAGGGCATAGTTCACGGCATTCTTTCCGCCGATCTGAGCCAGCCCGGTGAAGATGTAGGAGCCCAAACCGGGACCCAATGCATAGGCCGCAACGGCGGCAACACCCATGGACATCTGTGTGGAGACCCGTAACCCGGTGAGAATGACCGGCCACGCCAGGGGCAAGCGCACCCGCCAGAAAATGTTCCACGGTTTCATGCCCATCCCCACCGCGGATTCCACCAGTTGCCGGTTCACGCCCAACAACCCGACAGTCGCATTGCGCAGGATGGGCAGGGCCGCATAGAAAGCCACCAACACCATCGAGGTGACGGCACCGATGCCCACCAACGGAATCAGAATGCCCAGCAGGGCGAAGGACGGGATCGTCAGTCCGATCGTGGAAATCGTGTTGGCCACTGGTTCCAACCTCGGGATGCTGGTGACCAACACGGCCAACGCAATCGCGATCACCGTCGCGATGGCCACTGACTGGGCCACCAACGAAGCATGTTGATAGGCGCGGAACGCAATATCACTCCAGCGGGAGGCCAGAAATTCACCCATTGGCACGCATCTCGATCCCATCTCCATTCAGCCCGGGCTCGGATGCCCAAAACTGGATGCCGACCCCGGTGGGACCAGCAGCCCGCATAGCGGGGTACCCGGCAACAATAGAGCCTACGAGCCCTGACGCAAACTGATGGATACCCCCATACACCCCGACATGCACGCACCTCACAGGGGCAATCCCAGCCCTCCTGGCGTCTCACATTCCGCCTGTCTCCCCCCGGAAATCGGGCGAGAATCAAGTTTCCACCGATCTCCGCACACCAGATGCGGGGCAACCCTTTGCTCTCAGGGGCGAATAGGGGTCGTTCTCCACCACTTGGAGGCCCACATCACGAGCGGGAAACCCGCTCAACCAACCACCCACGAGCGGGGAACCCGCTCAACGTGCAGCGCACGGACACCGGAAATGGTGGGTGTGATCACCAAGGTTGCCGATTTCCCACCCTTGGGACGCAATCGCCGCCGCAAGGCGGCCGGATCAATGTCGACAGCCCGTTTCTTGATCTCAAGAGTCCCGATCCGGTGCTCATGAACCCAGCGCCGCAGGGAACTGACATCAGGATCCAACTCTTCGACCACCTCGAAGGCCCGGGCCAGATCGGTGTTCAGCAGTTCATCCGACGACAGGTAGCCCACGCCCGGCGCCAGCCGCCACAACCGGCCACCCGAACTCCGGGATGCTGGCTCACCGGATGGGGGCTCACCGGATATGGGCGGGGCGGCGGCGATGGCAGCAACCACCCCGGAACGGCTGACCGCGGGGTCTGGCTCGTACAGATACCGTCCCGGGGCCGCCACCGGAAGTTCAGCTGAGCCAGGCTCGGCACTCACCATCGTCTGCTGGGGCAGGAGCACTGCTCCCCGGCCCGGGATCCACCCTGAACCGGGCGCTCCGGTCAGCTGCATCGCAGCCTGCCCAGCTCCGGGGAGATGCCACAGGCTGCACTCCACCAGGTCACCCGATTCACTGACCCACAGGGCCTGCACATCATCGGGCAGGAGCTCGGTGGGGAACCCCGGCCCGAGCTTGACGCAGCAGGCATGCCCAGCAGAAAGCTGACCGGCAACGAACTGCCAAGATGGCCTCAGATCGGCAACCCGCCAGCTACGCCCACGAGCATTGCGGCGAGCCGGGTCCAGGAAAACGCAAGGCCGATCCCCGACCGAACCATCAACCCGATCAGGGGCCCTTGTCAGTTCATCGACAAGCTCGACACCATCACCACAGATCACCTCCACCGACGCACCCGCAGCCTGCGCGGCTCTCGCCAGATTGAAGCGAGCCAGGATCGCTGTCGCCTCGTCGATCTCGACCGCGCTCACCGCCAAGCCGGCATCGATGAAAGCCAGGGCATCTGCACCACAGCCACAGCCGATGTCCACCACCCGCGTCACGCCTGCATCTGTCATGCGCCGGGCGCGCCAGGCCGACACTTCGCCACGGGTGGCCTGCTCGACCCCATCGGGTGTCCACAGCATCGAATCGGCACGCGCACCCACTTTCACCCTGGCGCGTCGGCGCAGACCGATCTGGGTGAGCGCAGCCGCCGAGAGTTCCGCGGGAAACTGCCTGCGCATCCGTTCGGCAGCCGCCAGGGAATCGGGATCGGCCATATCACCGGCAACGGCCAGTGCGGCATCACCAGCGTCCGTGGTGAGTGCCCGGGCAATGAGCGGATCCACCGGGCGAGCATAGTGCGTGCAGCCTCTCGAACCACCCAACCTGCGCCGCCGGGGAGAATCTGGCGGACCTTCGAGCCCAGCCACCAGCGCAGAACACCAACAGATCGATGGTGCCGGTTTCGGTGGTGGCCCGGGCCTCAGACGGTGGCCACCACCGGTGATTGTTGGTCCGTGTCCGGCTTCGACTCGTTCATTCGCAGCACCGCGCTGCCCTGCTGCTGCAAGGTGCGCACTTCCCGGGATGTGAGGGCAACGGCTGCGACGACGAAGACGAGAATCCCGGCACCCACGGTGATCGGGGCCGCCCCGAAATGGGCAGCCAGCGGGCCGGCCGCCAGCAGACCCAACGGGCCCAGCATGAACGATCCCATCGCATCGAAGGAGCTCACGCGCGACAGCGCCTCGGGAGGCACCTCCCGTTGCATTGTGGTGTTCCAGTTGATGTCGAAGATCATGAACGAGAAGCCCATCGGCATCCCGGTGACGATGATTGCCCACAGCGGCGCACCCAGACCCATCATGAGGAATGGCACGGGCATGGCAATCATGGTGATGACCAGCGGTTTCACAATCGGATGGCGCGGATGCCAGCGCATTGCCGTGAGCACGGCAATCACTTCACCGATCGACTCCGCAGCAAGCACCCAAGACCAGGGACCGGGACCGCCCAGACGCTCATCGGCGATGACCGGTCCCAGAACGGCATGGGCGGCATTGAAGCACATCGTCAGCAATGATCACGTCGCCACCACAACCCACAACCAGGTGCGACTCGAGAATTCCCGCCAGCCCTGCTTCATGTCATTGAACAGACTCGGAACCTGATCACGGGCCTGCGTGTTGTAACGCGGGCGCAGGCGCGTCGCCGTGAGCGCGGTGAGCACGAACATCACAGCACTCACTGCCAGACCCCCAGCGCCACCCACCAAGGCGGTCACCACACCGCTGGTCACCACCCCGACGATGCGGGCAACGGCCGGGCCGAAAGCAACCAGGGCATTGCCGGCCTGCAGCCGGTCGGGCGGGATGATCTGGGGAATCAGGCCCGTAAAAGCAGGGAATCCCATGGCGGCACCCACTCCGGAGAGCACCGCCGCACCCGACAGGGCGTACACATTGGAGACCCCGAGCCCGATCAATGTCGCCAAACCCGCGTAGGCAGCTGCCGCCAGCGTCTGGCTCGCCATGATCTCGCGCTGCCTGGGAGGGCGGTTTGCCTGGGCCCCACCCACGAACAGGAAGATCACCAGGGGGATGGGTTCTGCGGCGAGGACGATGGACAGGGTTGTTGCATTTCCGCCAGGCAGACCCAGGATACCGAAGGACAGGGCAACGGGAGCAAAGGACATCCCGAAGGTGTTCATGGTGCGTCCGGCGAACAGCCACACCACTCCGGGCTCACGCAGCAAGGACAGATCGTCGTGCCAGCTACGGGCTCGGGGCTGTGAACTCACCGAGGAATCGTACGCGTGGAAAACTGCGTGGACCAAGGCCTGACTGCGGTGAACGATCGACGTTCGCCACGGGCCTCAAAGGTCGAGATGCCGGGTGGTGAGTTCGGGAAGAACAGACCAGGTGACCGATGTCGGGCGTCCCGACTCATAGGGAATCACGGCATGGAATTGATCAACCTGTGCGTCGAACACCAGGGGCACGAAGTACCGGTCGCCCTGCCACATCGGCAGCGCCGACAAATCATCGATGCGCTGCCAGCTCAGCGGCCCTTCAGGATTGTGGTCCAAGAGCTCGGTGTGGCCCGGTTGGGGATGCCATGCATCCACCAGGAAGATGAAACCGAACTGGTCGGAGCCATCGGGGTTGAAACCGGGCCAGCTCACCGTTCCACGCAGGCGCATCGAGTCCACCTCAAGGCAGGCTTCCTCGCGCAGCTCGCGGCGCATTCCAGCCACCACATCCTCATTGCGTTCAACCTTGCCGCCCAGCCCGTTGAATTTGCCGAGCTGGTCGTCGTCGGCACGCGCAATGCGATGCACCATCAGCACCCGGGAGCGATCAGGGCTCAGGATGAACGCCAAAGTGGTCAGAGTTGGAGTAATCACGCCATGGGGTCCCAGCTGGGCAGAATGATGGGCGTGGTCTCCAGAGCACGCTGAGCAGCGTCCGGCATATCGCTCACATGCACCACCACTTGGTAGACGTAGTCGTCGAACCACGAATCATTCATGGTCCAATAGCCCTTCTCACCCACCTTGTCGCCCCATGAATTCTCAACCCGCCAGCGGCGGGGCACGCCATCCACCAGATCCACTCCTGTGAAGCACATGGCATGGGTGGCCGCCGAGCCCCGGGTGAGCAGACGCTCTGCCTTGGTCATCGACAGATCAACACCGTAGAGGCCCCGGTAGTCGTGCAGTCGGGCGTCCCAGATGCCCAGATCCTTGTCGAACTGTGCCTTCACATCGCAGGCGAACCAGACGGGCTCCCCCGCCTTGAGACTGGCAATCACAGCCTGCTTGAGCTCGGGCAATCCGCCGGTCACATGATTGGCCGTGCCTGCGCCAACGGCCCGGTTGCTGCGGTCAAGTCCGTAATGGCGATGCAGCTCGATGCCCGGGCGTGGGTCGTGGGCAAGCACCGCCCACAGCTCGGGATCGGGCAGATAGCTCTGCGCAAATTCAAGCGGGCTGAGCTCCCCCACACGGGTGAACTCATCGTCGGAGTTGCGGAACTGCCAGACGAAGCTTGTTGGTGGCACTCCCAGATGAATGGCCAGCATGCGGTGCACGGCCGCCATGGTGTCGATGCGCACAGCATCGGGGTCGTGCCCGAGCTCGATGGCCCGACGGATCTGCAGGGTGGCCCGACGCAGCAGCTCGGACAGATGCTTGTTCATGGCTGCCGAGTCACCCGCCGACGCCGTGTCGGGCATCGCATACTTGGGCACCAGCCCGTATTTGCCCACCAGGAAGGTGAACTCGGGCCACCAGCCGCCGTCACCGATCGGTGAATCAAGCAGATCGGCCACTTCAC
>CAXYYR010000011.1:0-35943 GCA_964293265.1 uncultured Propionibacterium sp.
GAAACGGACACACATCAACCAACACCCCAAAACAGGGACACCAGCCAAGGCAACCTGCCACCACATTCACGACTCACTCACAGATCCAAGAGCGGGGCGAACCGCCTTGATGGCCACCTCAAAAACCGCGATGCACCAGGCATTTTGGTTCTCGATTCAACCTTCTGTTCAGTTGTGAGCCACCCTGCGGCAGCTCGGACAACTTTACGGGCCCCAACTGGAGAAGTCAAATTGGGGAAGGGCAGATCCCAGGACGACATGCAGACCCCCGGACAGCACGAGGAGAGAACACAAGGAGGGGCCGGCCCCGAAGGACCAGCCCCTCCCCCACTGCGCCCACAAGGGCGTCCAGGCCCCTGAGCGGGCAGTTATCAGTACATGCCGCCCATTTCATCGCCACCGGCCGGAGCAGCAGGCTTCGGCTCGGGCTTGATTGCAATGACGGCCTCGGTGGTGAGGAACAGTCCTGCAATCGACGAGGCATTGACCAGCGCGGAGCGGGTGACCTTGGCCGGGTCGATGACGCCGGCCTTCACCAGATCCTCGTACTCGCCGGTTGCGGCATTGAGGCCCTGACCAGCGGTCAGACCCTTGACCTTCTCCGCAACAACGCCGCCCTCAAGGCCGGCGTTGAGCGCGATCTGCTTCAGCGGAGCCTCGGCAGCGGTGAAGACGATCTCTGCACCAATTTGCTCATCGGCCGTCAGACCACTGAGCGAGGCAGCCTTGGCAGCCTGGATGAGTGCCACGCCACCACCGGGGAGAATGCCCTCCTCGACTGCAGCCTTGGCATTGCGCACGGCATCCTCGATGCGGTGCTTGAGCTCGGATGCCTCGACCTCGGTGGCGGCACCGACCTTGATCACTGCCACGCCACCGGCCAGCTTGGCCAGACGCTCCTGCAGCTTCTCGCGGTCGTAATCGGAATCGGAATTCTCGATCTCGGCGCGAATCTGCTTGATGCGACCCTGGATCTGGTCCTTGTCGCCGGCGCCATCAACGATGGTGGTGGCGTCCTTGCTCACGGTGATGCTGCGGGCACGGCCGAGCATCTCCACGGGCAGGGTGTCGAGTGACAGACCCACGGTCTCGGAAACGACCTGGCCACCGGTCAGGGTGGCGATGTCGCCGAGCATGGCCTTGCGGCGGTCGCCGAAGGCGGGAGCCTTGACGGCCACGCTCTTAAAGGTGCCACGGATCTTGTTGACGATGAGACCAGCCAGGGCCTCGCCACCAACGTCCTCAGCGATCCCGAGCAGTGCCTTGCCGGTCTGCTGCACCTTCTCGAGGGTGGGCAGCAGATCCTACAGGGAGCTGACCTTGCCATCGACGATGAGGATGTAGGGATCGTCGAGCACGGCTTCCATGCGCTCGGTGTCCGACACGAAATAGGGGCTGATGAAGCCCTTGTCGAAGTTCATGCCCTCGGTGAGCTCGAGCTCAAGGCCGAAGGTGTTGGAATCCTCGACGGTGATGACGCCCTCTTTGCCGACCTTGTCCATGGCTTCGGCGATCTGCTCACCGACGGACTCGTCACCGGCAGAGATCGACGCGGTCTGGGCAATCTGATCGCGCGTCTCCACGTCGATCGCCATCTTGGACAGCTCGGCGCTGATGGCCTCGGTGGCCTTCTCGATGCCGCGCTTGAGCTCGATGGGGTTGGCGCCGGCGGTCACATTGCGCAGGCCCTCGCGGACCATTGCCTGTGCCAGCACGGTTGCCGTGGTGGTGCCGTCTCCGGCAACGTCGTCAGTCTTCTTGGCGACTTCCTTGACCAGCTCTGCGCCGATCTTCTGGTAGGGATCGGCGAGCTCGATCTCCTTGGCAATGGACACGCCGTCGTTGGTGATGGTGGGAGCGCCCCACGACTTCTCCAACACGACATTGCGTCCCTTGGGGCCGAGCGTCACCTTCACCGCATCGGCGAGGGTGTTCATGCCCTCTTCGAGGCCACGACGGGCCTCGCTGTCGAATTCAATAAGCTTTGCCATTGTCTTGTGGGAATCCTCCCGCGCCGCAGAATCACCGGCGCTCGTGTGTTGGCGGGAACCAGGGGTTCCCGGTGCTTGTCGGAGGGGAATGATGGTGCCCGCGACGGACGACCGTTTCCGGCCTCACCCTCGATTCCCTGCATGGCACTCAGCCATGCCGAGTGCCAAGACCCTTTTTAGCACTCGACCCAAGCGAGTGCAAAGGTCAAAGATGGGCCTTGAGCAGTCCTGCTCAACCACCGCGGGAGCAGCGCTGCTCCCATGTGACTCGGGCCGGGTAACTGAAGCGATATGACCCGGGCTTTGTGGCTCAGGCCTGATGAAGCCGATGGGCTGAACGATCACGATGCCGCTGCTCACGCATCCTGCGCAGGCGCTTCACGAGCAACGGATCGTGCTCCAGCGCCTCACGACGATCGATGAGGGCATTGAGGATCAGGTAATAGCGTGGTGCGGACAATCCGAAACGATCTCGGATCTCCTCTTCCTTGGACACGCGCGCCTGCCACCAGGTCTTCTCGAAATCAAGGATCTCGATGTCTCGCGCCGACAGTCCGGTGGAGGGCTCGGGGTCATGTACAGGCTGGGGCATGACAACAGTGTAACTTCCCCCGGTGCCCGTCCACCACATCGGATTGTGCGCAGTGGATCGTCGATGGAGATTCCGACGGGAACCCAACATGGGGCGTGAGCTGGAGTTTTGCCCATTGGGGCGCATCACCTGACATGATGGAGCCGCCGGCCCGTGGACAGATGCGGTCACCGCGGAGCGCATAACCACCGCCAAGGTCTCGCCGGTCGAGACCTGAGAGAAGGAAGAGCATGCGATCTCTAACAGGCATCGTGAAGAACTACGCCTGGGGATCACCCACAGCCATCCCAGCCATCCTGGGCACCCAGCCCGATGAGGAGCCCCAGGCCGAATACTGGTTGGGCGCGCACCAATCGGCACCGGCCAGGATTGATGACACGACTCTGGACATCCTGCTCGAGCACTCCCCCCAGTTGTTGGGAGAACAGGTGGCTGCCCGCTTCGACGGGAAACTTCCCTTCCTGCTGAAAATTCTGGCTGCCACCCAGCCCCTCAGCCTCCAGGCACATCCCTCTGCCGAACAGGCAGCCAAGGGTTTTGCCGCCGAGCAGGCCAAGGGCGTGCCAATCGATGACCCCACCCGGACTTTCAAGGACACCTGGCCGAAGCCCGAGGTGCTGGTGGCGCTGAACAGCTTCGAGGTGCTTGCCGGTTTTCGTGATCCCAGCGTGACGGTTGCCCTCTTCGACGAGCTGGAACCACGTGAACCATTGGAGTCACTCATCGGCCCGCTGCGACACCGCGGGGCTGAAGCGGGTCTGGCCGAGGTCTTCCTGGAATGTCTGTGCCCGGATGACGCGCACAAGGCGATGGTCAATGGCGTGCTGGCTGCAGCCCTCGACCATGCCGACAACAAGTCCGAACTCGGAGATTTTGCCCGACTGGCGCTGCACTTGGACGAGTTCTATCCCAGCGATCCGGGAATTCTGGCTGCATTGTTGCTCAACCACTTCACACTCCAGGCCGGTCAGGGCCTGCGAATCCCCGCCGACGAGCTGCACGCCTATGTGCACGGCACCGGCATCGAGATCATGGCCAATTCCGACAATGTGGTGCGCGGTGGGCTCACCCCCAAACACATCGATGTGCAGGCGCTGGTCGATCTGCTGAACTTCAGCCCCAGCACCCCACAGCTGCTGACCCCCACTCCGGTGGGCGGCGGTTTGGCCCGCTATGTCACCCCTGACGAGCAATTTGCCTTGTGGCGCGCTGAACTCGCCCCTGATCGCACGGTGGCGCTCCCTGCCGCCCACATGGCTCGAATAGTGCTTGTGATCGAAGGTCACGTCGATGTTCTGAACAAGCAGGGCGACATGAAAGCAGAACTGGTGCAGGGCCAATCAGCCTTCTTCGACGCCGGCGAGGATGTCACACTCAAGGGCAGCTGCCTGGCATTCATCGCGGCACCCGGACTCATCGAACAAGCCTGAGGGCTGGCGGCCGAGTTCGCATCACAGCGATCGGGCGGGCACAATAGTTCGCTGTACGCCTCCGTAGCTCAGCGGCCAGAGCACTCGCCTTGTAAGCGAGGGGTCAAGGGTTCGACTCCCTTCGGGGGCTCCATTTGATGGGCCACATCCGGCGCGTCAGGGCAAAGGAGTGGGGGCGCCGGATCACCCACCAGACCGACGCCCCCAGGACTTTGGACTCCCGGCTTGTGCTAGCCGTTCCGCCGGCCTTCCCCGGGAGCAATACCCATTGTGCGCAGTCGAATTGTGCCGGGACCCTGCCCAAGCTGTGAATCAGCTGTCAGATGTTGAGGGGCGATCGTGGCCGGTCCCGAATTCTGGCGCCTGACGTCCTGAAGCGGTGCCATCCGCTGCGTCACCGGCCGGTCTGCCGGACCCCATGCCCAGACGAGACGCCTTCATCTTGGCGGCCTTGGCCTTCTGCATGCGCAGCTTCGCCGCCTTCGCCTTGTCACTCATGGGACGAAGAATCGCGTCATGATCGTGCAGTTCAGCCGGCTGACGCTCGGAGTGGGTGAGACGGCGCCACAATGCCCCGCCACTCCCCTCCTGGCCGGTCTGCACATAGCCCAGAGCGTTGAAATTCTGCAGCACCAGCTCAACATTCCGATGGCCCTGCGGGGACCCAGCGAACAGAATTCGGTCATCACGTTGGAGAGCCATCGTGAGATCGGGCCGCTCCATCGACTTGTTGCCACGCCTCACCAGCAGAGCTGCCGCCTCGCTGCGCTGTGTGCGCTTGTCGGGATCGGTGAGCACATCCGCCAGGGTCACCCGGCGTCCGGAGGCAAGCCGCGCCGACACCGCCTTTGCATGACTGGGGCGCACCACGATGTCCCACAATTCGGGCACCCGACCGCTACCGAATCGGGTGAGGCGATCGGACAGCATGGCGCATTCCCGCTCGCTGTACTGGTCGATGCGCTTGAGATATTGCCCGAGCAGGGGCGTGGTGATGCGGGCCAGGAATTCCTGGGCGACGATATGGCTGGGCACCATGCACAGATCGTCCAGGAAGGCGTCGAAAAGTGGCGCATTGGCCGTCTGGTTCTGCCTGGTGACAATGAAGATGGACGGGTTGAGCTCACGCGCAGTCACGGCGATGGCGAGATTCTTGGTGTCGGAGGCATTGCCTGCCACGATGCCGTCGGCACGCTTCACTCCGGCGGCAATGAGGCTCTCCGAATTCGTGCCGGTGCCACGCACATCCACACCGCCCTCATCGAAGTGGGCCTCATCGATCACCGAGACATCAATGCCGGTGGCGCGCAATTCTTCGACCATTGCATGGCCGAAGCGTCCGAATCCACACATGATCCAGTGTCCGCGCGGGGGCTGACGCTGGTCGGGGATCGGCTCCCCCACCAGGCCGGTGAGCAATTCACGCAGCCGATAGCGCTCGGGAGCAATGATCGAGGATGCCAGTTGACGGGCAAACCGCTCGAAGGGGTTGATCACCAGATCGCCACCGAAGACACCCACATGGGTTTCGGTCTCCGCATTGCGGATGCGAGCCAGCACCACTACACGGGGAGCAAGCAGGCGTGTGGTCACGGCAATGGCCTGGTTGGTGGAATCGTCCTCGGTGAGAGCCAGCACACCACGGCAGTGGGGCGACACCAGCCCAGCATCACGCATGATCGACGGTTGTGACGCATCGGCGGCGATGAGTGGTGGGTCTGAACGGAACTCCAGCAGGCGCAGGCGCGCCAGCCTGTCTTCATCACGCTCGACGACGACGAATCTGAGACCCAGCCGATCCAACCCCTGACACACCAGAGCGCCCGTCTCGCCGGCGCCGGCAACGATGTAGAAGGGCTCGCGGAGCTCATAGATGCGACGGGAGAAGCTGGCCTGCTGCAGGGCATTCTGGAAGGCCCGGTCCTGGACGAGCGCCAGGATATTCGCAATGGCATAGGCCCAGCCGACAACGGTGACATAGATGGTGAGCGTCATCCACATGCGCTGCGCAGGCGAATAGGCCTGCGGAATTTCACCCAGCCCGATGGTGGCGCCGGTGAAACTCACCACATAGAAAGCATTGAACAATCCCATCGGTTCGGTGGGATTTCCCTGGGCATCGGCGCCGGGGATGAGACCCAGCCCGATGGTGCAGAAGCTGTAGATGGCAATGACCAGGATGAACGGGAAGCGCATCCTGCGCAGGATGAGATAGAAAACATCGGTCAATGTGCCGGGGCGCTTCGACCGTGTGCTGCTGGCAGGCATGGGACTCTAACGCCTGATCTGCACGATCTCGCTGATCATGAGGATCACCGACACCAGATTGGCCAGCAGGGCGCCACCCGACATCGACACGATGAGTGAGATGTGCGCGGGCGTCATCGTGGTGGCGACAATCTGAGTGGCCCACACCCAGATGACTGCGGCAACGACAAGCTGCAGATCAGCCACCAGGCTGGTGGCCAGATGCACGGCACCCAGCTGTGTGCGGTCGCCGAACTTCAGCACGGTGGTGATGAAGCTCACGACCAGGGCGGCGGCCAGCTCATATCCGTTGTGCAACGCCGGGTCGTCGATGCGGCCGTAGAAGAAGCCCAGGTTCAACGCTGCGGCGAGGGTGACAAAAAAGCCGAAGACGACCTTCTCCAGATTCATGCTGCCTCCGTGGTTCTGCCTGCAGCCGTGGCCACTCGGATGTGGTCATCCTCCGGCGCCCCGGCTGCAGATGATGGTGGGTCATGGCCCGGTCACTGTGGGTGCGGGTCTTGCGCTCCCTCGTAGACGCTACCGCCCCGCGGCTGCCCCGGGCATCACCCCCGCCACTCCGGGAGCAAAATAGCGTTATGGACATCGAGCTGACAGTCGGGGACATCACCGAACTACAGGTGGATGCCGTGGTCAATGCTGCCAATCGCACACTGCTCGGCGGCGGTGGCGTTGATGGTGCAATCCATCGGGTCGGTGGGCCTGAAATCCTGGCCGCCTGCCGCCAGCTCCGCGCGAGCACACTGTCCGAGGGCTTGCCGGCAGGGCAGGCAGTGGCCACGACTGCCGGCCGGCTTCGGGCCCGCTGGGTGATCCACACGGTTGGCCCGGTGTATTCACACAGCGAAGACCGCTCAGACACCCTGGTGAGTTGTTACCGCGCATGTTTGGGAGTGGCCGACGAATTGGGCGCCCGGACAGTGGCCTTCCCAACCATTTCGGCCGGTGTCTACGGCTGGCCGAAGGACGAGGCCACCCGGATTGCCGTTGACACCCTGCGCGAGACATCCACGCAGGTGACCACCGCATTCGTGGTGGCATTCTCGCAGCAGGCTGCCAACGGCTATCGTGCAGCGCTTGCGGCAACGACCGGGTGATCAGGCAGCAACGGTATTGCTGGCAGCAGTCGCCCGGGCACGCTTCACCGAGCTGTAGATGGACCAACCCACCACCACGACAACCAGACCGATAGTCACATAGTTGGCAACCCGCGAATAGATGTTGAGCACGAAGGTGATGGGCGAGCCCACCAGATAGCCGACCACCCCGAAGGCGATCGTCCACGCCGTACAGACCACGATGTCGAGCACCAGGAAACGTCTCAGCCGCATGCCACTGGCGCCCGCCAGCACGAACACCACCGCCATCAGCGGCAGCGGGACAGGCAGATAGGCCACGATGAAGGCCAGCCAGCCAACCTTGCCGGCCCAACGCTCAAGCCGGTCGTAACGCTTTCTGGCACGCTCCGATTTTCCGGCCCACACCTCGATCATGCCGCGGCCCCAGAGCTTGCCGGCCCACCAATAGATCCAATCGAATTTGCAGCTCATGATCACTGCGGCAACCATCGGCCAGATCCATGAGATGGCGATGAGATGCCCGCCGATGTCCCAGCTCACCGAATATTCGCCGGTGCGCACCACAGCACCCAGCATCGCTGTGCCCGTGCGGCTGCCAGTGAGGGCAACCAGCAGCGGGATGCGGTCCGGCGCACCCATGAGCCAGGCACGCAACGGCAGGAGCAGCATGGAGAACACGCCGAGGCCACCCAGCCATGCCAGACAGGCAATGTCGGAACGCGTGGGCTTCTGTTTCCACGGCATGGCATCGTCCTGCCACCATTCGGCAAGCTCAGGCTCTTCGTCGTTGCGGGAAGGATCGAGAACTGACGCAGCAGCCACCTGAACACTCGCATCAGGATCGGCCTCGGCCCGCCGTGCTGCACTTGGCGCGGCCACATCCACGCGGGATTCGCCGGACGTGTTCACCGGCTCGCCGGGGCGCGCCGCCTCCTGTGGGCGACCCAACTGCTCGTCATTCACCCCTGCAGGCTACCCGCCAGCCGAACTGGCTCCCAGCCGCTCAGTGTTCACCGGCGGCAGCCAGCCACTGCAGGGCATAGCTGACATGCAACTCGGCAGCCATCGGGAGCGCCGCCTCATTGAGCGCGAATTCATAGGAATGATGCGAATGCTCGAACTCGGGAGCGCCGCCGCTTCCCACCCGCACATAGACCCCGGGGGCATGGTGCAGGAACAGCGCAAAGTCATCGCCCATGGCGGCCTTCGGGGTGTCGGTCTCAACCTGCGTGATGCCCGGGACATCCGCTGCCAAGCCGGCTGCGAAGCGGGTCGCGTCGGGGTCGTTGACGAGCACATCGGCAAAGATCTTGCGGGTCACCACGGCCTCGGTCCTGTGCGCATGGGCCACCGAGCCGGAAATGCGTTCAATGGCTGTGAGCACCCTTTCGCGCACGGACTCGTCGAAGGCACGGACGGTGCCTTCCAGACGCGCCGAGCTGGCGATGATGTTGTAGTTCTCGCCCGAGGTGAAGCGTCCGATGCCCACCACGGCTTCTTCGAGCGGGCTGAGCTCACGCGCAACGATGTGCTGGAGTTCACCAACGATGGAGGCCGCCGACACCAGCGCATCATGGCTGAGCTCCGGGGTGGAGACATGGCCTCCCAGGCCGGTGACATCGATCACGAACTGGTCAACGCTGGCCCATTGCGGGCCGGGCGTGCAGCTCACGGTTCCAGTGGGCAGGCTTGAGGCGAAATGCAGACCGAACACCTGGTCGAGACCGTCAAGGGCGCCCTCGTCGGCAAAGATCCGGGCGCCGGCTCCGATCTCCTCAGCCTGTTGGAAAGCGAATTTGATGGTGCCCGAGAAGTCGTTCCGGTGCCTGGCCAGGATGCGGGCTGCTGCCAGGAGCGCAGCGACATGTCCGTCATGGCCACAGGCGTGGTTCACGTCTGATCCAGTGTTCGCCCACGCCGCGCCACAGCCGTCGTGCAGGGGCAGGGCATCGATATCGGCGCGCAGCATGATGGTCGGGCCCCGGTTGCTGCGGACATCGCCAGTGGGATCTGGGTCCTGACGGCCTCCGGTGAGCGTGCCGAGCACACCGGTCTGCCCAACTGATCTGGTGACGATTCCCAGCTCGTCGAGGCGGGCATGGATGAAGGCTGCGGTGTCCACCTCGTGCAGGCTCAGCTCCGGGTGGGCATGGAGCCGGCGACGATCAGCCACCAACTCGGCAGTCAGCTGCTCGATCTCGGCATGGATGGCACTCTGACTCAGAACAGGGTGTTGCGGCTGATGTGTGGTCATATTCATCTCCTGGTAGCCAAGTCTGGCATGTTGGGCGGGGCGGCGGACTGACATGAAGTGAGCAGAGCCCGCCAGGAAAGAATGCAGGCAATCCTGCACGGCTCTGGTGGAGCGGGCCCACAGCATGAACAATGGGGCCATGACAGTGAGTGTCTTCGACATGTTCACGGTGGGTATCGGTCCGTCGAGCTCGCACACAGTGGGTCCCATGTGGGCCGGTGCGGGATTCGTGGAGAACCTTGAGGCGCTTGGCCTGCTGGACCAGGTGAAACGGATGCGCGTCAAACTCTTCGGCTCGCTCGGCGCAACGGGCCGTGGTCATGGCACCGATCGGGCAGTGCTCACCGGGCTCACCGGAGCCCATCCCGACACCGTGGAACCTGCACTCCTGGCCGATGTGATGGCCCATACGGCACAGGCGAGGCAGCTCACTCTGGCAGCGGGTGGGCCCCATGCCCGGACCATTCGTTTCGACCCCATCACCGACCTGGTGATGGAGGGACGGCGCAGACTGCGCTTCCACCCCAATGCATTGTCGTTGACGGCCTACCGCGACGATGAAGCCCGCGACGAGCTCCACGCCGAGATCTGGTATTCGATCGGTGGAGGCTTCGTGGTGAAGGACGATGGCACTGGCCAACCTCCGATGCCCCGCGATGACACGGCAGTGCCGCATCCCTTCCGCACCGGCGCTGATCTGCTCAACACCTGCGCTGCCACCGGCATGTCCATTCCCCAGGTGATGCTGACCAATGAGCTGGCGCATGACCGCAGTCGTGAACAGATCACCACCAAGCTGATGGATCTGTGGGCCGTGATGGACCGTTCCATCACCGATGGTTGCGGCGCCACCGGCGAGTTGCCCGGTGGCTTGGGCGTGAGACGCCGGGCGCGCGCACTGCACGGCGGGCTGATGGCTCGGCGGAGTCAGGATTACGACCCCCTGGCAGGGCTGGATTGGGTATCGGCCTGGGCCATTGCAGTGAACGAGCAGAACGCCGTGGGAGGCCGCGTGGTCACCGCCCCCACCAACGGCGCTGCCGGAATTCTGCCGGCCGTGCTCAAGCATGTGCTCACCTTTTCCGGGCCCGACGGGCTGCGCAATGACCCACAGCTGGTGTCCGATTTCCTGCTCACTGCCGGAGCGATTGGCACCGTGTTCCAACAGACGGCCTCCATCTCGGGCGCCGAAGTGGGTTGTCAGGGTGAAGTGGGAGTGGCATGTTCGATGGCCGCCGCCAGCCTTGCCCAGGTGGCCGGTGGAACTCCCCAACAGGTCTGCAATGCGGCCGAGATCGGCATGGAACATCATCTGGGTCTCACCTGCGATCCGGTGAAGGGCCTGGTGCAGGTGCCGTGCATCGAGCGCAATGCCATCGGTGCCGTGACGGCCATCACCGCTGCACGTCTGGCGCTTGCCGGTGACGGGCACCAGCTCGTGAGCCTGGATGAGGTGTGCGCCACCATGATGTCGACCGGGGCCGACATGAAGGACAAGTACAAGGAGACCTCCCGCGGCGGACTGGCCGTCAACCTGGCGAACTGCTGAGCCGTCCAGCAGCAAGCCGCACAGTAAGGTGTTGCGAAGCGACATCTCTTGTGACGCAGTGATGCCCCGTGAATCACGGGCACTGCCGAACAAGTGCCTTCTCTACCAAGGATCGTCGGGCACGTACCGCCCGTGGAAAGGATCGGCTGAATCAATGGCCACAGTGAGTTACAAGGACGCCACCCGGGTGTATCCGGGGGCTGACCACGCCGCCGTCAACAACTTGAACCTCGAGATCGGTGACGGCGAGTTCATGGTGCTCGTCGGCCCCTCGGGCTGCGGAAAATCCACCTCCCTGCGCATGTTGGCCGGACTGGAGGAAGTCAATTCCGGTTCGGTGTGGATCGGTGCCCGCGACGTCACCGATCTGCCCCCGAAGGACCGCGACATAGCGATGGTTTTCCAGAACTACGCCCTGTATCCCCATATGACGGTGGCGGAGAACATGGGTTTTGCCCTCAAGATGAAGGGCGTCGGCAAGGACGAGCGCCAGAAGCGCGTGCTCGAGGCCGCCAAGCTCCTGGGGCTTGAGGAAATGCTGGAACGAAAGCCCAAGAACCTGTCCGGTGGGCAGCGCCAGCGCGTTGCCATGGGCCGAGCCATCGTGCGCGACCCACAGGTCTTCCTGATGGACGAGCCCCTGTCGAACCTGGACGCAAAACTTCGCGTGCAGACCCGCACACAGATCGCTGCGCTGCAGACCCGCCTCGGCGTGACCACGGTCTATGTGACCCACGACCAGGTGGAGGCCATGACCATGGGTGATCGTGTGGCCGTGATGAATGAGGGCGTCCTGCAGCAGGTGGATCGTCCCCTGGCCCTCTATGACACCCCCAAGAATCTGTTCGTGGCGGGTTTCATTGGTTCCCCGGCAATGAACCTGCTGCCCGGCACAGTGACCGACACCGGCATCATGGTCACCGATCATGTGCTGAGCGTGCCCCGCGAGGTCACGGCCAAGGCACATTCCAAGGACGTGGTGGTGGGCATTCGCCCTGAGTCCTTCGAGGTGGCGCCAACCGGCGACGGAATTGCCATGCAGATCAACGTGGTCGAGGAGACCGGCGCAGATTCCTATCTGTACGGCACTCTTCCGGGCGGCGCCATTTCCGGCACCGGTGAACGTGATGTGGTGGCCAGGGTGACCACCCGCACTCCCCCGGCACGCGGCGAAACCGTGCGTCTTCACGTCGACCCGTCGAAGGTGCATGTCTTCGACGCGACGAGCACCGAACGCATCTCCTGACGCCCGGCCGGACGGCTAGTGTCAGGGCTCTGAGAAGCAAGCGGCCAGGAGGACCCATGAGCGATCAGTCACATGAGCTGTCGGCACTGACCCGCGCTGTGCGGGCGGGGCTCGACTCCGACACCCAATACGGGTCGGTGGCGCCGGCGCTGTATCCCAGCACCAACTATCGCTTTCCGAGCATCGACGAGCACCCGACGTTCGACTACTCACGCTCGGCCAATCCCACCCGGGCAATGCTTGCCACCACGCTGGCCACCCTGGAACACGGCGCACATGCCGTCGTCACCGGCTCCGGGCTCGGCGCCATCACCGCAACCGTCGAGGCCCTCACCGGCCCCGGAGGACGTGTGGTGGCACCCAAGGATTGCTATGGCGGCACCTGGCGGCTGCTCGACATGTTGGCCCAGAAGGGCCGCATCACCGTTGATTTCGTGGATCTGTGGGACACCGATCAGGCAGCTGCCGCACTGGCCAGCCCCGCCGAGCTGGTGCTCATCGAGACACCCTCGAATCCGCTGATGCGGATCACCGACATTGCGGCGGTGGCGCAGCTTGGTCACCGCGCGGGCGCCATTGTGGTGGCGGACAACACCTTCTGCTCACCGCTGTTGCAGAATCCGCTCCTGCTGGGCACCGATGTGGTGTTGCACTCCACCACGAAGTTCATCAATGGCCACTCCGATGTGGTGGGCGGTGCAGTGATCACCAAGACCGGCGAAACCGGTGAATTGGTGGGCCATTGGGCCAATGCGCTGGGACTCACCGGTGGCGCCTGGGACTCCTGGCTCACCCTGCGCGGTCTGCGCACCATCGACGCCCGCATTCGCGTGCACCAGTCGAACACCGCAGCTGTCGTGGAGCTCCTGGATGGCCACCCGGCAGTGACTGCTGTGCACTATCCGGGCCTTGCCAGCCACCCGCAGCACGAGCTCGCTGCCCGCCAGCAGAGCGGCTTCGGTTCCCTGCTGAGTTTCGAGCTGGCTGGTGGCATGGACGCGGTGCGCCGCTTCACCACGGGCTTGCAGATCATCGACCTGGCTGAATCCCTCGGCGGCACGGAATCTCTGCTGGCCCATCCGGCAACAATGACCCATGCGGGCATGGCTCCCGAGGCACGTGCGGCCGCCGGAATAACCGACTCATTGCTGCGGCTGAGCCTGGGCATTGAGCCCTTGGACGATCTGCTGAATGAGCTGGGCGCAGCACTCGATCGAGCTGCTGCCCGGGCCTGACGCCCCAGCACCCACTGCAGGGAAACCGGCAGTGGGTGGCAGACTGGCGGAGTGCCGCGTTTTCTGTCCGCCAAGCCTGATGCCAGGCTCATTCCGCTGCCTTGGAATGTGCCGTTGGCACAGTGGCCAACCACCTATCTGGTGGCATTACCACGCGGCATCTCACGACATGTCGTGCGCTTCATCACCGTGGGCGACGACGTCTATGCCGCCAAGGAAGTGGTGGAGCATCTGGCCATCCACGAGTACCGGCTGCTGCACGATCTGACGCGTCTGGACACCCCTGCCGTGGAAGCCGTAGCAGTGGTCAGTGGACGGCAGGACGATCAGGGCCGCCCCCTGGATTCGATCCTCATCACCAAGCATCTGGAGTTCGCGCTCCCCTATCGTTCACTCTTCACACCCGGTGTGCGCCATGAAACCGTGATGCGGCTGGTGGACGCCATGGTGGTGCTGCTGGCGAGGCTCCACCTGTCTGGCTTCATGTGGGGCGATGTCTCGCTGTCCAATATTCTGTTCCGCCGCGATGCCGGCGCCTTCGCCGCCTATCTGGTGGATGCCGAGACCGGTGAGCTGCTCGATCAGCTCACCGACGGTCAGCGCGCACATGATCTCGAGATCGCGCGCATCAATGTCTTCGGCGATTTCTGCGATCTGCAGGCCGGCGGAATGCTCGACGAATCGCTCGATCCCATGAATCTGGTTGACACCATCGAGTCACGCTACGAGGAGCTGTGGGGCGAGCTCACCGGCATGGAAGAGTTCTCCGGCTCCGAGCTCTATCGCATCGAGAGCCGGGTGCGCCGGCTCAATGCGCTGGGCTTCGACGTGGCAGAGCTGGACATCCGCACCAGTCCCGACGGCCAGACCGTCACCCTGCAACCCAAGGTGGTGGACGCCGGCCACCACTCCCGGCGGTTGCTGCGCCTCACCGGGCTCGACACCGAGGAGAACCAGGCCCGGCGACTACTCAACGATCTGGACACCTTCCGGGCGCGCACCCACCAGCAGGATGTGGACGAGGCCGTGGTGGCGCACCAATGGCTCACCGAATGCTTCGAGCCGGTGATCAATGCCGTGCCGCCTGAATTGCAGGGCAAACGCGACCCGGCACAGATCTACCACGAGGTGCTCGATTACCGCTGGTACATGTCTGAGCACGAGAAGCGCGAGGTGACCCTGGACGAGGCCACTCATGGCTACATCCACGACATCCTGCGCAATCTGCCCGACGAAGCAATGGTGCGCGAGGCCATGGTGCAGGTGACCGAGGGCGACACCCGTCAACTGGCCAACCCCTATGATCCCTCGATGGGTTATGCGGAGGAGTCCGAGCTGCCACAGGCACATGACCCCTGGGAGGACGCGGCAGCCGACGTTGATGCGTACGGTGCTGATCACTTGGACATCGACGCCCTACGGGCCCGTCAGTCGGAATAGGCGCCCTTCGAGCCTGGCTGCCGAAATGGTCGCCCTTCGGGCTTACCAATCAAAAAATCACCCTCCGGGAGAGTGACAACCAGCGCAGGCCTTCTACTCGTCCAGCTCGTCAGGATCATCGTCGTCGGCGCGGGACTTGTCGCGGAAGACAACCGACATGGCAGATATGGCGTCACTGCCCAGCGCAATGAGACCGCCCCGATCAGCTGCCCGCAGCGTATATTTCCCGGCCTGTTCCGCTGAGGCATCCGGGGACACCGGCTCGGGGGCCGTTGGTGATTCGACGAAGAAGGGGTCAACCACGGTGGCCTCGGACTCCGAGGTGAAATCGATGCGCACATGACCGCTCGCGGAGCCACTGATGCCCCCTGCGCCGGCTGCAGCACCCACACCATCTGCACCGCCGGACAGTCCGTCATCGGCGTCATGGGTGTCCGCTTCAGGTGTGCCCATCTCAGGGGAGCCGGGCGCGATGGGACGTGGCACCGCATCGCCGATTCCGGCGCGGACCTGATCGCCGATAAGGCTGGACCTGGGTCGGTGTTTGCGGATCTCCGCCATGCTGCGCACCTTTCGGGGGGACTGGAACTTTTCCTTCACATACTGGGTTTTCCTGCACAAGCGTAGCGGGGCAGGGCTCAGCGGCAGCTGTGCCCCAGCTCAGAGAATCCACAGCTCAGTGCACACACAGCTCAGTGCACCCGCGGCTCACGGCACGCGCAGCTCAGTCACTCGAATCAATGCAGAACGGCCCGGGCCACAGCTTCCGCTGTGATCCGGACCGTTGCAGTGATTTTCAGCTGCTGACCTCGGTTACCGAGCTCAGTCCTCCACGAGCACCACGTACAGGGTGCGAGGACCATGCACGCCGTCCACACGGGACAACTCGATGTCGGAGGTTGCCGAGCCGCCACTGATGAAGGTGAGCGGATGACCGGCATGCACCGACGGCTTCAGGGCCTGAACCGATTCAGGAACATCGGAGACCACATCGCTGGCACGCACCACGCAGACGTGACGATCAGGCACCAGGGACAGGGCGCGGCGGCCCTGGTCCTCGGTGTGGTCGAGAACGATGGTGCCGGTGTCGGCAATGCCGGATGCCGAGGCGGTGACAACTGCCTCCATGCCATCCAGATCCTTGTTGGACAGCTGCGGCTCATCGTTGTTCACGGTGAAACCGGCAGCCTTGATGGCCTTGATCCAGGAAGCATCCAGGCCGGCAGGAACAACAACCGACTTCTTGGCGCCGGTGGCCTTCAGCCCTGCCACCACGGCGTCAGCGACACCGGCCTTCTTGGCCCGCACGACGGTGGCGGAGTAGTCCTCCACCTTCTGCTGGAAAACGCCCACGACATCGTCCATCTTGATGCCGCCGCCATAGGTCCAGTTGACCGGCTGGTCCTTGACCGGATCCTTCTCGGTGATGTCGATCGTGGCCCGGCGAATGCGGGCGAGAATCTCTTGCTTTGCGTCCATTGCGCTTACCTCTCGTCCTCGTCGCGGTTCTGCTTGAACCAATCGCGGAAGGTCTGTGTGGGAATCGGCTGCACATCGCGGTACTTGAGCCACCGCTCGGCCACCGGCACCGGGATGGGGCCGAGTGGCCTGTTCCCGATCACACGACCAGCTGCGCGGGTGGCATACATGATGCCTTCCCAGCGCTTGTAATTGCCCAGTGCGAACTGAGCGGCCTTCATGATGCCCTGCTCGCCGAGCACCTCGACATCGCCCTGGCCATGATCGGCCTTCTCGGCCAGAGCCACCTGATGACGCAGGTGGATGAACACCGGGATGAAATCGATCTTGACCGGGCACACCTCGGAGCAGGCGCCACACAGGGAGCATGCATAGGGCATACCGCGATCAACCGGATCGTCCAGCCCACGCAGCTGCGGGGTGAGTGCGATGCCCATGGGGCCGGGGTAAACCGAGCCATAGGCATGGCCGCCACCACGCTCGTAAACCGGGCAGACATTGATGCAGGAAGCGCAACGGATGCAGCGCAGCATCTGGCGACCGATGGGATCGGACAGCACATTGGTGCGGCCGTTGTCCATGAAGATCACATGCTGTTCCTGCGGGCCGTCGTTCGGGGTGACGCCGCTCCACACCGAGTTGTACGGGTTCATCCGCTCGCCGGTTGCCGAACGCGGCAGCAGCTTGAGGAAGATCTCGAGATCGTCGTAGGTGGGCAGAATCTTCTCGATGCCGACCATGGAGATCAGGGTGTCGGGAAGGGTCAGGCACATACGGCCATTGCCCTCGGACTCCACAATCACCATGGAGCCGGTGTCGGCCAGGATGAAATTCGAGCCGGAGACGGCAACCTTGGCGCGGAGGAACTTCTCACGAAGGTGCAGACGGGCAGCATCGGCCAACTCGGGAGGATTCGAACCGACATCCTCGGGAGCGGGGCGGCCGTAGTTCTTCATCTCGCGCAGGAAGATCTCGCGGACCTCGGCACGATTACGGTGAATGGCCGGCACCACGATGTGGCTGGGACGGTCATGACCGAGCTGAACGATCAGCTCTGCCAGATCGGTCTCCCAGGCCGCGATGTTCTGCGACTCGAGATACTCGTTCATGTCGGTTTCCTGGGTGGTGATCGACTTGATCTTCACCACCTCATCGACACCCTTTGACTTTGCGATGTCACCAACAATGCGATTTGCCTCATCGGCATCACGCGCCCAGTGCACCTGCACGCCATTGGCGGTGAGGTTCTTCTCTGCCATCTCGAGGTAGTAATCGAGGTGACGGCCAACGCGGTTCTTGATCTCGTAGGCGGCCTCGCGCACGTCCTCCCAGTTGGGCGACTCGGCAACGCGGGTGGCGCGCTTGTTGCGAATGGTGGTCATGGCATTGCGCATGTTCTTGCGCTGCACTGCCAGCTTCAACTCGCCCTTGACGGCCTTCGAGAATTTCGGCATTCCCAGGAAGGTGCCGGCATGCTCGGGAGCCGGCGTCAGACGCGCAACGCCGTAATTTCCTTCGGTGATCCGACGCAGTTCGGTGCTCATGCCTCGTCCTCCTCAGTATTGGCCAGAACCTCGACCAGCGAAATTGCCTTCACGCCGGAGTTCTGACGGGCCAGGGTGCCACCGATGTTCATGAGGCAGGAGTTGTCGCCACCCACCACATATTCGGCACCGGTCTCACGAACGTGACGGGCCTTGTCGGCCGCCATCGTGGCGCTCATCTCATCGTTCTTGATGCAGAAGGTGCCACCGAAACCGCAGCACTGCTCCTTGAGCGGCAGATCAACCATGGTCATGCCGCGCACATTCTTGAGCAGGTCGTAGGGACGATCGCCCAACTTCAGCAGGCGCAGACCATGGCAGCTGGGGTGATAGGTGATGAGGTGCGGGAAATAGGCACCCACATCGGTCACACCCAGGATGTCGACCAGGAACTCCGAGATGTCGTAGCTGATCTTGCTGGTGTGCTCGACCTCACGCATGAGGCCGGCATCGCCGCTCTCGCGGGCCAGCATCGGATGCTGGTCACGCACGGCTGCAGTGCAGGAACCCGACGGCGAGACGACATAGTCGTAATCACCGAAGGCCTTTGCGTAGGACTTCACCATGCCCATCGACTCATCGAAATAGCCGGTATTGGTGGTGATCTGCGCGCAGCAGGTCTGTTCCTTCGGGAAGTGGACGCGACAGCCGAGCCGCTCCAGCAATTTGACGGTTGCGATGCCCGTTTGCGGGAACATCACGTCGTTGATGCACGTGATGAACACGGCGACATCAAGTCCGGCTCCGGGAAGCCCCGGGGTCGCTGCTCGCCCGGTGGTGCCGGACGGGCGGGTCGTGGTGGTCATATCAAAAACCTCCAAGGGTTGATTTCGGAAAAATTCAGGAAAACAAGCGCCTTACGGCAGGAGCCAACCCAGAACCGGGGTGGACATGAGGCCAACAAGCACGCACATGATGACCAGCAGGATGATCGAGTACTTGAACACCTTGCGCAGAATGGTCGATTCGCCACCCACCAGGCCGATGGCCGTGGCAGCCACGGTCAGCGACTGGGGCGAGATCATCTTGCCGACCACACCACCGGCAGCACCGGCGCCGACGAGCAGATGACGCATGCGGTCCTCGCCGAGATAGGAATCAACACCGATCTGCTGTCCAACACCCGACTGGAGGTTGGAGAACAGGATGTTGGCCGAGGTGTCGGAACCGGTCACATAGGTGCCGATCCAGCCGAGCACCGGAGCCAGGAAGGGATAGACCGCACCAGCACCGGCAATCCACAGACCCAGGGCCATCGTCTGACCGGAGTCACCCATGACATAGGCCAGGGCAACAACCAGGCCGATGGTGAGCAGGGAGAACTTCATCTTCTTGAGGTTGACCCACAGTTCCTTGAACAGATCGGAGAACTTCACGCGATAGATGATGCCCACCAGGATCGCCACAATGGCCAACAGGAAGCCGGGCTGCGAGAGCCAGGGCCAGGTGTAGGCCTGGTGCGCCGAGGCGACACCACCAATTCCCTGGAGGTCACCGAGCAAGGGCCAGGACATCTTCACATCGCCCTTGGCCAGGGCACTCTTGACCGGGCCGAGCGAGGCAACGGCGAAGATCGCAATGACCAACACATAGGGAACAAGAGCCATCACGATGCGGCCGGGGGTCAGGGCAGCACCATTGAGGTCTTCGGTCTTCTCCACGGGGCTGGCAGATTCCAGGGCCTCGTCGATCGGGACGCCGATGCGCTCGGCGGCGGCAGCGCCACCCTTGGGGCTCCACACCTTGAGGAAGACCATGGCCAGGGCCACGGTGATCACAGCGGCGAAGATCTCGGTGAGGTTGTACAGGCCGGTGCCGGCAACAACCCACTTGACCACGCCGAAGATGACGCCGACGAACAGACCGAAGGGCCAGCATTCCTTGATGCCCTTCTTGCCGTCCATGATCTGGAGCATGAGGAAGGGAACAACCAGGCAGAGGATGGCGCAGATACGTGCGGTGACGGGGGCAACATCGGCCACATCGAGATCGGCCGTCTTGGCAGCCATCATCACGGGCAGGCCGACAGCACCGAAGGCGACTGGCACCGTATTGGCGACCAGTGCGGTGAGTGCAGCGCGCAGCTTGCCGAAACCAACGGCGATGAGCATGGCGGCAGCGATGGCAACAGGGGCGCCGAAGCCGGCCAGGGCCTCGAGCAGACCGCCGAAGCAGAAGGCAATCAGAATGCCGAGCACGCGGGGATCGTCACTGATCAGGAAGAACGTGCGGCGCAGATCGTCGAAGCGTCCGGAAATCACGGTGACCTGATACATCCAGATTGCGGCCAGCAGAATCCAGCCGATCGGGAACAGGCCGTAGAGGAAGCCCTGGACGCTGGACGACAGTGCCATACCGATGGGCATCTTGAATGCCGCAATGGCCACCACGAGCGCCAGGAACCACGAGGCGAGACCTGCCCAGTAGGCCTTCCAGCGCAGCGCGCCGAGAGTGACCAACATGCAGGCGATGGGGATCAGAGCGACCAGCGCCGACCCCCATTGAGCCCCCAAGGGGTTCGTATTCGGTGTAAAAGCTTCTAGCAGGACCACGGAGGACCTCCCCGATCTGTGGTGAGTATGCACTGACCAAAATCTCGACTGTGAGACCTCGGCTCATCCCTCGACACAATAGGTCCGACCAATTCTTCAGGTCAAGACCAATCGCGCAAACATCATCCGATTTGGACACCTGACCGACGAATCACACCGCTGCTGGCGCAGGAGCAGCACCCGGAGAGGCAGAGTGCTGCTCGCAGGGCGGTGCTAGCGCCCACTGGCTTGGTTCATCGGTAACAATGGGGGTTATGCGGGTATCCAACACCGGGGGCGTCACCACCCTCGAAGGAACCGAACGATGCACGGACTGCGCCATCATGCGCGCCCGGGGCATGTCGGGCTTCGAGATCGCTCTGCACCATATTCAGTCCGAGATTCTCTCGGGCCACTACCGCGCTGGCATGCAACTGCCGACCGAGCGTGAGCTGGCTGCCAGCCTGGCAGTTGGACGTGGCGCTGTGCGTGAGGCCCTTCGCGTGCTCCAGGCCCAGGGCATCGTTGTCTCGGGCACCGGGCCCGGCAATGGCACGAGAATTCGCACCACACCCGGCGACGCGCTCGGACAGATGCTGCGGCTTCATCTGGCGCTGGAGAGCACCTCGGTGACCGATCTCACCCAGACCAGGCTCGTGATCGAACGCGCGGCAACCGAGTTGGCCGCGCTCAACGCGTCGAAGGGCGCGCTGGCACGGGGCAAGGCCATCGTGGACCGCATGTCGGAATGCCTCACCATCGATGAATTCAATGACCTCGACACCGCCTTCCACATCGCCATGGTCGATGCCGGCGGCAATCACATGCTCACCATGATGTCCACCGCCATTCGTCAGACCCTGGCAGTGCCGATTCGCGTTGCCGAGGCCGCCCTTGACGACTGGGAGTCGCTGCGTGACGAGCTGGTGGCCCAGCACCGCGGCATCCTCGATGCCGTGACGGCCGGAAATGCCGAGCTGGCGGCAGAACTGGCCGAGAGCCACATCCGCCATGCCTACGCACGACTATTGCCCGACAAGCCGATGGATGAACTCAACGCAGGTCAGCGAGACCGCCGAGGCGATTGCTGCCCAGGCACATGCCGGACACAATCACAACGACCATCTGCATCCCACAGCTGCACATCAACCAGCCTGACCAGCTCTTTGGCTGACTCACAGGCCAGTCGGTCGACCCCCTAGACTGGCTGCGTGTCATTCCACCTCTACGACGAATCGACCGGGCAGATCGTGCCCTTCGTGCCCTTGCAAGCTGGCAAGGTGTCGATCTATCACTGTGGATTGACCGTGCAGAGCTCCCCACATCTGGGGCACATGCGCAAGGAAGTCGTCTTCGATGTGCTGCGCCGCTGGTTCACCGCCAATGGTCAGCAGGTGCGCGTGGTGGCCAACATCACCGACATCAACGAGAAGATCTGGCGAAAGGCAGCCGAGGCTGGCCTGCAGTGGTTCGAATTGGCCTATGCGGTCGAGCTGGAACTCCACCATGCCTATGCCGCGCTGGGCTGCATTCCTCCGAGCTATGAGCCGCGCGCCACGGGCCACATCACCGAAATGGTCGAGCTCATTGCCAGGCTCATCGACCGCGGGCACGCCTATGCAGCCGATGACGGCTCGGGTGATGTCTATTTCGATGTGCGCAGCTGGGCAGATTACGGCGAACTGTCTCACCAGAAGATCGATGACATGGTGGCAGCCACCGACAGTGATCTGCGAGGCAAGCACGATCCGCGCGATTTCGCGCTCTGGAAGGGGTCCAAGGCAGACGAGCCCGTCACCGCCTCATGGTCTTCCCCCTGGGGACGCGGCCGTCCCGGTTGGCATCTGGAATGCTCTGCCATGAGCCTGAAATATCTGGGCGAATCCTTCGACATCCATGGCGGCGGCATCGACCTGCGCTTCCCTCACCACGAGAACGAACTGGCACAGAGCCGGGCAGCGGGTTATGAGTTCGCGCACTATTGGATGCACAACGCATTCGTCACCATGGCCGGCGAAAAGATGAGCAAATCGCTGGGCAATGGGGCCACTGTTTCCGAGGTGACACGGCAATATCCGGCACGCGCGGTGCGGCTCTATCTCGCACAACCGCACTACCGTTCCACCATCGAATACTCGGATTCCTCACTCACCGAGGCGAGCGCCCAGCTCGACCGCATCGATTCCTTCCTGAACCGCGCGCAGATTTCCGCGCCCGTCGATTTCCGGCTGGCCGATCTGCCAGCCGCCTTCGTCGAGGCGATGGACAACGATCTGGGCACACCCACCGCCTTCGCCGTGCTCTACGACACCATCAAGGCCGGCAATCGGGCCTTCGACGACGGCACCGATGCAAGCACGGCCGTGACCCAGGTGCGCGCGATGCTTCATGTCTTGGGTTTGGATCCCCTTGATCCACAGTGGGCCGATCAGGGATCCGGAGCAGACATGGCAGTGACAGACGGTTTGGTGAAGCTCGTTCTCGAGGAACGTCAGGCGGCACGCGGACGCAAGGATTTCGCTGCGGCCGACCACATCCGTGATTCCCTGACCGAATTGGGCATCCGTCTTGAGGACGGCGCCGATGGCACACGTTGGACGATCGCCTGATGGCCGGGCCGAAGAAGGGCACGGGCGGCAAGGGTCGCAGCAGGCTGCGCGGGCGCGGACCCACCCCCAAGGCCGAGGATCGCGTCTATCACAAGGCCTATCGGGGCGGTCAGGATTCCGGGCCCCGCAAGGGAAATCGCCCCGGTGGCCAGGGACGCACAGGGGCAGGCAAGCCGTCCAGTTCCGGGCGTGGCGCCGCACCCGATTGGGTGGTGGGGCGCAATCCCGTGCTGGAGGCACTGCAGGCAGGTCTGCCGGTCCGTCGGGGCTATGTGGCCGAGGGTGCCGAGCACGACGACCGGCTGCGCGAGATCTTCAAATATGCCGCAGAGCATTCGATGTCGCTGCTGCAGGTGCCACGTCAGGAGCTGGACAAGCTCACTGATGGCGCTGTGCACCAGGGCGTTGCACTGCAGCTCCCCGCCTACGAATACGCCGAACTTGATGAGGTGGCGTCCAAGGCATTGGCGCGTGACGACGATCATGGTCTGCTGGTTGCCTGTGATGGCATCACCGACCCCCACAATCTGGGCGCCATCATTCGCTCGGCAGCAGCATTTGGCGCCGATGGCGTGATCATCACCGAACGTCGCAGCGCCTCGCTGACGGCAAGTGCCTGGAAGGCTTCGGCCGGTGCGGCAGCACGACTGCGCGTGGCAAAGGTCACCAATCTGAACCGTGGCCTTGAATCCCTGTCCAAGGCAGGCTTCATGATCGCCGGCCTGGCCGGTGAGGCCGAAACCGACATCGCCGGAACACCGGGCGTCACCGGTCCCCTGGTGCTGGTGGTGGGCTCCGAGGGAGCAGGACTGGCACGTCTGGTGCGTGAGCATTGCGATGCGCTGGTGTCGATTCCCATCACGAGCAAGGTCGAAAGCCTCAATGCCTCGGTGGCCACTGCCATTGCGCTGTATGAAGTGAGCAGAACTCGCGGCCAATAGTCCGCCATGCATAACCCTTGGCCCCTTTGTGCATCATGGGGCCCGGCAGAGGATACTCAGGACGTGGCTTCCCGCAGCATTGCGCTGCGTCGGGGCATTGTTTTTGCACAATCTTCTGCCGAGGAGTCGACGATGAGTTCCACCCCACAACCTCACCAAAAACCAACAGTGACGGTGACGCCACCAACTGGCGCAATGGTCGACAAGGCCGATGCGGGATATCAGAAGGGCCTCAAGACCCGACATATTCGCATGATCGCCATCGGCGGTTCCATCGGCACCGGCCTGTTCCTGGGCGCCGGTGGGCGTCTTGCCAAGGGCGGCCCGGCACTGGCCATCTCCTATGCCATCTGCGGCATCTTCGCATTCATCATGGTGCGTGCCCTCGGCGAGCTGTCGGTGCGTCGTCCCTCGTCAGGCGCCTTCGTTTCCTATGCCCGTGAGTTCATGGGCGAGAAGGGCGCCTTCGTCACCGGTTGGTTGTTCTTCCTCGACTGGTGCACCCACCGTGATGGCAGACATCACCGCCCTTGCCCTTTATCTTCATTACTGGACATTCTTCGAGCCCATTCCCCAGTGGGTGCTGGCAATGATTGCCCTGGCCGTGGTGTTCGCGCTCAATATGTTCAGCGTCAAATTCTTCGGTGAAGCAGAATTCTGGTTTGCAGCAATCAAGGTTGCCGCCATCGTGATCTTCATGGTGGTGGCCATCTGGGCAATCCTCACCGGCCATGCAGTGGGAAATGACACCGCCGGATTTGCCAATCTGACCAACCATGACGGTTTCTTCCCCATGGGTGTGGCTCCGATGCTCACCCTGTCGCTGGGCGTGATCTTCGCCTTCGGCGGCACCGAGATGGTCGGCGTCGCCGCCGGCGGGGCCAAGGGCGCAGTGAAGGTTCTGCCCAACGCCGTCAAATCCATGATCGTGCGCATCTTCGTGTTCTACGTGGGCTCGGTGCTGCTCATGACGCTGGTTCTGCCGTGGACCGCCTATTCCGACGACGAGTCACCCTTCGTCACCTTCTTCTCACGCATCGGCGTGCCCCATGCCGGCGACATCATGGAAGTGGTGGTGCTCACCGCTGCCCTGTCGTCGCTGAATGCCGGCCTGTATGCCACCGGCCGCACCCTGCGTTCCATGTCGGTGGCCGGCGAGGCCCCACGCTTCGCCTCGCGCCTCAACAAACATCATGTGCCCTATGGAGGCATCATGATCACCGCTGTGCTGGGTCTCATCGGTGTGCTCATCAATTACGTCTATCCCAGCGATGCCTTCGAGATCGTGATGAATCTGGCCGGCATCGGCATTGCCGGCACCTGGATCTCCATTCTGGTGTCGCATCTGATCTTCACCAGGCGGGCTGCCAAGGGTCTGGAACAACGGCCCAGCTACCGGTTGCGTGGCGCACCCGTGACCAATGTGATTGCCATTGCCTTCTTCGTCACGGTGATCGGGTCGATGTGGTTCGACCCCGACGTGGGACGCAAGACCATCTACATGTTCTTCGGTGTGGTGGCGCTCATGATCATCGGCTGGTTCGCCGTGCGCAAGCGCGTGCGTGGCGATCTGATGGACGCCATTCTGGACGATGCCGATCAGGAGGCCATCGCGCCTTCCACATCGACCAATGCCACGTCAACCAATGCCACACCCGACGAGAGCGGCAACGACAAGCAGTGAGGCAGGCATCATGAGAGTGCACATCCTGTACACCGGTGGAACGCTGGGCATGGTCGACACCGAGCACGGCTTGGCGCCGGGTGCCGACCTCGAGGGCTGGTTGCAGCGTCTGCTCACCGGCACGGACCTGGCCGACAAGATCACGGTGGCCACCTTTGAGCACCTCATCGATTCGTCGAACGCCACCCCCACGGACTGGGCCCACATGGTGGCCCAGCTGTGGGCAGCGCGCGACAATGCCGACGCCTTCGTGGTGCTGCACGGCACCGACACCATGGCCTATGCCTCATCGGCGCTGAGTTTTGCGCTCACCGGATTCGGCAAGCCGGTGGTGCTCACCGGCGCGCAGTATCCCTTGGGCATCGTCGGCTCGGACGCCGCCCCGAATGTGACAGGAGCACTTCGCGCCGCCGTATCAGGACGCTTCAGCGGCGTGGGCCTGTTCTTCGGCCACAAATTGCTGAGCGGCAACCGGGCCACGAAGATCTCGTCGTGGGCCTTCGAGGGTTTCGACTCCCCCAGCGTTCCCGAGCTTGCCCGAACAGGCGCTCCCTGGCAGTGGATTCCCCAGGCATCCAGTGGCGAGGGCTGGAGCAACCCGGCAGACTTCGGGCGTCACGATGTTCCGGTGATCCATCTGGTGCCGGGGATCACCGCCGCGCGCATGGCCGCCCTTCTCGATCCGGCACCCGAGGCCGTGATCCTGCGGGCCTTCGGGGTGGGCAATCCCCCCAGCGAAGAGCCCGGCTTCGACCGGGTGCTGCAGTCGGTGATGGCCCGGGGCGTGCCCGTTGTGGTGGCCTCGCAGTGCTATCAGGCCGATGTATTGCTCGGCCACTACGACGCCAGCTACGGCTTGGTGCAGGCAGGCGCTGTGGGCTCGGGCGACATGACCCTGGAGGCCACCTATGCGAAACTCGTCTTCCTACTGAGCCAGGGCCTCCCGGCGCCTGAGATCCTTCGTTTCATGGCAACGAACATCGCCGGTGAATTGAGCGAACCACAGTCCTGAGCCGCGGCTGGGGCCGGAGCAGCCGGGCATGGCTCATGGAGGCTCGGTTCACGCTAGATTTGGGCTTGTCCGGCCCACAACCGGAGCCGTCGTTGGCGTAATCGCTCGGCGACGCGCAGCCTTGCGGCACAAGGAGCCTTGAGTGTCAGACGTCGACATCAATGAGCAAGCAACCATCGCCTACCGGGCCCTGCTGAAGGTGGTGGCCGCCACCGAGCCCGTGGTGGCGCAAGCCATCAGTCAGGAACTCACCGATCAACGCAGCTCGTTGAAACTCATTGCCTCGGAGAACTACGCCTCACTGGCCACGCTCCTGGCGATGGGCACCTGGTTCTCGGACAAATATGCCGAGGGAACGATCGGGCATCGTTTCTATGCCGGCTGCCAGAACGTCGACACCATCGAGGCAGAAGCAGCACGCAATGCCCAGGAACTCTTTGGGGCCGACCACGCCTATGTGCAGCCCCATTCCGGCATCGACGCCAATCTGGTGGCCTATTGGACGATCCTCAGCCACCGTGTGGAAACCCCCGATCTGACGGCAAAGGGCGTGCGCAGCGTCAATGATCTGTCGGAGCAGGACTGGGAGGCGCTGCGCCATCAGCTGGGAGACCAGCGCATGATGGGCATGAGCCTTGACGCCGGCGGTCATCTGACGCATGGTTTCCGCCCGAACATTTCCGGGCGCATGTTCCACCAGCACAGCTACGGCACCGATCCGGCAACCGGGCTCATTGACTATGACGCCATGCGGGCCCAGGTGCGCGAGTTCAAGCCACTCATCCTGGTGGGCGGCTATTCGGCCTATCCGCGCCGCGTCGATTTCGCCAAAATGCGTGAGATCGCCGACGAGGTGGGCGCCACCCTCATGGTGGACATGGCCCATTTCGCCGGGCTGGTGGCCGGCAAATTGTTCACCGGCAACGAGAATCCGGTGGGCAACGCGCAGGTGGTGACCACCACCACCCACAAGTCGCTGCGTGGCCCCCGTGGCGGCATGGTGCTGGTTGACCATGAGTTCGCCGATGATGTGGATCGTGGTTGCCCGATGGTGCTGGGCGGCCCATTGGCCAACATGATGAGCGCCAAGGCGGTCGCCCTGCGCGAGGCACAGCAGCCCTCGTTCCGCAGCTATGCCAGCAATGTGGCGGCCAACGCCAAGTCACTGGCCGAAGGCCTCTTGAAGCGCGGCGCCACGCTCGTCACTGGTGGCACTGACAACCACATTGTGTTGCTCGATGTTGCCTCGAGCTTCGGGCTGACGGGTCGCCAGGCCGAGTCGGCTCTCATCGAGGCCGGCATCGTCACCAACCGCAATTCCATTCCCGCCGACCCGAACGGCTCGTGGTACACCTCGGGCATCCGGATGGGCAGCCCGGCCCTGACCAGCCGCGGCTTCGGTGCCGACGAATTTGATCGCGTTGCAGCCCTGATTTGTGAGGTGCTGTCGGGCACGTCTGTGGCCACGACGTCGAAGGGCACACCGTCGAAGGCCAAGTACACGATCACCGAGGGTCTGGCAGCGCGCGTGCATGCCGAGACCGAAGAACTCCTGGCAGCGAATCCGCTGTATCCGGGTCTGGATCTGTGAGCCGATCAACTTCCGATGGATCAGCACCTGCCGATGGATCAGCGCCGAGCCGGTCCGTCGGTAGCTGCTGTCTAACGGCGTGTGCCGCCTAGCGGCGGGTCATCAGCGCATTCGCGATTGCTGCAACACCCTCGCCACGGCCGGTCAGTCCGAGACCGTCGGTGGTGGTGGCGCTCACGCCCACTGGTGCCCCAAGCGCCTGTGACAAGGCACGTTCGGCCTCGGCGCGGCGTGCAGCCATCCGAGGGCGCTGCCCGATCACCTGCACTGCTGCATTGATGGGAGCCCAACCGGCTGCAGCCAATCGCTGCAAAGTCTCGGCGAGGAAGGCAATTCCGCTGGCACCTGCCCACTGTGGCTCACTGGTGCCATAGTTCGATCCCATGTCGCCCAGCCCCGCAGCCGACAGCAGTGCGTCGCACAGCGCGTGAGCTGCCACATCGCCGTCCGAATGACCCTGCAGACCCATTGTCTCGTCGGGGAAGAACAAGCCGGCGCAATGCATGGGCACGCCGGTTGCCAGGCGATGGACATCGGTGCCGATGCCCACCCTCAGGCCATCACCCGCGCTCATGCCAGGCCTGCCGCAAGCAGTGCCTCGGCGAACAAGAAATCGTGGGGACGGGTGATCTTCAACGACAGGACCGAACCCTCCACCATCGTCACTGCGGCGCCGGCTGCCTCGCAGACCGAGGCATCATCGGTGAACTGCCCGTCACGGACCCGCTGATAGGCGTCGATCAGGGCTGCCCCAGCAAAGCCCTGCGGTGTCTGCACAGCTCGCAGGGCAGCACGGTCGACAACATGACTGTGATCGCCATCGATCGCACGCACCGAATCAGTCAGGGAAATCACGGGAATGACGGCTGCGGCACCTTCCCGCACGGCAGTGATCACCCGAGCCACCACGTCGGTGGGCACCAGTGGGCGCGCTGCGTCATGGACCAGCAGCACGCCGGGGGGCGTGTCCAGCACCGCCAGACCATTGCGCACTGAATCCGTTCTGGCCAGCCCACCGTCAGCAAAAGTCAGCGGAATGGTCACGCCCTGCACTGCCTCGTGCATCTGTTGACGGTGTTCGGGTCGGCAGACCACCACGACTTCATCAACGCCGCCGGCGATCAGCTGATCAATACTGCGCTTCAGCAGCGGCAGTCCTGCCAGAGTGCGCAGTGCCTTCGGCCCGGTGCCACCAGCTGTCGAATTTCCCAGACGCGCACCGGAGCCGGCGGCCACCACAAAGGCGACCACCGGCTCCGGGGCAACCGCGCTAGGCATGGGACATCTCATTTGCTTCCGCCCCGTGGGGCGGCAGCGATCAGGAGGCGAGGACCTCGTCGAGCATCACCTGTGCACGGTCTTCATCGACCTTCTCAGCCAGGGCGAGCTCGCTCACCAGCACCTGACGGGCCTTGGCAAGCATGCGCTTCTCGCCCGCCGACAGGCCCCTCTCCTTCTCACGACGCCACAGATCGCGTACGACTTCGGCGACCTTCATGACATTGCCCGAATGGAGCTTCTCCAGATTGGCCTTGTAACGACGGGACCAATTGGTGGGCTCTTCGGTGTGGGGGGGGCGCAGCACGCTGAAAACCTGCTCGAGGCCCTCCTCGTCCACAACATCGCGCACACCGACCAGGTCGAGGTTGCAGGCAGGCACCCTCACCACCAAGTCAGTTTGACCGAGGATCCTCAGCACGAGGTAAAGCGTGTCCTCGCCCTTGACCTTACGGGTCTCGGTGTCCTCGATGACGGCCGCGCCATGATTGGGGTAGACGACGGTCTCGCCGACAGTAAAAGTCATATATGCACCTCTTCCTCCGCCCTATTCTACCACAGGTAATTCACACCTCCCATTCGCAATTCTTTTTCTTTATGGAAGGGCTGGGAACAAATCACCACAAATGATTGGCGTGGAATTTCATGAATGAAGCATCGTCACGCGACCTCAGCAGGATCAACGAGTTTGTAACCCACCCCGCGCACCGTCAGCAGGATCTGCGGATGGCCCGGATCAGCCTCGATCTTCGCCCGCAGACGCAGCACATGAACATCCAGGGTCTTGGTGTCACCCACATAGTCACTGCCCCAGACCTGGGTGATCAGGGCCTGCCGTGACATCACCTTTCCGCAATGCCGCATGAACAATTCCAGAAGCGAGAATTCCTTGAGGGGCAGTTGGAGGGTTTCTCCGGCAACCCGCACCTCATGGCGCACGACATCGAGCTGAATTGCGCCCACCTCGAGCTCATCGGGTTCGGGCCCACTGTTTCCGGCTCTGCGCAATACGGCGCGAATGCGGGCCAACAGTTCCCGGTGGCTGAAGGGCTTGGTCACATAGTCGTCAGCACCGAGCTCCAGGCCGATGACCTTGTCAACCTCGGCATCACGTGCCGAGACGATGATCACCGACACCGGACCACGCACCCGCAGGGCCGTGCACACCTCGATGCCACTCAGACCGGGAAGCATGAGATCGAGCAGCACCAGATCAGCCCCATCCCGGTCGTAGCTGGCCAGGCCGGATTCACCATCAGCCACGGCGTGCACGTCGAAGCCCTCCCTGGTGAGCATGTATTCCATGGCATCGCGATAGGACTCCTCGTCCTCGACGATGAGGATGCGTGGCATGGCTCAGGCCTCTTCCGACATGGACGGGTTCCGGGGCAGACGAATGGTGAAGGTTGATCCCTGGCCGGGCTTGCTCCACAGACCGACAGTGCCCCCATGCGCAGCCACCACATGCTTGACGATCGACAGCCCCAGTCCTGTGCCACCGTCGGCCCGGCTCCGCGCAAAATCCACCCGGTAGAAACGCTCGAACACCCTCTCCTGCTCCTCGGGGGCGATGCCGATGCCATTGTCGGTCACCGCAATCTCCACCCAGGGATCATCAGCAGCCTCCCGCAATGACGCGGGATCATGTGCCCCGGGGTCATTCGCCCCATATGCACCCTGGGAAGACCCGACTGCACCCTGGGAAGACATGTCGGAATCCTGGGCTGTTGTTGCCCGGACGGTGACCACCACTCTGGCCCCCGGATCGGAATAGGCAATGGCATTGGTCACCAGATTGGTGAGCGCAGACACGAGCTGCGATTGATCACCGATCACTTCAAGGCCCTTGTCGCCGGCAACCGAATAGGCAATGTCACGAGCAGCACGAACATCCTGGGTCCTTGCCCCTGCCTGATCAACCACTTCATCGATGGGCACCACATGTGCCCCCATCAGGGGATCGTCGGATTGCAGACGTGACAGCTCGATCATCTGACCCACGAGCTCGGCCAGACGCGTGGCCTCGGCATCCATTCTGGCGGCAAAATGACGCACCACATCAGGATCGTCAGCACCCTGTTGGAGCGTTTCGGCAAGCACCTGCATGGCGCCGACCGGCGTCTTCAACTCATGGCTCACATTGGCCACCAGATCGCGCTTGGATTCATCGGCCCTCAGCAGGGCGCTGTGATCGGCGACGATGGCCAGCACGGTCTGACGTTCCAGCGGGTGCACGCGTGAGGTGAGCATTCTGGCCGGGGCTCCAGGGCCGGTTTCCTGACGCAGCTCAACGGTGGTGGCAAGGCCGGATTCACGAGCGCGGCGCATCTGATCCAGCACTGACGAGAAACGCACCCTGCGGCCACGCACCAGCCCGATGGTTCTGGCAGGCGCATTGGCGCACAGCACTTCGTCATGGGGGCCCAGCACCAGAGCCGGGGTGTACAACGCCGCAACCACAGTGACCACCTCAGGGTCGAGCAGCGGTGGCCGTTCCCGCAGCCTTCGGCGGGCATTGAGCCCCCAGTTGACCACTGCCATGACTGCGGCGCCCACGACCACACCAACCGCCAGCGCTAGCAGGAGTGCAGAAACCGGGCTCACGAAGCCAATCCTATGAGGCAAAGATGCGCGCCCTCACGCACAGTCACGGGCCGGTATCTGTAAGACTGGCCCCGGGCATGAACTAGCCGAACACCGACGGATCGACAAAGCCAGCGGAACAGACACACAGCTGATGGGACGGGAGCTGAGATGCGCGAGTACTACCACTCCGAGCTGGACGAGGTGGTGCACCAATTGGTCACCATGTCCGACTCCGTACAGATCGCCGTGCGCGATGCCACGACCGCTCTTCTGGACGCGAACATCACCGTTGCCGAGCGGGTGATCGAGGGCGATCTTCGGATCGATGCCATGCACGATGAATTGGAGCAGCGCTGCTACACCCTGCTTGCCCGGCAGGCGCCGGTTGCCGGTGAACTGCGCACCATTGTTGCCGCCATGCAGGTGGTGGCCGATGTCGGGCGGACCCGCGATCTGGCCAAGCACGTCGCCGAGATCGCCCGAATGCGTTATCCCGATCACGCCGTGCCCGAGCCGCTGCTCAGCAATTTCCGGCGGATGTCGGATGTGGCCCAGGCCATGGTGGGCAAGGCCGGGCGCACCCTGTTGGATCGCAATCTCGACGAGGCCCATGAGCTGGTCTCCGATGATGACGAGATGGATCACCTGCGCAACGAGCAGTTCCGCACGATCATGACCGAGGAATGGGCCCAGACCATCGACAAGCCGGTGGAGAAGGGCGTGGATGTGGCCCTGCTCGGGCGCTATTACGAGCGCATCGCCGATCATGCCGTGGCGATGGGCCGACGCATCATCTACATCATCACGGGCGAAGCCCCCGAGGGCGAGGACTGGCCCACCACCTGAGCCAGCCCCGCAACCCTACGGGGGCCTGATTTCACTGATGCCCCAGTGGGGCTGGTGACTATTTCTTGCCCTGGCTGGCGACGGCCTTCTGTCCTGCCGCAGCAGCTTCCGGATCGAGATAGCGACCACCGGCAGTGACCGGCTTGAAGTTGTCGTCCAGCTCATAGAGCAGCGGAATTCCGGTGGGAATGTTGAGACCCGAGATGGTCTGGTCGTCGATGCCATCGAGGTGCTTCACCAGCGCACGCAGTGAATTGCCGTGGGCTGCCACCAGGACCGTCTTGCCAGCCTGCAGATCGGGCACGATCGCCGATTCCCAATAGGGCAGCATCCGGGCCACCACATCACGCAGGCACTCATGGAGCGGGCGCTCGTCGGCCGGGATGTCGGCATAGCGCGGATCGTTGAACTGGCTGAATTCGCTGTCGGGCTCGATGGCGGGCGGCGGCACATCGTAGCTGCGGCGCCAGGCCATGAACTGTTCCTCGCCGTACTTCTCGCGGATCTCCGCCTTGTCAAGACCCTGCAGCGCGCCATAGTGACGCTCATTGAGGCGCCAGCTGCGTCGCACCGGGATCCAATGCCGATCAGCCTTGTCCAACGCCAGATAGGCGGTATGGATGGCCCTGCGCAGCAGCGAGGTGTGCAGGACATCGGGCAACAGCCCCTCCTGCGTCAGCAGCTCACCGGCGTGGCTGGCCTCGCGGGTGCCCTTGGCATTGAGGTCTACATCAACCCAGCCGGTGAACAGATTCTTTTCATTCCATTCGCTCTCGCCGTGGCGGAGCAGGATCAGCTTCGAGGTCATGGGGCAATTCTATAGACCCATTCGGTGGACGGTTCTCGCCATCAGGGGTGAGAAGTGACTAGCCTGCTTGGTAGATAGGGACCAATTTGGTCCCAAACTATCGGCGCCCTCACAGCGTCGTGCTGACCATGAAGGGTGCATCCGATGTCCCAGGGGGACACGACCATCAACGCTAGCAATGACGCCGCAGTGGCCGCTGCAGGTGCGCATGATGCTGCCGTCGGACGCCCACGCGACCCACTGGTTGAGCCCCGGGCCCTGTCTGCCGCACTCGATGTCTACGGACGGCATGGTTGGTCGGGATTCACCATGGGGCGGGTGACCTCACTGTCACGAGTGGGAAAATCCTCCATCTACCGTCGCTGGCCTGGACGCACCGAGCTGCTGGGTGCCGCCTTCCGCCGCGTTGCCGTGCTCTTCGAGTTGGACGATCAGCAGCTGCGCAGACTGCCCTTCGTCGAGCGCCTGCTCACCATGACCCAGCACCGTCTCTACACCTATTCCACACCCACCGGACCGGCAATCATCCGGCTGCAGGTTGAGCACCATGCCGAGCCCGACACCGTAGGCGTGATCTGGGCACGCACCATTCCCCGCTCCCTGGTGGGCCTGCAGCGTCTGCTGGCCGAGGGACGGAAGAAGGGCCTGCTCCGGGATGGAGCGTCACCGAAATATCTTGCCGACGCCCTGGAGGGCAGCATGGTGATGCACGCCCTGGGTGTGCACTCCCCCACTGACGCCGGCGGATCCAATCTGGAGGCCCAGGCCTATGCCATCGTCTCCCAGGTGCTCGGACCCTGGCTGACTGACAACAGCTTGACCGATCAGCCCGACATCCCGCCGATTTCGCCGCTGCTCGATGCCCGACACTCACCGGCCCCTGAGCTCTGAGCCTTCCCCAGCCATGGGTCCGTCCGACAGGTCGGCACACAGCTGATCCCCGCGTCCGGAACACCCCGAGCACCAGAGACACCCCAAGCACCTGGAACACCCCCAAGCTCCAGAGACACACAGGGACATGTCACGATGGACTACATGAGCCCAGCTACAGACAGTCCCCTGACCAACAGCTCACACAGCACTGCCAGCATCCGCACGGCTGTGGTGACCGGCGCATCGAGCGGCATCGGTGCCGCCACTGCACGAAGGCTGGCTGCTGAGGGCTTCCGGGTCTATTGCATCGCCCGTCGCACCGAGCGCATCACTGCCCTGGCCAGCGAGATCGGCGGTGTGGCCCTGACCTGCGATGTCACCGATCAGGCCCAGGTGGATGCCATGGCAGCAGCACTGCCCGATCGGGTGGATGTGTTGTTCAACAATGCCGGTGGCGCCTTCGGCCAGGCAGACGTGGAACACGCCGACCTGGACGAATGGGACGCAATGTATCGGCTCAATGTCCTGGGCACGGCCCGGGTGACCCAGGCCCTGCTGGGCCGGGTGGAGGCAGCTGAGGGCTCACTGGTCTTCCTCACCTCCACTGCAGCGGAGTATCCCTATGTGGGCGGCGCGGGTTACTGCGGCTCCAAGTCGGCAGAGCGCAATATTGCCGGCGCCATGCGCCTGGAGCTCGGTGGACGCCCCATCAGGGTGCTGGAGATCTCGCCCGGAATGGTGAAGACCGAGGAATTCAGCCTCACCAGGCTCGGCAGCAAGGCCGACGCCGATGCCGTCTATGCCGGGGTGGACGCACCCCTGGTGGCCGAAGACATTGCCGATTGTGTGGCCTGGGCAGTGACCCGGCCGGCGCATGTGAACATCGATCGCATGGTGGTGCGGCCTCGCGCGCAGGTGAGCAACTACAAGGTCTATCGGGGCTGAGCCATCACGCGCATGCCACAACACAGCCGCCACAACACGCACATGGCGCCTGCTGAAGAAAGTATGCGTTTGCGCTCGCTGATGGACGGCCGTGTGGGCACTCGGGCGACTCGGGGATGGTCCATGAGCCTC
>CAXYYR010000012.1:0-35430 GCA_964293265.1 uncultured Propionibacterium sp.
ATCTGGGTGATCGTGAGCACCAGATCGGTGGCAGTGACCCCGGCGCGCAGCTGGCCGGACAATTTGAAACCCACCACCTGTGGAATGAGCATGCTCACCGGCTGGCCGAGCATGGCACATTCGGCCTCGATGCCGCCGACACCCCAGCCGACAACGCCCAACCCATTGACCATGGTGGTGTGCGAATCGGTGCCCACGCAGGTGTCGGGGAAAGCCTGCACAACACCATCGACCTCGCGCGAATAGACCACCTGGGCAAGATGCTCGATGTTCACCTGATGCACGATGCCGGTGCCCGGGGGCACCACCGTGAAATCATCAAAGGTCTTCTGGCCCCAACGCAGGAATTGGTAGCGCTCCTGGTTCCGTCCATATTCGATGTCGGTGTTCTGCTGCAGCGCCTCGGGCGTGCCGAAACGCTCGGCGATGACCGAGTGATCGATGACCATCTGGGCAGGGCTCAGGGGATTGATCTGCTCGGGCGCACCGCCCAGCTGAGCCATGGCCTCGCGCATCGTCGCCAGATCCACGATGCAGGGAACCCCGGTGAAGTCCTGCATGATCACTCGCGCAGGCGCATAGGCGATCTCGTGGTGAGGGCCGTCGCTGGGCTTCCACGCTGCCAGAGTGGAGATGTCCTCGGCGCTCACATGCAGCCCGTCCTCATGGCGCAGCAGGTTCTCAAGCAGAATCTTGAGGCTGTAGGGAAGCTCCTTGGCGCCGGGAATGGCATCCAAGCGATAGATCTCATAGTGACGATCACCAATTGCAAGATCGGAGCGGGCTCCGAAGCTATTCACGCCCATCGAGTTCCTCCTGCTGATTCATAGGGATTCCGGCGGAGCACAGCCTGCAAATTGCCACCATTGCTGGGCATCAGACACACCGACTCATGATTACTGCGTTGTTGACGTGATCGTATCGCCCGGACAATGCCCAGGTGACAGCGCCCTCTCCACGCGGAATCCCTTTCGTCTGCCAGCTTAAGAAATCGTCGTACTTTTCAGCGTCGTAGTTTTCGGGCCCGTGCCGATGGCTCCGTGTCGACGGCCCCGTCAGTCAGATCCATTCCCCTGGTTTCAGGGACGGTGAGGGTCACCGCAATGGAGATGAGCACCGCCAAGGTGACATAGAGCCCGAAGGCCGAGTGACTGAAACTGCCATAGATCCAGGCCTGGAGCACCGGAACGGTGCCACCGAACACGGCTGTGGCCAGGGCATAGGGAAAGCCAACGCCCAGGGTGCGAATCCGGGTGGGCACCAGCTCGGCCATGAGCGCCGGAGTGATGGACAGCGGAGCTGCCAGGAAGAAATAGGACACGCCCATTGCCAGGGCCATCCGTCCCGGCGAGCCATCAAGCATGCGCATGAACGGATAGGTGGTCAGGGCAACACCAATGAAACCGATGAGCATCACCGGTTTGCGTCCGATGTGATCGGAGACCCTTCCCCACAAGCCCACCATCGGAATGGCAAGCACCTGCACCGCCACTGCCACCCACAGCACATGGCTGGCATTCGAATGGAGCACCCCCACGTGATAGCTGCCAATGGCAGCCCAATTCTGGAAGGCGATGGTCAACCCGATGGTGACACCGATGATCTGCAGTGCCGAACGACGGGCAGCCCACATCTGGGCGATCAGGCCCGGACCCTGCTGCTGGGCGGAGACCTTGGCAGCCTCCGCGCGGAAGACCGTCGTCTCAGGCATGCGATGGATAGCGACAAGAGCTGACACCGAGCCCAGAGCGCCCACCAGGAAGGGCAGGCGCCATGCCCACTCGCGCAGGATGTCCACACCCAGCCAGCTCGATAGCACTGCGCCGATCAGCGAACCGAGAACCGCGCCACCCAGGATGGACATGTACACCACTGATGACCATTGCCCCCGGTTGGAGGGCTTTGCCACCTCGGAAACATAGGCGCCGGCCGCAGGCTGCTCGCCACCATGGGCGAAGCCCTGCAGCAGACGCGCCACGATGAGGACGATTGCTGCTCCGATGCCCAACAGATTGTGGCCTGGCGACAAGGCAATCAGCAGAGTGCCAGTGAGGGCTGTGGCGCTGGTGGCATACAGCGAGATCCGTCTGCCCCGGGTGTCGGAAAGATGCCCGAAGAACAACGAACCGAGCGGCCGGGCAACGAAGCCGACCGCCAGCACGATGAGTGACTGCAGAAATGCCGTGCGGGGGTCTCCTGCTGCGAAGAACGATGCGGCGAAGAAGGGCGCAAAGGTGCCATAGATGGTGAAGTCGAAGACTTCGAGGGTGCTGCCGGTGACGGCTCCCACCAGACTGCGCCGATGATGACTGGGCCCATCAGCAAATCGGACTGTGGGTGCGGACTGGTTCTGGTCGTTGGTGCCGGACGCGACGGCAGCTGGCCCGGTCGTCCCGGTTTCAGGGCGCTCGAGCTCAGGCGATTGTGTGGAGTTCATGATTTTCCTTGGCTGGTGCGGACGTTGGGCGTTATTGCGCTGGGCTACTTCACCGCGCTGGGCTCAACGACACAGACAGCTGGCGGCGCGACCCAGATCAATATGGCGACGCACCACGAGCCCGGCGTCCAAGGGCAGCACGACAGCAGTGCTCAGATCGGGACGCATGACGCATAGGTTATGTGCACTTCGGCTCAGAGAAGCCGGCATCCGGGCGTTATCCACCGAGGGCGAAATCCATACCCCTGGCACCCGGCTGTCACCCTTCATCCCAGTGTTATCGTGCACGCCATGTTCGCCCTCACGACCACCGCATTCACCGGCACCATGCCGACCGCGGCGTTCTGTTGTCGTTGATCGACGTCACCACCACCTGGCGTGGATGAACACGATCACCAACATGATTCCGTTGACCACGGAATTCGATCTTTGGACGGACAGGACCATGGCTTTCACTGCTCAGCCGCACATCTACGAGGACCTCACCGAATTGGTGGGCAACACTCCCCTGCTGCACCTGCCATATTTCGAATCGGGCCGGGGCCGAATACTGGCCAAACTCGAGTCCCGCAATCCGTCTGCCTCGGTGAAGGATCGGGCAGCACTGTGGATGGTCCGCGCAGCCGAGGCTGATGGACGTCTGGCACCCGGTGGCACGATCGTTGAGGCAACCAGTGGCAATACGGGCGTGGCACTGTCGCGACTGGGCGCCATCCTTGGCTACCACGTGGTGATCGTGGTTCCCGACGATCAGTCCATTGAACGACGCCGTCTTATGCAGGCTCTCGGCGCAGAAGTGCTCACCACACCCGGCTCGGAGGGCATGCCCAGGGCAACCGCACGCGCCCAGCAGGTTGTTGACAGCACAGCTGGCGCCTGGCTGGTGAGCCAGTCCACCAATCCCGCCAACCCCCGGGCACATTACGAGACCACCGGACCCGAGATATGGACCCAGACCGGTGGACAGGTCGATTACTTCATTGCGGCGGTCGGCACCGGGGGCACGCTGAGCGGCGCGGGACGTTATCTTCGCGAGCACAATCCCGGTCTCCGTATTCTCGCCGTGGAACCGGCCGAGGCCGCAGTGCTCAATGGCGGACAATGGCATCCCCACAAGATCCATGGCACCTCCGGTGGACCGATTCCGGCAGCGGTGACCGATCGTGAGCTCATCGACGCCACGATCGACATTGCGCAGGATGAAGCACTGTCCACATCACGGGAGCTCATGCGTCATTGCGGGATCATTGCCGGCGTCAGCGCCGGCGCCGCACTGGCAGCAGCACGCCGGGTGGCCGCAGACCCGAAGACAGCGGGCACAACAATCGTGACCGTCATCCCCGACACCGCCGAACGCTATTACTCAACCGATTTGTTTACTGACTGAACTGCTCGCTGCACCCAACCAACGCACATCACCCAATCAACACTGACCACATGAGGAGACACCATGACGTCATTGCCGGAATCAGCATCGGTCAACACCCGCCCGCGTGGCGCGGTGGGCGACTCCATCTTCCGCAAGGAACAGACGGAGGACGGCGCCTTCGAGCGCCAGCCAAATCACTTCACAGCCCGGTTCACCTCCGGCGAATTGCCCGTGGAGGCCGGACGCTATCGGCTGGTGATCTCTGCCGAATGCGGCTGGTCGCGCCGCCAGATCATCGTGCGCCGCCTCCTGGGGCTCCAGAACGCCATTTCCATTGCCTATGTTTCAGGACGCGGTGAGGACGGCGGCTGGGTCTTCGCCGACCAGCCCGGCGGAACAGACGCAGTGCTTGGCGTGCCCGCACTCAACGACGCCTACCATGCCGGCGATCCCAGCTACCAGGGTCGCGGCACCGTGCCGGCGCTGGTGGACACCCACACCGGAAAAGTGGTGATGAACGACTACCACGTGATGAGCCTCGAACTCGAGACTGCGTGGGCACAATTCCACGCTGACGGCGCGCCCGATCTGTATCCCACCCAGTTGCGCAAGCAGATCGATGTGCTGAACCAGCAGCTTTTCGACGACGTGAACAACGGCCCCTACAAGGTGCTTTTTGCCTCCACGCCAGCCGCTGCCCAGACGGCCTTCGCCGTATGGGAGGCGCGGATCCGCGATTACGATCACCGACTGGCAACCCGGCGCTATCTGTTCGGCGAACATCTCACCGATTCAGATGTGCGACTCTTCTGCACTCTCGCAAGCTTTGACCAGACCTATGTCACTGGTTTTTCCCCTGAGCTTCGTGACAAGGCGCTTCGCATCCACGAGCTGCCCAATCTGTGGGCCTATATGCGCGATCTGTTCGCCACCCCCGGTTTCATCGACGCCCGCGACACCGAGTCGCTGGGAATCACTGCACGGCCCGATGGCAGTTATCTGGGTGGCTTCGGGGAACCTGTGCTGGCCAGTGATGACCCGGACCGGCTGGCTCGCTGGCAGCAGCCCTCCGGGCGCGAAGGCCTCGCCGGTTCAGCCGAGACCAGCGGCCCGGGCGGCGCCGGAACCTACACTCTGTGGGACTTCGCCTACTAGGCGAATATTGGCACCGCGCCTACTAGGCGAATATTGGCACCGCGCCTACTGAGTAAATATGGGCACCGCGCCTACTGAGTAAATGGTCGGGCAGATATCGGGTCGATCACTCTTCGGGGTGTTCGGCCCGATGCGCCGCCCGACGCTTCTCGCGGTAGATCTCCATCAGCTCAGGATCATTCATCACCAGATAGACCAGACCGCAGTCCTCCGGCCCCGTGGCATAGGCCTGGCACTGCGTGCAGGGGTCTTCAGGCCGAAGCGGACAACGCGGCGTGATCGTTCCCGGCGGTCTGCGATGCGTGGACGACGACATCAGACACGCTCCAGACCCGCCACACATTCCACGTGGTGGGTCATGGGGAACAGATCGAAGGCCTTGAGCGAGGTCACCCGATAATCATGCTTGGCAAAAAAGGCAATATCACGCGCCAGAGCAGCCGGATCACAGGCCACATAGGCAATGCTCCGCGGAGCCAGGCGCGCAATCCTGGCCACCGCCTGCTTTCCGGCGCCAACCCGGGGTGGGTCCAGGACCACAAGATCAATGTCCCCGTTGTTCTTGGCAAGCACTCGGTCAACCCGTCCTGCAATGAATCGGGCCTGCGGCACATTGCCGCGCGCCAATCGGATGGCTGGGCCGTCGAGCTCAATACCCGTCACCCGGGCGCCGGTGTCAGCCAGTGCTGCTGCGAAGACACCCACCCCGCAGTAGAGATCAAGTGCTCGATCCCCGTGGACGGGGCGCAGAACCTCGAGAACCTCACTGGTCAGAATCTGCGGCGCCTTCCTATGTGGCTGCCAGAAGCCGTCGGCACGCACCTGAAAACTGTTGCCTGCCACCTGCTCACTCACCTGCGCTGAGCCCACAAGAACTTGGTGACCTGCCATGACATTCACCTGCTGCGTTGACGTGTCCTGCGGCATGGACGTGGCCACCACCAGCTCATCGCTGCGGGCACCCCCAGCATCTCGTCGTCCTGATTCGGGCTGCAGACGCCCTGCAAGCTCATCGAGCATCGCAGGCGAACGCCCGGCGTCTTCAGCGATGAGGCAGCCGGCAGGCGCCAAGGGCACCAATTCGGAACTGCGGTGCTTGTGCAGGGCTGCATGTCCATCAACGACGCCATAACGCATTCTGGTGCGCCAGGACTGACCATCGCGCTCGTCCGGCGCCGGCTGCACTTCAACGTCGGTGTCGAGGTGTGCAAAGTGGTGCATGAGCTCCCGCACCACTGCGGTCTTCAGCTCGCGCTGGACACCGAGCTCCACATGCTGGAAGTCACAGCCACCACATGAGCCGGCAATCGCACAGGGCGGAGTGATCCGTCCGGGCGCTGCTTCGAGGATCTCAACGGCATCACCACGCCAATATCGGCCATGCGAGGTGTCAGTGAGACGCACCATCACCTGCTCACCCGGCAGACTGTGACGCACGAAGATCACTCGGCCCTCATGGCGGGCAATGCAATGTCCGCCATGGGCAATGGGGCCCACATCAACCGGTCCGATCACACGCTGCGGCGAGACGCTGGCTGCGGACTTTCCCACCAAGTGCTCAGCCCCTGCACTGGAGACCTCATCGCTCATTGATGACTTCCATTCAATTCACGGCGCCGATAGCGCCTCATGAGTCGATCACTGGACTCGAGCTGGAAGGGCACGGATGTGACCATGACGCCCCTCATGAAATGCAATCGCGTTCTGATCACCAGGGCTGTTTGATTGTGCAGCACATGCTCCCACCAATGACCCACTACGAATTCGGGGATGTAGATGCACACGATGTCACGCGGGTTGCGGCTGATGAGGCTCTTCACGTAATCGATGAAGGGTCCGGTGATCTGCCTGTAGGGCGAGTCCACCACGCGCAACGGCACCGACAGATCATCATCGCTCCAGGCCGTGACCAGACGGGCAGTGGCATCAGGATCGACATCAACGGTGACCGCTTCCAGCTGTGAGGGCTGGGTGGCGCGGGCAAATTGGATGGCCTTGACAGTGGGCTTGTTCACGGCGCTCACCATCACCACGGCATGCACTCTGCTTGGCAGCACCCACTCGGCCGGATCGGTGATGGCAATCTCTTCGCGCACCCGCGCATAGTGACGATGGATGGCCCGCATCAGCACGAACACCACCACCATCGCCAACATGGCCATCCATGCGCCATAGATGAATTTGGACACCAGAACGATCACCAGGACCAGGCCGGTAAGCACCATGCCCACTGCATTGATGGCGCGGCTGCGCTTCATCTTCCGCCGCTTGGCCCGATCAGATTCCTCACGCAGATGGCGGGTCCAATGACGCAGCATGCCGAGCTGGCTGAGCGTGAATGAGATGAACACCCCGATCACATACATCTGGATCAGTGCCGTCACCGAGGCATCGAACACCAGCACCAGGAGTACCGCGCCTCCTGCCAAGGTCATGATGCCGTTGGAATAGGCCAGCCGATCACCCCTGCTGTGCAGCTGACGGGGCAACCAACCATCACGCGACAGGATCGAGCCCAGGGTTGGGAAGCCGTTGAAGGCAGTATTGGCGGCCAGGAACAGGATGATCATCGTCATCGTGACGACGAAATAGAAGCCGATGCTGAATCCCGGCTGGAACACTGCACTCGCCAACTGGCCGATGACCGTCACCGGATTGTTGTGAAGTTCCTGCCCATCGGGGGTGACGAAATAGCTGCCACCAGCAGGGTCGATGAGCTTGACCCCCATGAGCTGGGCAAGGGCCAGGATGCCCAGCAGCATGGTGATGGCTATGGCACCCAACAGTCCCAGTGTGGTGGCCGCATTGCGGGATTTGGGCTTGCGGAAATTGGGCACACCATTGCTGATTGCCTCCACGCCGGTGAGCGCGGCACTGCCCGATGAGAAGGCCCGTGCAAGCAGGGCAGCCATGGCCACACCGGCCAGTGGTTCGTAGGCGCTCACCCCGACCACCGAGAAGTCTGCCGTTGACGAGGCAAGGGGGCGTCCCAACACCACGATCTGCCACAGTCCCCAGAGCACCATGGCGCCGATGCCCAGCATGAACAAATAGGTGGGCACGGCGAAGATGCCGCCGGAATCACGAACACCACGCAGGTTGACCAGCATCAGCAGCACAATGATGATGGCGGCAATGATTCCCTCATGGCCCTCGATGAACGGCGCCATCGCCTTGGCGTTCTGCACACCAGAGCTCACTGACACGGCCACGGTGAGCACATAATCCACCAGGAGCGCACTGGCCACCACCAGGCCACTGGTTGGCCCCAGATTGGTGGTAACCACCTCATAGTCGCCGCCACCTGAGGGATAGGCATGCACGGTCTGGCGATAGCTGAGCACCACCACCAGCAACACGCAGGCCACGGCCATGCCGATGGGCAGCGAGAAGGCCATGCCCGCCATGCCGGCCAGCGACAGGGTCAACAAGATTTCGTCGAGCGCATTGGCCACCGAGCTCAACGCATCGGAGGCAAAGATGGGTAGGGCTACTCGCTTGGGCAATAGGGTCGCGCCCAGTTGTGTGCTCGCCAGTTTGCGTCCGACGAGCAGACGCTTGAAGGCATCGGTGACGCTCACGAGCGACAAGACTAACCCCGTTGTCACCGCCAGCTTGCATATCCGACCAGTGGGAGCCGTATCCGGCCAGTGGGTCGTTGCCGCAGCACCCGGCTATTCTCTAGATCGGGCTCAGAAACCGTCCAACACTGGGTGGGGCGCACGACCATGAGCGCCGACCGACGTGGCTTAGTGGAGGAACCAGTGCATATCGTCATCATGGGCTGCGGGCGAGTGGGATCAAGCCTTGCCCAGGGCCTGGAGAAACGCGGCCATTCCCTGGCAGTGATTGATGTGAATGTGGAATCGTTCCGCAAACTGGGACCCGACTTCTCCGGACGCACTGTCAAGGGCGTCGGATTCGATCGCGATGTGCTGGTACGTGCCGGCATCAGGGATGCCGACGGATTTGCAGCAGTCGCCAGCGGCGACAATTCGAACATTCTCTCCGCACGGGTGGTCCGCGAAGAATTCGGCGTGCAGAATGTCGTCGCCAGGATCTATGACCAGGGGCGCGCCGAGGTCTACGAGAAACTGGGCATACCCACCGTCGCCACCGTGCGTTGGGCGGCCGGCCAGGTGATGAATCGCCTCCTGTCCGATTCCATCACTCCCGTCTGGCGTGATCCTTCGGGCACCACCGCGCTGTTCCAGGTGCCCTTCAACCCTGCCTGGGCGGGAACCTCAGTGGGGCAGCTCGAGCAGCAACTCCACGTGCGCGTGCCCTTCATCACGCGGATTGGCACCGGCCAGGTTCCCGGTGCGGATGTGCTGCTCCAGGAAGGCGATGTGCTCTACGTGGCCACCTCCAATGAACGCGCCCAAGTGGTGCTGCATACGCTTGCTGCCGCGCCCGAGCAGAACTGAATCCAGGAGAACCCGTTATGCGTATTTCCATCGTCGGAGCCGGCAATGTGGGGCGCTCGATCGCCAGGGAGCTCATTGCCAATGGGCATGAGGTGTTGCTCATCGAGAAGGAACCCCACGCCATCAAGTCCGATTCCGTGCCGGAGGCCGAATGGCTGCTGGCAGATGCCTGCGAGATGGATTCTCTGGCTGAGGCAGATCTGCAGACCTGTGATGTATCCATCGCCACCACCGGTGATGACAAGGCAAACCTGGTGCATACGTTGCTCGCCAAGACTGAATTCGGGGTGCCGCGCACAGTGGCCAGGGTGAATCACCCGAGCAATGAGTGGTTGTTCGATGCCCAATGGGGCGTGGATGTCGCCGTATCGACGCCACGCATCATGTCGGCCCTCGTGGAGGAGGCCGTCAGCGTTGGAGCAGTGGTGCGCCTGATGACGTTCAAGTCGGGCTCAGCAAATCTGGTGGAACTCACTCTGCCGCCCACCTCGCCCGCCGTCGGCATGCGGATCCGTGATCTGCATCTTCCCGGTGATGGTGTGCTCGTGGCAGTGGTGCGTGATGGTCACCCCCATGCCCCGCAGCCCGATGGCGCCGTCGAGGTTGGTGACGAACTGTTGTTCACCATCTCGGAAGATCATGAGAAGGAATTGTCGAATTATCTCGTTCCTGCGCTCGGCGCCCGCGCCCACTGAGCTTCCGGCACCAGCTGAGCGTCCGGTTACTACTCGTCGTCTGGAAAGCAGCTGGCTGTCAGGCAACCAGCTCGTATGCCGGGTTGTACATCACCCGACGTCCTTGACGGGTGGTCACCAGCCCGTGCACTCGCAATGTGCGGCCTGCAGTGACGCCCGGAATATTGCCACGACCCATCCAGAGCAGCACGAGGGTTCCTGAGCCATCCGCCAGGTCTGCTTCGAGCCAGGTATGGCGGCTCTGCGGGTTGATGGTGAGAATGGCCACTGTGCCCTGCACCGTGACGCGAGTCCGATCCTTCACTTCACCAATGGGCGTGGCACCTGAGGTGACAGCCCGATTGATCAGTTCTTCGGAGACGAGTTCGTCATTCGAGCGCAACCAACGATGCAGGGCACGCCCCAGCCGCGAATGGTGCAGACCGGACGACAGGCTCATGCCTTCTCCTGCGCAGTGCCCACCTGGCTCTCGAGCTGGGCGTGCATGGCCTCGGGCAGCACCATCGGAATGACATCACCGGGAACCATCGGCTTGTTGCCGCGCCGCACCACCGTATTCGCGAAGAACTCGTAGAGCATTTCCGCCGGGCCCTCGTGACCCTCCGACATGCCGGCCTCACCCATGAGCACTCCCCGCAGAAGCCAGCGCGGCCCTTGGGCAAACCATGTGCGTGAAACGTGATAGCCGTGCTGCCCATTGTCCGTGGTGATGGGCACAACACGGCGGATCTCGGTGCCGAATGGCCCCTCGGCCAAGGTCACGGAGCCGCCTGCGCTCTCGACATTGTCAATCATGTTCGTGCGCACCTGGGCCACTGTGGAACGGTCTGCAGGAGCGGCGAAGAGCGACAATTCGAGCACCGACTTGGCATGGGTGATGAGCAGCGCCTGAACATTCTGGCTCTCCTTGTTCACCTGCAGCTGCATGTTCATGCCATCGAAGGGAGTGAGCACCAGGGTGCCGAAATCAAGGCGCTGGATCTCATCGGCATCAAGATCAACTTCGCTGATGTCGAAGGGACCGTCAACCCGCCAATCACGCGAAGCATCCAACTCTTCCCATTGATCGGGCTCGTCCTCGGGTTCTTCGGCTTCAGTCTCATCCAGCTCGCTCTCGTCCGACTCGGCCGCATCGCCGTCATCCGGATCCTGCGCAGCATCGGCGTCGCGCTCGGCCGTTTCCTCCTGATCGCCCGGGACGGACTGATCAATGCCCTCATCGGCTTGCTCGGCATCGGCTGGGTCGACGTCGGACTGGGGGGTGTCGACATCAGATTCTGTTTCGTCGACCACATTGCGCTTGCGTCTGCCAAAGATCACGGGAACTCCACCAACTGTCTATCGATCCGACTAACGGGTGCCGGCATGACCTGGTGGTCGCTGACACGCGCCCCACACTAACGTGCTGCTCGCGGCCACACATAGCACGCGGACACGAGACCACAGCCACAACCCAACCCACCGAGCCACCCGGCGGCCACGCCGGGTCATTGGATGGCTGCCCAGTGATGCGATGAGCTGGTCAACTGCAAGGGCTGTGCCATGCTCCGCCCGCATGCTCCCTAGGATGGGATTGCGGTCAGCAACCGTTCACGCACTACCCCGCAGACGTGCGGGCACGCTCCACGTGCTCGTCCGTTCGGAATGGAGAGACATGTCCAAACCCAAGATGCAGTACCGGGCGCTCGGCGCCGTCCTCGGTGCCGCCGCAGCCATCATCGGCCAGCGCGTGGCAGTAGCCGGCTGGCGCACTGCCACTGGCGAAGAGCCCCCGGAGCCGACTGATCCCAATGTGCCAGCAGCCAAGGCCTATGCCTGGTCGATCGGCAGCGCTCTTGTCTTGGGCACACTGGCCCTCGTGGTGCAGCGTTTCACGGCAACACGCGCTGCGGCTGCTGCCGGCGAACTGGATGGCGCCGAATAGAACCATTGACTGTGGACAGGACAAGCGGGTGGAGAACGCAAACCCAGAGTTTGCTCTCCACCCGCTTGTGCGTCAGCACGTCGTTAACAGCCAGTGCGTCAGCACGCCGTCAATGACGTGTGCGACTGCGCATGACCAATAGGGCCTAGACGCAATCGATGCAATACATCTTGCCGCCGCGTGTCTCTGCCAGTTGGCTACGCGACTTCACCAGGAAACAACCCGAACAGGTGAATTCATCAGCCTGTCGGGGCAGCACCCGGACGGTGAGTTCTTCGTGCGACAAGTCTGCGCCGGGCAGTTCAAAGGTCTCGGCGACCTCTGCCTCGTCCTCGTCAACCTTGCCGGAATTCTTGTCATTTCGGCGGCCCTTCAGCTCCTCGAGGGAATCCTCGCGAGCGTCTTCCTCCGACTTGCGGGGTGCGTCATAATCTGTCGCCATCGTGGCCTCTCGAATCAGTGCCGTATTCACAAACATGTCGGTGCGCAGCGCTGGTGCACACGCCCGGCAAACGTCGGCATGCTACCTGATATTCCCGGAAACGCAATTGAGCGAGCCACTCAGCCGAAGCCGCGTTCGCCATGAAGACCCCCGCGACCTCAGTCGCGTTCGCCATGAAGACCCCGCGATCTCAGTCGCATTCGTCATGAAGACCCTGTACCCATGGTCAAGGGCTGCGGGCAACAAGACACCCGCTCGCGCTAGGTTTGTGCATGTATTTGGCCGACAGACGAGTTGACGGCCGGCCGAGCGTGCCCACGGCCGCAGATCCGCAGCACCACGCAGGAGATTTCATATGGACAGCGCGTTGACGCCGCGGGAGATTCAATCCCGCATCCGGGCGGGTGAGTCCGTTGACGACGTCGCACGCGCTGCCGGTGTGGGCATGACCGACCTCGAGGGCTTTGCCGGACCGGTGATGGCCGAACGTGAGCACATGACGGAGCTTGCACGCACCGCCCAGGCACGTCGCGACAGCGGTCCCACTCCGCAGCCTCTTGAGCAATTCATCGACGCCACGCTCAAGCGCAAGACAGGTATTCATTACGCCCGCGCAAAGCGCAGCGTCAGCTGGGATGCCTTCCGGCTGGAGGACCAGCCCGATCGGCACTGGACAGTGCGCATCGGTTTCCGCACGGATGATCAGGATCACGAAGCCCACTTCGACTTCGACCCACGTGGCCGCTATGTCACGGCAATGGACGATGACGCACGCTGGCTCATCGACGACCAGCCGCAGCAAGCCGAGCCCGGACCGGCCGCCCGCACCCAGAACCCCGATGCTGAGCCCACCATTGATCTCAACGATGATTTCGCCATTGTGCGAGCCATCCAGGACGAAGAACAACCATCCGTCGGGGATGGCAGTGCGCTGGAAGAGCTGTACGCCGCAGCTGCATCGAACGATGCCACCGACACCGGCAGCGGAACCGATGACGACGGTCTGCGTGAGGTCGACGGCGTCTATGACATCGTGCCGAATCCCACCTCCGACATGGATGTGCTCTATGACATGTTGGCCGGGTTCGATGAGGATTCGGTGCATGTCTATGAAGGGCTCGATGCACCGATAAATCTGGGCGATCATCACCATCCGGCCGAGCCCACCGAGGCCAATGCGATGGACCAGCAGGACTATGCCTCGCAGCACGCCTCACCAGCTGTGCACCCGGATACGGCTGACGCCCACCATGACAAGGGCCAGGATTCACCAGACCCAGAGCCTGAGCCAGTCCCCGAGCAGGACGCACTTCTGGCAGTGCCCAGTACCCAGCACAGTGATTCTCAACGCAGTGACACTCGGCGCACCAGCAAGCACAATGCGGCCGATACGAAGTCTTCGAACAAGTCCGCTGCGAAGGCCAAGCCCGCAGCCAAGGACTCGCCTGCTTCCACCACCAGTTCTGCTGCCAAGAGCAGTTCCGCATCAAAGGGCAAGAGCAACTCGAAGAAGAAGCGCTCCACCACACGCCGCAAGGGTTCCCGCGCGACTGTGCCGAGCTGGGACGAGATCATGTTCGGGGAACGCCATTCCGACAAGCCCCAGGGCTGATTGATCTCCCTAACTGATTGACGCAGGGCTAATTGACTCGGTGCTGATTGAAACAGAACTGATTGGTGCAGGGCCCGCTGAGTGGCAGCTGATCAGCCCAGCCACTCGGGGTCAACGAGCAGCGGCACAAGCATTTCCGAATCAGTGAGGGAGCCGTGCTGCCCCACCAGATTCATCTCGCCGGGATATTGCCGCGTCATGACGGCCCGATCACCACGCATGGCCACCAATACGTCACCGATCCGCGGCAGCACCCGTTCTTCCACATCCGCGCCGAACCAACCAGCACTCAGCGCCTCATTCCGCGTGCACACCCATGCCTCATCGCCCAATACGGACTTCCAACGCTCCGCCACAGCCCGGGGCTCGGCGCTGTAGAGCTGGCGGAAGCGTCCCTCCCCCGCCAGCTGATCGACCCCGGCCATCAGCTGTGGGTCATCCTCCATCACGATCTGGCGGTGAGCGGGCACGTCGACCATCCCTTGGTGGCCGGTAACCAGAATGCAGGAGTCAGCGGGCAGGGCTGCCCGCAGCAGCTCAAGATCATGGTCAATGCGCGTCAGCACATTGCGCCAGGCATCTGAATCCACACCCTGTCCATGGCCGGTGTGGTCCAGGTCGCCCTCGTAGAGATAGACGAAGGACCGCTGTCCACCACTGATTGCCTGCTTCACAGCATCGATCCGCTCATCGGCGCCTGCATGGTCGCCGACTGCCAGATGCCGGCCCCCTCGCAAGCCGGCGCGTGTGAGCCCACTGTCGGCAAACAGGGCTCGTCCGATACTGGTGACCTGAACACCAGTATCGGCAAGCCGTTCGAACCATGTTGCATGGGGCTGCAGGAGCTCGGGCACCGGATCATCAGTTCCCCAGCGAAGAGCATTGAGCATCGGTGCATCCACGGCGGGACGGAAGGTGTAGCCGACCACACCATGGCGCCCCGGTGGGGATCCGGTGCCCAGACTTGTCAACGACACTGCGGTGGTGGACGGCACTGCCGCGCTGATGGGCCGGGCATCGGCAAGCAGATAGGACACATAGCCCAACAACTCCAGATGGCGGGTCAACTGTCGCCAACCCAGACCATCAACGAGCAGCAATACATAGGCACGGGCATCGGGGAGCCCGAAGGGATCGACTTCAGCAGGCAGCCCGAAGGGACCGACTCCAGCTGGCAGCCCCAAGGGATCGACTCCATCAGTGGGTCCAGTCAGTTCCGGAGCCAGATGGCACGCCACAGCCGGCAACAGGTCGGTGAGGCTCCCGCTGCCATAGGGCGGGGGCTTCGGCAAGGAGGAGGTCATGGCCTAGGCGCGCCCAGCTGCGGCGACAGCACGTTGCAGATGGGTGGCGAAAGACACCAGCTGCGCAACATGCGCCTCACCGTCGGCGGCAGGACTCATCCGCACCACGACGTCCTCATTGACCAGCTCCCCATTGAATCCGTGTTCTGCCTGACAATCCGGATCGGCACAATGTGCCGGCACCACATCGAGACGATGCATGGCGTCCCACGACAGGGTGAGCCACGTCTCCACAACAGCCGATGCTGACGTGCCATAGTCCTCGGGGTGACTCATCACCCTGGCCAGGGACACCGTGCCCATGCGCCGTAGGGGCACCGATTCCGTGGTGGTGACGGCTGTCGGGCGTCCATGATCGTCACTGGCCTCGTCAGTGTGCACCACCACCAGGCGAGCATCGGTGAGCACCAACACGCTCATGTGCCGGATGATGCCATCCGGTCCAACGGTGGCCTCCTGCTGCACAAGATGATCGGCTGCTGCCTCGTCACCCAGCGCCAGGGCCACCGAGTCGGCGACCAATTGGGGGAAGAATCCACACTCCTCAATCTGCGCATCGAGCGCAGCGGGAAGACTGTGTGCAGGGCCGGTGATCACCTGTTCATCCTGCCACCAATCCTGGTTCTCGGCCCAGTCAGCGGCGCACTAGGCTGAAACGCATGAGGCATCGTCAGTTCATCGGTGCGCGGCTTGACAGCATTGTCACGCGGCGGCTGGGAACGACGCTCAGACATCTTGGGTGGGCACCACGGCTTGTGCCCTTCACCGGCTACGGCAGCCCAGCCGGTGTTCGGGTGCTCGGCCAGCTAGTTCTGAGCCCTGCTCAACAGCGGCGGGCACTGCCACTGCGGTCGGCACGATGGCTCAATCGCCGTGGCTGGCGAAATTTCTTTGCGCTACCGATCCCCCATGCCGCAGTCCGCTTCAGCCTGGGCTCGGTCACCCAGACTCTCGACAACGACCGACGCGGCTACGTCGACACCACGTTGGTTGCATCGGGACTCTCGCCCGGCTGGCACGCAGCACAATTGGAATCTTCCGGTGCAAGCCCGGTGACGGCACCTGTGCAGGTGATCTCCGACGACACCGAGCTGGGCATCATCTCAGACATCGATGACACGATCATCACAACATCATTGCCCCGGCCCCTGGTGGCCATCTGGAACAGCTTCATCCAACCCGAGGTCAACCGTCAGGCAGTGCCGGGAATGGCCCGCATGTATCGGGAATTGCTGAGCAACCATCCGCAGACACCGGTGATCTATGTGTCCACCGGCCCGTGGACGGCGCTGCCCTTCCTCACCCGCTTCATGGATCGCCATCACTTCCCTGCCGGCCCGATGCTGCTCACCGATCTCGGGCCCACCCCCACCAACTGGTTGCGCTCCGGGCAGCAGCACAAACGTCACACCCTGGATCAACTGGCACAGGCGCTGCCGAATGTCTCGTGGCTGCTCATCGGCGATGACGGACAGCACGACCGCAGGCTCTACCGCCGCTTTGCCCAGCGTTGGCCCGGGCGCGTACGCGCCATTGCGATCCGCACACTCACCCCCACCCAGCAGGTGCTCGCCCATGGCACGGTGGTCGGTCTCGAACATGGCGATGGTCGATGGATTCGGCACAGCGTGCCCGAATTCCTCGGTGCCGACGGCAATGAATTGGCGCCGGCAGTGCTGCGACTGCTGGCAGATCCGGCCGATCCGACGGGTGGCGCAAGCCGTTCAATGTGATCCCACATGGCCCGATACACGACCCGCACAGCCCCCTGCGGACACTGAATGGCCCCCACCCGGCGTGGAATGATGTTCAGTGGCCCCGTCATGACGCACAATCAACAGCGGCCCAGAGTCAGGAGCATGTTCACAGATGGCACGAACCAAGACGCCGCCGGATGATGATTTCGAAGAGCGCATCATCGATGTTGATGTCTCGACCGAGATGCAATCGTCCTATTTGGAGTACGCCTACTCGGTGATCTACTCGCGGGCACTTCCCGATGCCCGCGACGGGCTCAAGCCCGTCCAACGCCGCATTCTCTACGGGATGGTCGAGCAGCATCTGACCCCCGATCATGCTTTCGTGAAATGCGCCCGCGTGGTGGGTGATGTGATGGGCAAATTGCATCCACACGGCGATTCGGCGATCTACGACGCCCTGGTGCGCATGGGCCAGGACTGGTCGATGCGACTCAAGCTCGTTGATGGCCACGGAAATTTCGGCTCCCTGGATGCCGGCCCGGCTGCCATGCGTTACACCGAGTGCCGTCTGGCCCCGGCCGCCATTCCGATGCTGGATGGCCTCCACGAGGACACGGTTGACTTCCGCCCCAATTACGACGGCAAGCAGCCCGAACCCACCGTGCTGCCCGCAGCCTTCCCAAATCTTCTGGTGAACGGTGCCACCGGCATTGCCGAGGGCATGGCAACCAATATTCCCTCACACAATCTTTCCGAGGTCGTGGCGGCCCTCAAATATCTGCTGAAGCATCCTGACGCCAGTGTCGACCAGCTCATGCGTTATGTGCCGGGACCCGACCTGCCCACCGGTGGCAAGATCGTCGGACTGGACGGCGTCCGAGAGGCCTATGCCACCGGCCGGGGCATCTTCCGCACACGAGCCACTGCCCGCATCGAGCAGGTGAGTCCCCGTCGGCGCGGCATCGTGATCACCGAACTGCCCTTCGCCGTGGGGCCCGAGAAGATCATCGACCAGATCAAAGTGCTGGTGCGCAGCAAGAAGATCACCGGCATTTCGGACGTCAAGGATCTCACTGACCTGACCAACGGTCTGCGTCTGGTGATCGAGGTGAAGAACGGCATCAATCCCGATGCCCTGTTGGCACAGCTCTACAAGCACACCAAGCTCGAGGACTCCTTCGGCATCAATGCTGTGGCGCTGGTCGACGGTCAACCGCGCACCATGTCGCTCAAGGAGATGCTGCAGGTCTATCTGGACCATCGCCTGGAAGTGTCCTTGCGGCGCGCAAAATTCCAGCTGGCGAAGGCTCAGGATCGACTCCACCTGGTGGAGGGGCTGCTCCTGGCCATGATCGACATCGACGATGTCATTGCCATCATTCGGTCCTCGGATGATGTACCCGAGGCCCGCGCCCGCCTCATGGAGGCCTTCGACCTCGATGAGATCCAGGCCAACTACATCCTGGACATGCAACTGCGGCGGCTCACCAAGCTGTCCCGCATCGAGCTGGAGTCCGAACGCGATGAGTTGCTGAAGCGTATTGCAGAACTCACCGAACTGATCGACAGCCCCGAGGTGCTGCGCGAGCGTGTCGCCGAGGGCCTCACCCAGATGGCGGCAAGCTTCGGAACGCCACGGCGAACTGTGCTGCTCGAGGGCCCCGGCGCGAGCACCACTCCAGCAGCCGAGCCCCTGGAGATTCCTGATGATCCCTGCTGGGTGATGCTCAGTTCAGCGGGCCTGGCAGCGCGCATGACAAGGTCTGATGACGCAGCCGACCCGGCGCACCTTCCCGCCGCCGGGCCGCGTGCACGCCACGATGTGATCAGCTCCGTGATCGGCGTGACAGCCCACGCGCAGTTCGGGGTGCTCACATCCCGGGGGCGTCTGCTCAAGATGTCAGCAATCGATCTTCCCGAAGTTGTGGGCACAGCCAATGCACCCGCCCTGCGGGGCGGCTCACCGATCAGCGATCTGGTTCTGCTCCATGACAACGAGCAGGTTGTGGGACTCACGACGCTGGCGGCCGACTCCCCGGGCATTGCGCTGGGCACCAGCAAGGGTGTGGTCAAGCGCGTCAATCCCGAGGTGCTGAGCAAGGACGAATGGGAGATCATTCGGCTTGACGATGACGATCGGGTTGTCGGTGCTGTTGAGCTCACCGAAGCCACCGATGAATTGGTGTTCGTCACGAGTGACGCGCAATTGCTCCATTTCGCAGCCGATCTGGTTCGCCCCCAGGGCCGTGGCGGAGGCGGTGTGGCAGGCATCCGGGTGGCAGCAAAGACCAGCGTCATCTGGTTCGGCGTTGCACCGGCTTCGGATTCCGTCGTGGTGACCCTATCGGGGGCATCAAACATGCTTCCGGGTGCACAGACCGGAAGCATCAAACTCACAAGCTTTGATGAATACCCTGCCAAGGGTCGGGCCACTGGTGGTGTGCGTTGTCACCGCTTCCTCAAGGAGGAGGACACCCTGCTGCTGGCCTGGGTGGGTGCACAGCCTGCTGTGGCAGCCGGTCCGGATGGCTCACCAGTGGACCTTCCACCCGCCACCGGAAAGCGCGATGGCTCCGGCACACCCGCGCTGTGGCCCATAACGGGCATCAGCTCCCGGGTGATGCCGCACTGACAAGCCAAGCCCCGCCCAACACACACTTGGGCGGGGCTTCGGGCTCAGTTCCTCCCTGTGGGCGCTGACTGCTGTGAAAGGCTGGGCCCATGAGATTTGCGGTGATCGGCGCAGGAGCTGTTGGTGGCTTTTTCGGGGCACAGCTTGCCCGGGCAGGTCACGATGTGAGTTTCGTGGCACGTGGTGCCACGCTGGCTGCGCTGCGCCAGACCGGTCTCACGACGATCGTGGATGGGCAACGCACCACAGTTGATGTGACGGCCACCGATGACGCAGCCGACATCGGTCAGGTGGATCATGTGATCTGCGCCGTGAAGGCAATGCAGGTGATCGAGGCATTGGAATCGTCCGGCGCGCTGATCGGATCGAACACCGGAGTTGTCACCACTCAGAACGGCGTGGATGGTCCCCGGCTGACGGCCAGTGTTGTGGGTCGCGAACACACGCTGCCAGGAGTGGTGAAGGCCTATGTGGCCACCCGTTCGCCGGCAGTGATCGAGTTCCGCGGTGGTGACGGCTCACTGGCAGTCGCGGAGTGGAGCAATGAGCCCACTGAACGGGTCCATGCGCTGCGGGAGGCGCTGGTTGGTGCCGGAATCAGCTCACCTGTCCCTGACGACATCTGGCAGGCACTGTGGAGCAAATCCATGTTCATCGTGCCTTCTGGCGGACTGGGTGCTCTGACAGGCCTGCCGTTGGGTGAACTCCTGTCCCGCCAGGGACTGCGGCGAGAGCTGATCGACGCCATTACCGAGGTCCGCGATGTGGCGGTGGCCCGGGGCGTGGACATGCCCTATGGCATCGTCGCCGACACGATTGCCCTGAACGAGGCACAGCCGGCCTCATCCACCACATCGATGCAGCGCGACATCATGTCCGGCCGCCCCAGCGAGCTCGATCCCCAGTTGGGTGCCATCGTCCGCTATGGACGCGAGGCCGAGGTTCCCACTCCCCTGCTCGAGCTCATGTATGAGGTGCTCAAACTGCGACGCGGCGAGCGCTGAACTCAGGCGTCGATTCGGTCCTCATCGAGCTGATAGGCGCCTTCAACGATGAACTCCTTGCGAGGAGCCACATTTCCGCCCATGAGCAGCTCGAAGACATCTGCAGCCTGCGCGGCATCGTCAACCGTCAACCGACGCAGCAGCCGATGGCGGGGGTTCATGGTGGTGTCGGCCAATTGGTCGGCGTCCATCTCTCCGAGCCCCTTGTAACGCTGGGGCTCCTTGAAGTGAAGACCCTTCTTGGACAGCTCGGCATGCTTGCGCTGGTATTCAGGATCCGAATAGGTGTAGATGAACTTGTCCATCCCCTTCTTGGGATTGGTCAGTTCAAAGCGATGCAGGGGCGGCACGGCGCTGTACACCCGACCTGATCCGACCATCGGCCGCATGTAGCGGAAGAACAGTGTGGCCAGCAGACAGCGGATGTGGGCACCATCGGAATCGGCGTCGGCCATGAAAATGATCTTGCCGTAGCGGGCCTGGTCAACATCGAAGGTCTTGCCCGATCCGGCTCCCACCACCTGGATGATCGAGGCGCACTCGGCGTTCTTCAACATGTCGCCCACCGAGGCCTTCTGCACATTGAGGATCTTGCCCCGAATCGGCAGCAACGCCTGGAACTCCGAGTTGCGAGCACGCAATGCAGTCCCGAGGGCTGAGTCGCCCTCCACGATGAACAATTCCGAACGCTCGCCGTCGGCGTTGCGGCAGTCCTTGAGCTTGGGCGGCATCGATGAGGACTCCAGGGCATTCTTGCGCCGCTGGTTCTCCTTGTGCGCCCTGGCTGCCACCCGGGTGCGGGAGGCATTGACGGCCTTCTCCATGAGGGTGCGGGCCTGCTGGCGCGTGGCCACCTTGGTGGACTTCAGGAATTCGGTCATTTCGGATTCGATGATCCGGGTGACCAGTCGGGTAACGGGTGGTGTGCCGAGGACTTCCTTGGTCTGGCCCTCGAATTGCGGCTCGGGCAGGCGCACCGTGACCACGGCAGTCATGCCTTCGAGGATGTCGTCCTTGGTCACCTCCTCGCCGTTCTTGAGCAGCCTTGTGCCATCAAGACCGGCGGCAAAGGCCCTCACCAGACCACGTTCGAAGCCCTGCACATGGGTGCCACCCTTGGGTGTGGCGATGATGTTGACGAAAGAGCGCTCGACGGTGTCGTAGTTGTTCGACCAACGCACTGCGATGTCCACATCCAATTGGCGGTCAACGTCGGTGGGCACCATTGCACCGTTGCGATCCGGCTCGGGCACTGTTTCCACGAAGTGATCGCTGCCCTGAAGCCTCAGCACATCGGTGAGGGGCTCGCCCTGGGACAGGTAGTCGGCAAATTCGCTGATCCCACCCTCATGATGGAACTCGCTGATCTCGGGCTCATCGCCGCGCTCATCACGCACTTCGATGCGCAGCCCGGGCACCAGGAAACTGGTCTGACGGGCGCGGTCCTGGAGCTGTTCGGCTGACAGGGCGGCGTCCTTGAGGAAGATCTGTCGATCCGGCCAATAGGCAACCCTGGTGCCGGTGGCGGTCTTTGCCACCTTGCCCAGCTTGCGCAGACCTGAGCCGGGGGTGAAGTCAGCATCAGGACCGGGCCCGGCGAATGTGCCGGGTTTCCCGTGCTGGAAACTCATTGCCCAGGTGTGGCCGTTGCGATCCACTTCGACGTCCAACCGCGAACTCAGCGCATTGACCACTGATGCACCCACGCCATGCAGTCCGCCGGTTGCGGTGTAACTGCCGGCACCAAATTTTCCGCCGGCATGCAATTTGGTGAAGACCACTTCGACACCGGTGAGATGTGTCCGTGGCTCGATTCCCACGGGCACACCGCGCCCCTGGTCATGCACATGGATGGAGCCATCAGCAGCGAGCCGCACTTTGATCTGCTTGCCGAATCCGGCCAAGGCCTCGTCCACGGCATTGTCGATGATTTCCCATAGGCAATGCATGAGACCCCGGGTATCGGTGGAGCCGATGTACATGGCGGGGCGCTTGCGCACGGCTTCGAGGCCCTCAAGAACGAGCAGATTCTTTGCCTCGTACTCACGGCCGCTCTGCTTGGTGCTGGCGGATGACGACTTCGGGGTGGTTTTACTGACAGGCACCTGCCAAGCCTAGTTCGGACGCAGTCACTGCGCCCGATGACGCTCCGCACAGCAGCCTTGCAGCTCGCCCGGACGTCACATCTGGCGGGCCTCATCATCAGACTTGTCAGGCGCGCGTAGTGTGGGTGACGTGAGCATGACAGTGATGGACAACACCGAGTTGACTGCGGCCGATCGTTGCGACCGCTGCGGCGCCCAAGCGCACCTGCGGGTGCGGATGGCCAATGGTGGCGTGCTCCTCTTCTGTGCTCATCATGCCCGCGCCCACGCCGAGAAGATCAAGCAGGTCGCGGTGAAGCTGGAGGGCGACATCAGCCTGGTCGGCTGACCCGCATCGAAGGCGCCCTTGGATTAGTCCATCGGGCCGCAGCGCGTGGATCTGCGGGATCCATCCAACACCCCGACCCGGGTGAAGGAGTAGGAAATGTTGCATGCACAGCAGCGCGCTGATCTGTCGAAGGCCACTGCGCCTGGCACCGATTCGCCGAAGGCCATGGTGCCCCGCACCGATCTGCCGAAAGTGGGAATTATCGGCGCCGGACAGGTTGGCTCGGCTCTTGCCTACGCCTGCCTGATCCGCAACACAGCTCCCATCATCAGCCTCTACGACATCGACGCGAAGCGTGTTGACGCCCAGGTGGCCGATCTGGCCCACGGCTCCATCTTTGCTGAGCCTGAAGTCATCGGTGGGGCCGATATCGAGGCCATGCGCGATTGTGATGTCATCGTGGTCACATCAGGAGCCCCCCAGAAGCCAGGACAGACACGCTTGGACCTGGCAGGCATCAATGCCAAGATCATGGCCGATGTGATGCCGAAGATGATGCAGGTCTCCCCCAACGCCATCTATGTGTTGGTGGCCAATCCCTGCGATGTGCTCACCGTGGTGTCCCAGAAGATCACGGGTCTGCCCACCAGCCGCATCTTCGCCACCGGCACCAGCCTTGATACGGCGCGGCTGCGCCATCTGATTGCTGTTCGCGCCCATGTGCGTGAACGCAATGTTGAGGCCGTGATGGCAGGCGAGCACGGCGACTCCGAGTTCGCCATGTGGTCGAGTGCACGCATCGGAGTGACGCCGATCAAGGAATGGACCGATCACAGCGGGCGCCATCCGTTCACCGATGAGTCCACCCACGAGATTGCCGGTGATGTCGCCGACGCCGCCTATCAGGTGATCGCCGGCAAGGGTTCCACCAACTATGCCATCGGATTGTCGGGCTCGTTCCTGGTGGAACAGCTGCTTTCGGCAACCCCGTCCATGCTTCCCGTGTCGAGCATTCTCAACGACTATTGCGGAATCTCGGGAGTTGCCCTGTCGGTGCCAACACTGCTCAGCAATCAGGGCGTGGTGCGTCCTGTCGAGGTGCCGATGTCCGACGACGAGCGCAGGAGCCTGCATGCCTCGGCCGACACACTGGCCAGCACCATCAAGTCCATCGGCTACTGAGGGAACAGCAATCGTGTTCACCTGATGGCGCTCCCCCAACGACCATGACAGCCCACCGACCATGACAATGGGCGAACACAGCAATGGCCCCGGTTTTCCCGGGGCCATTGCTGTGTTGATGCTCAGTCCAAGTAGTCGCGCAACACCTGCGAGCGACTGGGATGACGCAGCTTGCTCATCGTCTTCGACTCGATCTGACGAATTCGCTCACGGGTGACCCCGTAGACCTTGCCGATCTCGTCAAGAGTCTTGGGCTGTCCATCTGTCAATCCGAAGCGCATGGACACCACGCCGGCCTCGCGCTCGCTGAGGGTGTCGAGCACATCGTGCAGCTGCTCCTGGAGCAGGGTGAAGTTCACCGCATCGGCAGGCACGATGGCCTCCGAGTCCTCGATCAGATCACCGAACTCCGAATCGCCGTCCTCACCAAGGGGTGTGTGGAGACTGATCGGCTCGCGACCATATTTCTGCACCTCCACGACCTTCTCGGGGGTCATGTCCAATTCCTTGGCCAATTCCTCCGGGGTGGGTTCGCGGCCCAGATCCTGCAGCATCTGACGCTGCACACGGGCCAACTTGTTGATCACTTCAACCATGTGGACCGGGATGCGGATGGTGCGGGCCTGATCGGCCATGGCACGCGTAATGGCCTGCTTGATCCACCAGGTGGCGTAGGTCGAGAACTTGTAGCCCTTCGTGTAGTCAAACTTCTCGACTGCACGGATGAGGCCCAAATTTCCTTCCTGGATCAGATCGAGGAAGAGCATTCCGCGCCCGGTGTAACGCTTTGCCAGACTCACCACGAGGCGAAGATTCGCCTCAAGCAGATGGTTCTTGGCCCGTCCGCCGTCGTTGGTGATCCACTCGTAATCACCGAGGTCACGCTTCTTGATCTTCTCGCCATTGGTGGTCAGCTGCTCACCTGCGAACAGTCCGGCCTCGATGCGCTTGGCGAGATCAACTTCCTGGGCTGCATTGAGCAGCGCCACCTTGCCGATCTGCTTGAGATAGTCCTTCACCGGGTCGGCAGTTGCTCCGGCAACCATCACCTGCTGCTCGGGCTCATCACCCTCATCGTTGTCATTGAGACTGAAGCCCTGGGTTTCGGCATTGATCTTTGCCTCGTCTTTCTCGGCTTCCTTCTTGTCCTTCTCGAACTTGGAATCATCGACGTCATCGAGATTGCGCTTCTTGCCGCCCGTGCGCACCACGATGTCGTCGCCGTCACGCTCGAAAGTCACTTCCACGCCCTCGGCGTGCACCTTGCCCGCTTCCTTGCCGGCAATGGCTTCGGTGAGCGCGGCCTTGGATGTGGTCTTGGCCGATTTCTGTGCGGCAGCTGACTTCTTGGTGGCAGTCTTCTTAGCGGCAGGCTTCTTGGTCGACAGCTTGCTTGCTGTGTCCTTGCCTGCGGTGTCCTTTGTTGCCGAGGAACTCTTCGCCGCAGCCGACTTCTTCTTGGCCGGGCTTGCAGCTGCCTTCTTCGTCGACGTCTTGCCCGCTGCCTTGGTTGCACTGGTCTTGCTTGCAGCGCTCTTGCTGGCGGTGGTCTTTGACGCCGACTTTTTCTCGACGGTGGCCGTTGACGCCGCGCTCTTCACCGCGCTTGCTGCCGCGAGGGTCTTCTTCGCCCCCAAACCGGTCCTCTTCGTGCTGGCGCCTCCGAGCGAATCAGAAGCTGATGTGGTGGAGGTCTGTTCCTTCGTGCGAGCCGTCACAAGCGACCTTTCGAACTATCCTGGAGGATGGCTGAATCGTGATCCAGGGTGCGCGAAAGCCTGCTACTGTCAAGGGCGCACCGCCCCCTAGTCTGTCACGCACGGAGCCGCCACCCAAGTTTTGCCCATGCAAAATTCCTGCTCAATCCGCGGTTCCCGTGAACTTCAACTCATGGAATATCAACTCTTGGTCAGCCATCTGCTTGCATCTCGTGCCGGCGTCCCACCTGGACACTGCACCCTTGGTGCCGCTCAGGGATGGTCCACCCGGGGGATGAATCCCTGAGCATCGACTAGCTCCACGGGCGCACGTTTACCCGCAGATCACGCTTTTTTCAATGAATCTGCCAGCTGTGGCATGGATTCTGCACAGTTCGGCGTTACACACTTACGAGGACACGGAAGGGAAGCCCATGGATTCGAAGACTCGTATGCGCAGCAACGACGGTATCGACGGCAAGGACTCGGTCGGCCTCTATCTTGAGTCGATTGCCAAGACCCCATTGCTCACTGCAGCCGAAGAGGTAGAACTGGCGCGGCTCATCGAGGCCGGGCAATACGCCCAGGCAGTTCTGCGTGGTGCCGAAAGCACGTCAACCGATGCCACCGAAGAAGAACTGCTCGCCATTGCCGAGGAGGGGGAACGCGCGATGCAACACTTCGTCCGCGCCAACCTGCGCCTCGTGGTGTCAGTGGCTCGCAAATATGGACGCAGTCAGATGCCCCTGCTCGATCTGGTGCAGGAGGGCAATACCGGACTTATCCGCGCAGTGGAGAAGTTCGACTATGCAAAGGGTTTCAAGTTTTCCACCTACGCCACCTGGTGGGTGCGTCAGGCAATCAGCCGCGGCATCGCCCAGCAGGGTCGCATCGTGCGGCTACCAGTGCACGTTGCCGAGCAGGTCAACCAGATCTCGGCGGTGCGCCGAAATCTGGAACGCCAACTGGGTCGCGAGCCCGAGGTTTCCGAGATCGCCACTGAGCTGGGCATCGAGGAAAACAAGGTGATCGATCTGATCCGCTATTCACGCGAGCATGTGAGCCTGGATGCTCCCGTTGAAGACAACGGCGATACCTCACTGGGTGATCTGATCGCCCGCGAGACCGCACCGGGGCCTGACGAGCTGGTGCTTGATCTTGAAGACCGCAGCCGTCTTGAGGCGCTGTTGTCGCATCTTGACGACCGCTCAGCAGATGTCATGCGTCGCCGTTATGGACTCATGGATGGCCATCAGGCCAAGCTCTCGGACATCGGCAAGGTCTGGGGCATCACAGCAGAGCGGGTGCGTCAGATCGAACGCGCTGCGCTCAATCAGCTGCGCCGTTCCGCTGCCGCCTGTTCGGTGGGTTTTCCGCAGGTCTGTACACAATGCCCTTTGGGCCATCACCATCTTCGGTGATGGCCCACAAGCTGTTCACGCACTCAGGTTCTTCACTGGCACAGGCCCGACATGGACAGATGGCACTGGAAGGTCAGGGTTCGCCTGCTCAACTCAGTATCGGACGGTCCTCGACCACGCGGATGAGTCCCTCCTGGGCACAGGTTGCCGAGATCTGTCCATCCTGGAACAGCCGCCCCATCGACAGACCGAGCGAATGGCTGGCCGAGGGCGACTCCATGTCGTAGAGCAACCACTGGTCGGCCCGCACCTGACGGTGGAACCACATCACATGGTCGATGCTGGCGATCTGCAATTGGTTCGACATGAAGGCGATGCCGTGCGGCAATGTCGACACCGACAGCAGAGTGAGATCGGACAGATAGGCAAGAACGGCCTGGTGAATGGCAATGTCGTCGGGAAGCGGCGCACTGGTCCTGGCCCACACCCTCATCCTGGCGCGATGCGCCGTATTCGAGGGAATTCCGCCCTGGGGCGAGCTGTCCCCCACATAACGCACATCCAACGCATCCCATTCATGCCACACGCTGGCATCGCCATAACGCTGCTCCATCACATCAACGAATGACGGACAATCCTGCGGCGCAGGAACATCGCTGGGCTCGGGATCGGAGTGGTCAAGACCCGCCTCGAGATCGTGGAATGAGCTCGACATGGTGAAGATCGCATGGCCGTCCTGCAGCGCAGTGACCCGCCGCGACGAGAAGCTGTGACCATCCCGCAACGGCTCAACGGCATATTCGATGTCAGCATTGGCCATGCCCGGACGAATGAAATAGGCATCCAGCGGGTGCGCAATGCGGCCCGGCGGCACCGTGCCATAGGCGGCCATGAGGGCTTGGGCCAATACCTGGGCCCCATAGGTGCGGTGCATCCTGGTTTGTGGATGGCGTCCGACGAAGACATTGTCCTCATCTGGCTCCAAACGCAGCAGCTGAACAAGCTCGTCGGTGGTTGCAGGCATACGCCCTACTCTGCCACGACCACCGCGCAGCGTGCAGTCCCGATCAGCGGCTGCCGAGTGCTTCCATCGCCTTGCGAATGCGCTTGGGTGAGACAGGCCGGGAGGTGCCCAGACGTTGGGCAAACAATTGGACTCGGAGCTCCTCGATCAGGAAACCCACATCGTCCAAGCCATCGGACAGCGGACCTGGCGGCTGGGCGTCACACAGCTCGTCGTATTCGGCAACCAGCTCATCGATGATGTCCTGATTGGTCGCATCACGTCCGGGATTGGCCAAGGCCATTTCCAGACGGATCGACGCCGCTTGGAGATAGCGCGGCAGCTGGGCGAACCACGGGTCACGGGTGAAGGAGATGAAGCCCGGGAACACCAGATTCTCCACCTGGGCGCGCACATCGTCGGCGATCCTGCCCGACACCTTGTTCACATCTGCCTGCGCCTGACGCCACCATGAAAGAGTCTGGGCAGTGCTTGCCACCACCGAGCTCATCTGATCAGCCTGCACCTGACGCACAGTGAGCGCGAGCGCCTCGAAAGACTTCTCATCGCGGATGGACGCCAGATCACCAAACCTTGCTGCAGCCTGTTCCACCGCCTTCAGACGTGCATCGACGAGCAGCACGTTCATGGACTCATATGGACTTGAACTGAGCCACAACATGTCGGTGCGGCTGATCCGGGCCACCACCCACTTCGTGGGATCCGGACCGGCAAGTTGGAGCAGACGCCGCACGCCAGCATGATGGCTGCGTTTCTGCTCATCCACGGAACGCGTGGTGATGAGGCCCACCGAACTGCCCTCATCGTGCAAAGCCGGGTAGCCCGTCACCGAAAGACCGTCCCGGGTGATCGTGGTCTGTTGCGGAATGGCGCCGAAGACCCAGCTGGTGGCAGTGACCGGCTTGGCCTTCGTGGTGGCTGCCGTGAGTGTCCTGGTGAGGGTCTTGGCCAATTCCTGCTGCAGGGCGGCAAGGTCTTTCCCGCTTCGGTCGACGCGTCCCTTGTGAAGAATGCGGAAACCAACCCGCAGATGTCCCGGCACTGTTTCCGGCTGCCACGCATCCGGCGGCACTGGCACGGAGGTGAGCGCTGCAAGAGCGCGCCCCAGCTCATCATGGAACCACGTCGTGCGATCGGGATCGTGGTCACGCAACCAACGCAGGGCCCTGTGGGCGTGGTCGGGGGCCGGCACGAAGTGTGTGCGCAGGCCCTTCGGCAGGCTGCGGATGAGCTCGGTGGCCAATTCTGCACGCAACCCGGGCACCTGCCAGCTGAAGGGCTGTGGGCCGAGCTGATTGAGCTGAGCCAGTTGGATGTCCACTGTCACCCCATCGGCACCTGACCCGGGATCGAAGACATAGCTCACCGGCAGCTCGAGCTCACCGACACGCCAATGGTCCGGGAAGGCACCACCGTCGACGGCATCAGCATCGGCACGCACGATGTTGTCCATGTCGAAATCAAGCAGATGCTGGTCATCCTGCGTGGACCACCAGGCATCGAAGCTGGCAGCGGAATGGACACCTGCAGGCACACGGGCATCGTAGAAATCGAAGATTGCCTGGTCATCAACCAGAAGATCGTGGCGTCGGGTGCGTTCCTCGAGTTCACCCACCTCAGCCAGCACTTCGGCATTGTGTTGCAGAAAGGCATGTGAGGCATGGGTGTCATTGGGCACCCAGCCGGACTCCACCAGTCCTGAACGGAGGAAGATCTCGCGTGCAACGGCAGCATCGACATGGGCGTAGTCGGTGAGACGATCGGCAATGATCGGTATGCCGTAGAGCGTGACCCGTTCATAGGCCAGAACACCCGCTGCGCTTGACGACCAGTGGGGCTCCGAATAGCTGTGGCGCAGCTGATCGGTCGCCACTTGTTCTACCCACTCCGCCTCAATGGCAGCTGCGGTGCGCGCCCACAGCCGGGAGGTTTCGACCAATTCCACAGCCATCACCAGTTCAGGCGGTTGCTTCGACAACGCCGAGCCGGGCTGGATGGCAAATTTGGCACCACGAGCCCCCAAATATTCGGAGCTGCTGCGGCGCGGCTTGCGGCCCCGCTGATGTGACCCCCGCTGATGTGACGTGGAGGGCTTCATCTCGAGCAGACCCACATGGGACAGCAGACCCGAGAGCACTGCAATGAGCACCTGGTCCACATCTGCAGCGTGCTCATTTCGGCGCAGGCCCAGGTCTTTGTCTATGCCCCGCAGCTGGGTTCTCAGATCCTGCCATTCACGCACCCGCAGGTAATTGATGAACTCTGCCCGGCAGTGGCGACGGAATTGATTGCCCGAGAGCTGCTTGCGTTGCTTTTTCAGATAACGCCACAGCCGCACAATGGCAAAGATGTCACCGCCCGGGCCGATGGTTGTTCCGCCATCGAATTCGCCGCCACGCCCGGTGTGCACCGTATAGCGCTTGGGCTCAGCGCTCTCGGGCACCTCGGCTGGCTGAGGAGATTTAAGAACGTCGTCGCTGAAGAAACGACGATGCAGCCGATCGGCCTGTTCCCGCTTTTCAGCGGGACGCTCCCGAACATCCTGGATGGCCAATGCCGAGACGATCACTTCCATCTCGCGCAGGCAGCCCCGCCGTGCCGCCTCGATGAGCATGCGACCCAGACGTGGATCAATGGGCAACTCAGCCAGTTGATGGCCAGTGCGGGTGAGGCGCAGTGATCTTCCGTGCCCACGTCCGGCACCATGCATGCCACCCGCCAGTGCGCCGAGCTCTTCGAGCAGCCGCAACCCATCACGGATCTGGGCACGATCGGGGGCCTCGAGGAAGGGGAAGGTTTCGATGTCGCCGAGATCGGTCTGCGCCATCTTGAGAATCACCGATGCCAAATTGGTGCGCAGGATCTCGGGCTCTGTGAATTCCGGGCGCGCCAGATAATCGTCCTCGGAATACAGCCGGATGCAGATACCTGGTGCCACACGTCCGCATCGTCCGGCGCGCTGATCGGCGCTGGCCCGGCTGATTGCTTCAATGGGCAATCGCTGCACCTTGGTGCGCACCGAATAGCGGGAGATGCGCGCCAGACCGGTGTCGATGACACAGCGGATGCCGGGCACCGTGAGTGATGTCTCGGCAATATTGGTGGCAAGAATGATCCGTCGTCCACTGTGGGATTGGAATACCCGGTGTTGCTCTGCTGCTGACAGCCGTGCAAACAGTGGAAGCACCTGCGTATCGGGGAGTTTGGCATCGCGCAGGGCCTTGTCGGCATCCTTGATCTCGCGTTCACCCGAGAGGAACACCAGGGTGTCGCCCGCTCCACGCAGTTCCCTTACGGCCTCGACAATGGCGCCCGAAATGTCCTGGTCGGCAGCCGGATCGTCCTCGTTGCCCATCGGGCGATAGCGCATCTCCACCGGATAGCTGCGTCCGGAGACCTCGACGATGGGTGCCGGATGACCATCCTTGTCACAGAAATGTTCTGCGAAACGCTGGGTGTCGATCGTGGCCGAGGTGATGATCACCTTGAGATCCGGACGCTTGGGCAGCAGCTGTCTCAGATATCCCAGCAGGAAATCGATGTTGAGACTGCGCTCATGGGCCTCATCGATGATGATCGTGTCGTATCGCCGCAGGCTGCGGTCGTGGTTGATCTCGGCAAGCAGCACCCCGTCGGTCATCACCTTGATGGCAGTATTGCGTCCGGCCTGTTTGGTGAACCGCACCTGGTATCCGACGGCCTCGCCGATCGAAACCGACATCTCGTCCGCCAGTCGCTCCGCCACGGTGCGCGCAGCTATCCGACGCGGCTGGGTGTGCCCAATATGTCGCCGGCCGAGCTGGAGGCAGATCTTGGGCAGCTGGGTGGTCTTGCCCGAACCGGTCTCCCCCGCCACGACGACCACCTGATGGGTCGAAATGAGCGCCGAGATCTCATCGACGTGTGCGCTGATGGGCAGCGCGGAGTCGTAGCGGATGCGCGGTTGGGCAGCTGGGCTGGGCGGGTGGGGCATGACCCCACAAGCCTAGCCGCGCCGCCCAGTGCCCAACCCCGTTATCCACTGCACATCAGCCAACACCCAAGACCCAATGCACAGGGCGTTGCGGCCTCAGTCTGCCGAGCCGAATTCGGCCACGGCGCCGGATGCCCCGCCGCCCAGCTGCCATTCGCGAATTTCGGGCATGTCCTCGAGATTCTCCACTATGTAATCGGAATGGCGCACCAACTGCTCCTCGCACCATTGGTAGAGCTCATGACTGCCCTCGGGACGATTGGTCGCATTGTTGATGGCATCCATCACCAGGTGATAGCGGTCAACATGATTGCGCACCACCATGTCGAATGGCGTGGTGGTGGTGCCCTGCTCACGGAATCCGCGGGCACGGAAACGATCAGCATCGGGACGGCCATGCACCAATTGATGGATCGCGCCCGGATATCCGTGGAAGGCGAAAATCACATCAACGTCATCGGTGAACATGTCTGAGAAATCCTTCACACTCATGCCATGTGGGTGGTCCTTGGGACGGTAGAGGCTCATGAGATCCTCCACATCCACCACCCGCACCGCCATTTCCGGCAGAGCGGTCTTGAGGATCTCTGCAGCGGCCACTGCCTCCATGGTCACCACATCACCTGCGCAGGCAATGACGATGTCGGGGTTGGCATCATCCAGACCGTCGGTGCCTGCCCAGCTCCAGATGCCGAAGCCATGGGTGCAGTGCTCAGCCGCCTCGCTCATCGACAGCCACTGGGGCTGCGGCTGCTTGTCCTGCACAATCAAATTCACATAGCTGCGCGATGTGAAGCAGTGGTCGGCAATTTCCAGCAGGCAATTGGCATCCGGTGGCAGGTAGATCCGGCTCACGGTGCCACGCATGTTGAGCACCAGGGACAGCAGCTCGGGGCTCTGGTGGCTGAAGCCATTGTGGTCGTTGCGCCAGCAGGTGGAACTCAGCAGGATGTTCGTGCTTGGCACCTTGGCCCGCCATTCCAGACCATAGGCACCCTCGAGCCACTTGGCCTGCTGCATGGTCATGGATGCCGAGACCATGGCAAAGGCCTCATAGGTGGCAAACATGCCGTGACGGCCTGTGAGGGTGTAGCCATCGAGCCAGCCGTGGCAGTTGTGCTCGGAAAGCACCTCCATCACCCGGCCGGTGTTCGACAGCTTCACGTCGAGCATGGCAGTGCGCTCCATGAAGGTGCGGTCACTGGCCTCGAACACCGAACCGAGACGGTTCGAATTTGTTTCGTCCGGGCAGAAGAGTCGGAAATTCGTGGGATTGCGACGGTAGATGTCGCGCATGTATTCACCCAGTTTGCGGGTGGATTCCAGACGTTCGTGGGCGCGTGTATCCGGCGTGACGGCCACGCCGTAGTCACGGAAATCAGGCAGGTCCAGATCCTTGGACAGTAATCCGCCATTGGCATAGGGCGAGGCGCTCATGCGCTGGTCACCAATCGGGTTGTTGCCCGTCACCAACTCGGTGGGACTGCCGTCCGGGGCGAAGAGCTCGTCCAGACGATAGGAGCGCATCCACGTCTCGAGCTGTTGTCTGTGCTCGGTATTGGTGCGCACCCCCGACAGCGGAACCTGGTGGGCGCGCCAGGTGCCCTCCACCTGCAGACCGTCCACAATCCTGGGACCTGTCCAACCCTTGGGGCTGCGCAGGATGATCATCGGCCATGTGGGCATCGAGCCATCCCAATCACCGGTTCGTGCCTCGGTCTGGATCTGCCTGATCCGGTCGTAGCAATGGGCCAGGGCATCGGCAAAGCGAGCATGCATCCATGGCAGGTCATCACCTTCAACCCATACGACCTCATAGCCATGGCCTTCATAGAGCGCCTGGAGAGCTTGCGGATCCTTGCGCGCCTGAACGGTGGGCCCGGCAATCTTTGCCCCATTGAGATGCAGGATCGGCAGCACTGCCCCATCGGTCACCGGATTGAGAAAGCTGATTCCCTTCCAGCCGCCTTCGGCAGGCCCGGTCTCGGCCTCACCATCACCCACAACCGTTGCCGCGATGAGATCAGGATTGTCGAACACCGCGCCGAACCCGTGCGAGAGGGCATAGCCCAGCTCACCACCCTCATGGATCGAGCCGGGTGTGGTCACCGAGGCATGCGAAGGAATGCCACCTGGCGTGGAGAACTGCCGAAACAGCCGCCGCATGCCTTCCTCGTCCTGTGTCACGCGCGGATAGATTTCTGTGTAGGTGCCCTCCAGATATCCAGCTGCCACCAACGCCGGGCCGCCGTGGCCGGGGCCAGCAATGTAGATCATGTCCTGTCCGGTATGACGGATCAGGCGATTGAGGTGGGCGTAGATGAAGCCGAGGCCAGCACTCGTGCCCCAGTGGCCGAGAAGTCGCGGCTTGATGTCGGAAGGCACCAGGGGACGCTTCAGCAGCGGATTTTCCTGCAGATATATCTGACCGGCAATCAGATAGTTGCAGGCACGCCACCATGCATCCACATGATGCATCTCATCGATACTCAGGCTCGGAACAGAAGTCATGTCTGCCACGCTAACCGCTGCACCAATGGGTAAATCGCCGGGGCGGTGTGAGCCCGGCCTGAGCAATGTGCTTCATGCCCACTACGACGGGCCCCATCCGCCTTTTGAGGGGATGACAAGCACTGCGGCGCTAGGCTGATGGGGATCAACCTGATGGGGATCAACAATGTGCCACTGGCCAAATGAAAGTGGGGACGATGGCTGAACGCGAAGACGACCTGTATCGCACAGCATTGCTTTATTACGTGCAGGGCGAGTCGATGGACGCCATTGCCCATCAGCTGGGTGTCTCCCGATCAACCGTGTCGCGCCACATCAAATTGGCCCGCGACACCGGTGTGGTGCGCATTACGCTCACCCATCCGCGGGGTGCCCATTCTGCCCTTGAGGACATGCTGCACCGCCGCTTCGGCGTCAATGCCCATGTGGTCACGATGAAGGAAGCCGTCTCCGATGTCGGCCGCCTCGATCGTGTCGCTCGCGTGGCAGCGAGCATCCTGGGTGAGGCAGTCAACGACGGCACGATGATCGGCGTTGCCTGGGGCACGACGATTGCAGCTGTCACGGCACATCTGCAGTCCAAGCTCGTCAATGGGGTCACCCTGGTA
>CAXYYR010000013.1:0-34289 GCA_964293265.1 uncultured Propionibacterium sp.
GCCCCCTCCACCCGCCATTCGCTCCACCGACAGCGCGATGCGTTCACTGAGGCGGGATTGCTGCATTGCGGCGGCCACCACGAAGCCCACCACGATGAGCCACAGTGAGGTGTTGGAGAAGCCCGCGAAGGCGCCTGCCAGATTGGTGCCGCTCGACAGCACCAGCAACAGGATGATGAGGAATCCCGAGAGGGCGTCGGAGACCGCCTGGGTCACCCACACGATGATGGCGAAAACAGCCACGGCAAGCGCGCCCTTCGCTGCGACGGTGAGCCCGTCGGTGGTGGGCACGGCAAAGCGGACGAGCAAGAATCCGAGCGTGGCCAAGCCCAGGCAAATCCATTTCTTCAGCATGTATTCCTCCGGTCAACTCGATGAGCCTAGCTTGTGAATGGCCGGGTATTCTGCGCGCCCAATGACAACGCGCCCGCTAGGCCCGCTAGGGTCAAGACAGTTGAATCGTGCATCTGCTGTGTGCGGATGCGGTGAGGAGTGCGGCATGAGTTGGTTGGTCACAGGTGGCGCCGGTTACATCGGATCGCACATTGTGCAGGAATTCCGCACGGCCGGCATTGATCCGGTGGTGATCGATGATCTTTCCAGTGGGCATGCCGATTTCGTGCCCCATGACGTGCCCTTTGTGAAGGGCTCGATCTTGGACACCGATCTGGTGCAGGCCACCTTGTCAGAGCATCACTGCGAGGGCGTGGTGCATGTTGCGGGGTTCAAATATGCGGGGGTTTCGGTCTCGCGTCCGCTGCACACCTACGACCAGAACGCCACCGGCACAGTGTCGGTGTTGCGTGCCATGCAGCTGGCCGGTGTGCACCGCTATGTGTTCAGCTCCTCGGCTTCGGTCTATGGCACCCCCGACACCGACGAGGTGACCGAGGAAACCGCACTGCATCCCGAGTCGCCCTATGGCGAGACCAAGTTGCTGGGGGAGTGGCTCAATCGCGACATGGCTGCAGTGGATGATGCCTGGCAGGGCGTCAATCTGCGCTATTTCAATGTGGTGGGTTCGGGCAGCGATCAGCTCTATGACACAAGCCCCCACAACCTTTTCCCCATCGTGTTCAACATGCTGCTGGAGGGTGGCACACCCAAGATCAATGGCGACGACTATCCGACGCCCGACGGCACCTGCGTGCGCGACTATGTGCATGTGGCCGATCTGGCGCGCTCCCATGTGGCTGCGGCGCAGGCGATGATGGCCGGCAAGACGCTGGACACCGCCTACAACCTGGGCAGTGGCACCGGCTCGTCGGTGCGCGAGATCATGGACGCCATCGCCAGAGTCACCGATATTGATTTTTCACCTGAGATTGCGCCCCGTCGTCCGGGTGATCCGGCTCGGATCGTTGCTCGCGGCGAGAAGGCTGCCCGTGACATCGACTGGAAGATGCGCAACAATCTCGACGACATGGTGGGCTCCGCGTGGCGTGCCCGCCAGGCACATCAGGGATGATGCCATGACCTGGTTCTCCGGTGGTCTGGTGCTGCGCGAGCTGCTGCTCATGGGCATTGCCTTTGTGCTGTGCTCCGTGGTGGGCGTGGAGCGCTCGATCCACCAGAAGAACGCGGGCTATCGCACGCATGTGTTGGTGGGCATGGGGGCCTGCGGGCTCACCTTGGTCTCGTGGTTCGGCTTTGGGGCTGGCCTCGACGGTGTGACGCAGGGCGTTGATCCCACCCGAATTGCTGCTCAGATTGTGTCCGGCATCGGCTTCCTCGGTGGCGGTGTGATCTTCAAGGGCCGCAACTTCGTGCGTGGTCTCACCACCGCCGCCACCATCTGGCTCACGGCTGCAATTGGCATGTCTGTGGGAGCGGGATTGATCTTCCTGGGCGTGATTCTCACCATCGTGCATCTGTTGACGATCTTCGTTGTGGGGCCACTTATTCGAAAGATTCCGCCGAGTGACCGCCGTCGTGAGATGAGCATTGTCTATGAGGATGGTCAGGGCGTGCTGCGCAAGATTCTTGGGGCCGCAACAGCCCAGGGTTTCGCTGCCGAAGTGCGTTCCACACGCCGGCTTCCGCGAAAGGATCGCGATCTCATTTCCATGGAAATGCGCTTTTTCGGGAATCAGCCATTGCGTGAATTGGTGCCTGCAATGAGTGAGATCCAGGGTGTTGATCGCGTGCTGTTGCATGGCGATTCTGATGATGACGATGATGATGAGGAATCCGGTTCCTGATAGAGCCGTCTTGTCGTGCCTCCCACTGTGTCGCATGCCCTTTCTCTGGGGTTCTCTTTGTCAGAACATATGGGCATCCGCTGGGAGTTGGTGCATACCCCGGGTGAACCCTGAGAGTGTGCCGCTGACCAGGCGTAATGCGCAATAAAGCGCTATCGCTCGGAAACCTTTGCGCGCATCCGTGCAGACACAGGGTGATTCACGCCTGAGCTGCTACTCACGGCGAAGCCCATGTTCCACAATAAAGATGATTTGTGTTGCAATAGCCCTCGGCCCAGCGTGCGCTCGGCCAGTGCAAAGGAGCAACATGTCAACGACTGACCCTGCCACGGTGGCGGGTAACGAGCAGTCGGCACGGAAGAGGTCGTGGCTTTCTGCGCCCCTTCCCGCGCCACGTCTGCCCGATGATCAGGTGGAACAGAAATATCCGCGAATGCGTCTCCAGGTTTTCTTGGGCATCTTCGTTGGATATGCCGGTTTCTATCTGATCCGCAACAACATCTCACTGGTCGCGCCCATTCTTTTGGACGACGGCAAGGTGGACAAGGTCGGCATCGGCCTCATTGCCAACGCAGTGCTCATTGCGTATGGCTTCTCGAAGTTCTTCATGGCAACGGTCTCCGACCGTTCCAATGCCCGCTATTTCATGCCGATCGGCCTGGCGCTTTCAGCCGTGGCCAATCTGCTCGTGGCATTCGTGCCGTGGCTCACCAGCTCTGTGGCGATCTTCGCCATCATCATGTTTGTCAACGGTTGGTTCCAGGGCATGGGGTGGCCTCCCTCAGGCCGTGTGCTGGTGCATTGGTTCTCAACCAATGAGCGCGGTTGGAAGACTGCAATCTGGAATTGTGCCCACAACGTCGGTGGCGTAGCCGTCGGTGCGGCCGCCTCGTGGGGCCTGGCAATCACCGGTGATTCCTGGCAGTCGGCCTTCTGGCTGCCTGCAGTGATCGCCCTTGTGGTGGCGCTGTTTGCTTTCCTCACCATTCGTGACACCCCGGCCTCGGTCGGTCTGCCCACCATTGAGGAGCATCGCAACGACCCCGCAAAGGTTGAGGTCGACAGCGCAGAGATTGCCAATGAGAGTTATTGGCAGGTGATCGTCAATCATGTGTTCAAGAACCGTGTGATGGTGCTGCTGGCACTGTGCAATGTGTTCGTCTATGCACTGCGTTATGGCGTGCTGTCGTGGACGCCCACCTATCTGGTGCAGGTGCACGGCACCAAGGTGACTGCCGGTATTGCCGGCTTCTCACTGTTCGAGCTGGCCGGCCTGGTGGGCACCCTCGCCTGCGGCTGGATCAGCGACAAGGTGTTCAAGGGCAACCGCACCAAGACCGGCATCACCTTCATGATCGGCTGTGGCATTGCTCTGGTGGCCTATTGGCTGGCTCCCGTGGGCACGCCGTACTGGCTGCTCATGGTGTTCCTGTTCTTCATCGGCGCCTTCATCTACGGCCCCGTCATGCTCATCGGCCTTCAGGCCCTCGACATGTCGGCCCGTCAGGTTGCTGGCACCTCGGCAGGCTTCACCGGTCTGTTCGGCTATGTGATCGGCGCCACCATGGCGTCCACCGGTGTGGGCTGGCTCGTGCAGCATGCCGGTTGGGGAGTCGCCTTCGGCGCCCTCACGGCCTGCGTGGTGATCGCCATTGTGTTGTTCGCCTTCATCGGGCCTGATGAGAAGCGTCTCATCGCTTCCCATGACGCCGCTGTGGCTCAGAACGGCAACGGCGCGAGCTGAAGCAACTAGTCAAGCTGGGTGACGTTCTTTCCGGGCGGCACCAGCCAGACTGATGACAAGGGGATCCACCTTCGGGTGGGTCCCCTTGTTGTGTGGTGTGGGGAGAAGGGATGGTGGCGATGAAGACTTTCACCGCATTCGAGCAGAGGACGACACAATTAAGGCGAAGGAACTTTGCTCACAAGCCCGATGAACCTGACGAGCAGGAGTGAGATGAGGCCCCGGCTAAGAACTAGTTAGCCGGGACCTCCATTTCCCATTGTAATCGAGAAGAAGGGGAATGATGGCTGACAAATTGACACGCTGGGACCCCAGCGAGCAACTGCGCACACATGAGGACGTCGTTGCCTACCTGCAAGCCATCATGGAAGAGGATGATGTCGAGCTGTTGAAAGCCGCCATCGGTGACGTGGCAAGGGGTATCGGTATGACTGAGATTGCCCGCAAAACTGGTATGAGCCGCGAGAGCCTCTACAAGGCGTTGGACATCGATGATGATCTGTCGCAACAGATGGCGCGCTGAGTAGTTGAGGCGTTGAGCACCTACGACGCTGATTGAAAGCGTGGGACGGCGCGTTGGAGATTACCGGCTAGGCTGGCATGTTCACCTCGCGACAGAAAGGCCGCTATGAAGACCTACTCATGGGAACAGGTCAAAGTCGAAACTTGGGCGGCGATGACTCCGCAGGAGCGAGCCGAATGTGAGGCAGCCCGTGGAGAAGTCGAAATGCAGTTGCGTGTTGCAGAGCTGGTCTATCAAGCACGCCATGATGCGGGGCTCACACAAAAGCAACTTGCCGACAAGGCAGGGCTCTCGCAGGCGTGTGTGAGTGCTCTGGAAACGGGACTGCGGTCACCACGAGTTCTGACGCTGACAACACTGCTTGACGCTGCAGGCAAGGAATTGCAGCTCAGCTCTGTTGAGCGATCCGAGCGCCGTCAGCGCTAGGCCGAGTGCGGCACCCTCAATTCTCCTGTTTCGATACGCGATCATGATAAATTTCACCCGGCTATCACTGTCGATATCCGGCGAACCCACATCACTCTCATCGCACTGACGCGCATTGATCAGTGAACCCACGAAAGGACTGCTGATCCATGCCCATCACCCCAGAGGACCTTCCGCCCGCACCAAAAACATCATGGATTGCAAAGCACCGGGTGTTGACGGTGACAATTGCGGTGGTGTTGGTCCTGGCCTTGGTGGTCGGTGGAGTTCTCCTCAGTCGTGGATCTGACTCATCCAGTGACTCCGCCAACGAGAGTGCCAGTGAGGCATCTTCTTCAGAAGCCGTGCCCACCGACTCATCAACGACCTTGTCGGAAGCCAGTTCCACCGCCTCCGAAGGGGCTCCCTCAGACACCGTGACTGAGTGGCCACCCGGACCGATGGGTGCCCCCGGGGTCAATCAACCCGCTCCCGCGCCAGCAGAAGTAGCTGATCCGGTGATGCATATCGTGGATATTAGAGAGAATTCCATGTCCTCAAGAATGGATTCGCCGCTGCAGTGGCTTGACGAGTTGGTGCCATTATCCACACCGGAATACCATGCTGCGCTGGAAGCGGAGGGTTATCGTCAAGGGAGTATCGGCCAGATTTGGACCTCATCACGCTATCAAGTGATTAACGTGGCGCTCACGAACGTGCAATGTGAACTTGTGCCCCAGGTTCGCAATACTTCAGTGCACGCCACAGTTAGGTGTCTTTACAACACGAAAGTGGTCGATGCCAGCGGTAATGAACTAACCGCATATCCGCCAGGCTGGGGGCCGTACACGGAGAAGAAATCGGTCTCCTACGAGATGGTCAAGCAGAATGGAACCTGGTTGCTCGACACAGATTGGACTGGCCGTGCGTCCTGACCGGCGTCCAGTGGCCTTGAAGCCCCAAGAAAGTAAAAGCCCGCCAGTTTGAGGAAGCTATCGCTCTAGCCTTGGCGGGGTTCGTTGGCTCAAGCGAAGCAGTTCGGTGGATCTTTTTCAAGAGTCTGCACCAAGCTGTTCCATGGGTGGTGGTGTATCGACCGTCCTTCGAGTGGGTACGCGTGAGGGGTCCTGTTCCCACATCGCTTGGGAACAGGACCCCTCCTCAGCCGCCAGCTGTGTTGTTCTGCTGGCGGGCACTACATCAGATCAGTGATGGCGCTTGCGTGCCACGATCGCTGCTGTTGCGCCCCCAACCACGAGCGCGCCAGTTCCAACTGCCAGGCCGATTCCGCCCAGATCAGTGCTCTGACCACCGGTCGCAACAGTCGCGCCGAGAGTGGTGACAGCAGGGCTGTTTGCCGTCGGGGTGCTGGACTGAGCAGTGGGAGTTCCCTCAGCGGTTGGTGTTGCTTCACCAGTGGGCTCCGCAGGGGCAGCAAGCTGCTGCCACTGGGCATACAGGGTTACATCACCCAGCAGTGTGAAGTCGTCGCCGACGGCATAGGCAGTTCCTGAACCGTCGGCTGCGGTGTTCCAGCCGGTGAACTCATAACCGTCGTAGCTGTAATCGTTGTCGGCAACGGCCACATGGTCGTCAGTGACGCCCGTGGCGCCATCAACGTTGCCTGCGCCGCCATTGCCGTCGTAGGCAAGCTCAGCAGGATTGGGATACTTCACAGCAGTCACGGTGGCGCCGACCTGCAACACGCCATTGGCGTCGGTGTAGGAAACGACACCGTTTGACGCGTTGGCGGCATCGTCAAACAGATTGATCCACTGGTTCCAGTACTCACCCGGCTGGCACAGTCCGGTAGTCACGCCGGGATAGGCCCAGTCCTCGAAGGTGTAGCCGTCCTCGACGGGCCCCACCGGAACTTTTTCGCCAGGCCAGCGGACCCAATCCCCGTCGCTGGGGCCATTGATGGCTGTTGCGTCGCAGCTGTTCTGATGGGCGTCATCGGCGGATGCCTGCACGGTTGGGGCAATCACCATGCCCGCGCTCAACAGAGTTCCGGCCGCGATCAAGGCCAGTGCGCGACGATGAGTGGTCGTGTGGGGTGTTGTTGTGTGGAGTGTCATTCTTGGGGCCTCCTATGGAGCGCGAGTTTGCGCCAAAGCCACCTTCGAAGCTACTCCGAAACTCAACCTGACCAGCAGTTTTGCAGCATGTGACCCAGCTCGGAAACGAAGAGCCCCCGCACCCAATCGGATGCGGGGACCCACTTCAACGGGACCTCACTTCAACGGGACTGTGCGCAATCACTGCCCAGTTCTGGGGCATTCACACACAAACCCTTGCAAGGGCTCAGCGCTTGCGACGGCTCAGCGCCGCAGCACCAGCACCGATCAGTGCCAGAGCGGCACCCACACCGGCCAGATCACTCGCATCAGCATCGCCACCGGTGGAAACGGATGTGCCATCCGTGGTGTCTGAAGAGCTGGCCGCAGCGTCATCCGTGGTGCCGGTGTTATCACCACCGGTGGAGCCGGAATCGCTGGACCACGAGTAGTCCCAACTTGCCTTGGTGCCGTGGGGGAAGGCATAGCTGGCCTGCGGAACAGCCGTCACGGTGACCGTTTCACCCTCAGGCACCGAGATGGTTCCCGTGACTGTGGCGCCATCAATTTGATAGTCCACACCGGGAACCGTGGGAATCACGATCTGGTGGTCATCGAAGGTCGGCTCGATCGGTGTCACGGAGAGTGGCTGGATCGTCAGCGTGACGGTCAACGAAACAGCGTCAGGCCCGTAGGTGATGGTGATGGGGTAGCCTCCGGGCACCGATGTGTCGGCCGGAATACCCTCGATGGTCACGTCATCGCTGTCCAGGGAAACTTCGGCCCCGGTGCGGTCGTAGACCTTGGCGCCAAGGTTGGTTGCCACGTCGAAGGGGTCATTCACGGTGATGGTGGCATCTTCAGCTGCGACGACCTGGCGCACGGACACGTACGGAGCTGCGGTGTAGCCATCTTCACTGGAGCATCCGGTGAGGGAATCAACGTTGTAGTAGTAGGTGCCCAGCAAGCTGCCGTCTGCCGGGTTCACTTCAATCGAATAGCCATGGCTGGCCAAGGCATCGGCAATCGGTGCGGTATCAACGGCATCTGAGCCGCCTGTGTACAACACACTCTCGGTGGTTGAGCCTTCCTCAGCCTGACCGAAGTTGTTCACCCAGTAGTTCTCACCGAGTTCTGCGGTGGGCATGTATTGCTGGAGTTCAGGAATGTAGGTGTAAACCGGGTTGCCATCAGCATCGGTTGTTTTCAGCGCCGCCAAGTACTTGCCCGTGAAAGGCAGTGAGCTGTCGCCGGACATGGTGCACTGTGTGGCAAAACGGGTGCGGTTGAAGGTGAATATCGAACCCGATGTTTCGGTCCATGTCAGCTCACCCAGCTGGAACTCTGCATAGTCAGCCGAGATGTCAACCGGATCGGGAAGTGTCAGGGGAATGCTGAGCGAGATCGACTGACCGGCCGCCAGGGTGCCGGCAGCATTCATTTCCCACAGGTCCTCAGGCGAATACGAGCTGGAATAGCTGGCCCACGGGACTGCCGTGCCAGCTGTGCCCGCATACGTCAGGCTGACATCGCCAAGGTTTTGGTTCCCATTGGCAGCAGTGAGGCCATTGGTGTCAAAGCCCGAAGCATCAACAGTCAGCGCGGACGCATCGAAATAAATGGGCGTCAACAGCCACTGATTGAGCCTCAGCGGCGCAGAAGTCTCGTTCGAGAAGTTGAACACGATCGACACTGAGGCAGCATCAGGATTGATGATGGACAGGGATTCAGGGTCCTCGGCAATGTTTGTCAGCGCCGTATTGCCGGAGGCGTCAGTCACCTGTAGGCCCACGCTGTGGGTGATGCCGTCAGTGGTGATGGATCCCGTATTCGGGTTGAGTCCGTTGTAAGCGAGGGCTGAGTCTGTGGTCACGGCGGCAGCAGCATCGCTCGTGGTCTCTGCGGAGGCATGGGGAAGGGCAGCGCTGGCGAAGGTGCTGGCCAACAGTGCACCGGCTAAAACCAGCGCCAGCGAAATTCTGGACAATCTTGAGCGAGTTGTGGTCATAGGGGTCACACTTCTCATTGGGGTTGGACGGGGTGGGTCCGTTGCCGAGTTTCGTCCCCCATTTCCCCTATGTCAAGCAGATATCCCCTAGTCACACGGGGATTGGTGAATATCGTCCAATTTCTGTGAATTCATTGTGAATAGGGTGATCTAGCACTGAGAGCGCGTCTGATGGGTTCACTGGTCGTAGATGTTGCTGCGGTGGCCGCTGGCTACGACAAAAACCACCAAGCGCTCATCTTGAATATCGCAGATCACTCGGTAGTCTCCGATGCGGTATCGCCAAAGCCCCGCCAGCTCCCCTGATAGTGCCTTGCCTCGGGCTCTTGGGTCACCCGTTGCCACAACGGCATGGAGGCCATCACGGATACGCCGAGCCACCTGCGGATCAGCTTTTCGGAACCAACGTGCTGCCGATGCGTCGTATTCGATCTGCCACGTGCTCATTCAACCCAGTCCAGTGCATCCGGCGCGGGAGGACCGTCCCAGCCCATTTCGCGGTCGAGTTCATCCGAGGTGACAGCCTTGGCCTGACCGTTGCGATGTGCAGCTACCCGCTCGGTAATTCGCAATTCCCACTCCAGTTTGCCCAGGTCTCGGTCCAGGATCTCCCGCACAACGTCACCCTGGCTACGACGTGTTGCCCTTGCGATAGTTGCGATGCGGTCGCGAGTCTCAGGACGGAGGCGCAATGACAGAGAAGCGCTCAGATCGGTACTCATGTAGTCATTGTACGCGATGTATACATCGCATGCACTACCCCGAGGTCAAGTGATTCTGGCGGCACCTCGCCCGCGGCACCCATGTCGTCCAACACGTCTTTGACCACGGCGATGGTTCCCTCCAGCGCACCAACCGGTGAATCAGCAGCCACTGTGAAGTATGGAAAAGTCCCCGCACCCAGATGGATGCGGGGACCTCCCTTTGACGGGCAGTTGGCGTGTCCAACACCCCCGTGCTGTTTGGCTCTACCTGCTATTCACGCCAACGCTCGCCAAGTCTTGGTGCAACTGCGCAGCGTCAGTGTTTGCGGCGGTTGAACGCCACAGCGCCAGCGCCGATCAGGGCCAGTCCGGCGCCCAGGCCCACGAGGCCATTCGCATCGGCGTCGCCACCGGTGTCGATGGAAGCGCCGGTCGACACCTCATAGTTGGTGCCGTCAAAGATGCTATCTGCGGTGCCCTGAATTGCATCGCTCATGCCGGGGCCCGACCATGCAAAGTTCCAGCTGTACACAGCGCCTTCACGAATGCCGTAGCCAGCCTGGGGAACGGCAGTCACAGTGGCCGTGTCGCCCACGGCAACCGAGACATTTCCGGTGACGGTGGCGCCATCAATCTGATAATCCAGACCGGTAACCACGGGAATCACAATCTGGTTGTCCACCACGCTGGGCTCCACCGGGATTGCTTCAGCCAGGATCACCAAGGTGACATCCAGTGTGGTGCCGTCGGCAAGGTAGGTGATGGTGATCGGGTAGCTGCCGGGTGTGTAGGTGCTGGCAGGAACACCGCTGACGGAGATGTCAGCGCTTGTGACTGTGACGGCATTGCCCTCGGAGTCGTAGACGGTCACATTGGAATCGGTGAGAGCGTCATAGGGATCGCCGGCCAGGATTGTCGCATTGGTGGCGGTGATCACATTCTTCAAGGGAGCATCGGTGCTGGTGCTGGCCGAAGGTGACGCCGAGGTGGTGTCGGTTGCGGAGCTGCTCGGGGCTGCCGAGCTGCTGCTTGCCGACGGGTCGGTGCTGGTGGTGTCTGCGGCGGCTGAGCCGACGAACACGCTGGTCATCAGCGCGGCAGCTGACAGCGAAGCCAGCGAGAGTTTGGTCACTCGGGAAGGTGTACGGAACATCATCAGTTAGTTCCACTTTCTGTTGGGGGGCCAAACGTTCCCGGTCAGTATGCGTCATAAAATGATCAAGTGCAAAGTACTTTCCACAACATGGGCTTGATTAGGGGAAATGCAAACAGCACGTTGAATTATCTGTGAAGTTGCTGTGAGTGAAATGTTGCAGAAAAGACGAGGTTGATAAATAGACAAATGCCCCGCTGCACATATGTCCAGCGGGGCATTTACCGTTGTCAGAGCCGGGTTACCAGCTCCAGTTCGGTCGGGCTGAGCCTCAGCGCCGCCTGCGGATGATCACCGCGGCAGTGCCAGCGCCGATCACAGCCAGCGCCACACCCAAACCGATGAGCGCGCCCGTGTTGCTGTCGTCGGCCTCGCCACCCGTGGTCACCCCTGCGCCTGAGGACACGAGATCACCAGGCTCAACCGTCACGGTGCCGCCGGTGTCACCAGCATCAGAGCCATCACCAATTCCGGTCCAGGAGTATTCCCAGCTGACCACGACACCCTCTGGGAAGGCATAGTCGTCACGGGCGACGGCGATCACGGTGACGGTCTCACCAACCGGCACCGAGATGGTGCCGGTGACAGTGACTCCGTCAATCTGATAGTCCACGCCCTCAACCTCGGGAATCACAATCTGGTTGTCCACAATCGGCGGAGCAGTGGGCGTCACCACAATGGCTGGGGCGTCATAGCTGAAGTCCCAGCCGGTGGTGGCGTCGTCAGGAAACTCGTAGCCAGTTTGGGGCACAGCGGTGACAGTGACGGTTTGGTCATCGCCAACAGAGATGGTGCCGGTGACGGTAACCCCATCAACCTGATAGTCCACGCCCGGAGTGTCGGGAATGGTCACGATGTCATCCGTCTGGGTCGGGTCCTCGGGGGTTACGGCCACAGCCTCGATGGTGAGTGTCTGTGTAAGAGACACACCATCGGGCACATAGGTGACAGTGATGGGATAACTGCCCGGCACTCGGGTGTTATCGGGCATGCCGGTGATGGTGATATCAGGGCTATCCAGAGCCACGGCGTTGCCTTCGTGATCAACCACCTGGAAGTTCATGCCGTCGGCATCGGCTGCATCAAAACTGTCGGTGGACAACATGCTGGCGTCCTGGCCGCTGATCACCTCGCGCACGATGACGGGTGGCGCGGTGTTCTCAGGGTCGTCGGCCACCACATTGCCCTGCGGGTCCACGATGGTGGTGGTGCCCTCAGCAACGTATTGGTAGCTGCTCGCCAAAGCGCCGGTGTCCCTCACGAGCACCGAATAGCCATGGGTGGCCACAGCAGCCTCGATGGCATCGGCATCGACCGTGTAATAGCCATGCGCAAACAGATCAGTCTGACTTACTGAGCCCTCGGCGGCGGTCCTGAGATTGTTCACCCAGTAGTTCTCGCCCAGCTCGGCGGTGGGCATGTATTGCTGCATCTCGGGGACGGTGGTGTAGATCGCATTGCCCTCAGAATCAGTGGACAGCGTTGCTGCCACGAACTGGCCGGTGAAGGGCACAACATTGTTTCCGTCGGACGTCTCACGCGGGTAGGCCAGAAAGTCGCGCACAATGCGGATGGGATGGTCGCCCGAAGGGGTCAGGTTCACATCTCTGATCTCGACTTGGATATTTGCGGCATCGGGATCGCTGCTCTGGGCGGGAAGTGTGAGCGGCACGGCAATGGAAAAGCTCTGACCCGGGGCGATGGTGCCCATCGCGATAATGCCCTTGAGCTCGGGGATGGTGATGGGAGTTTCCTCGGTTGAAGGCGTCGGAGTTGGGGTTGGCGTCACCTCGGGTGTCGGAGTCGGCGTCACTTCAGGCGTGGGAGTCGGAGTTGGCGTGACAACGTCCTCATAGGTGAAGCCATTGGTATAGGTGCTGGAGCTTGCGTTGGTTCCAGCAGCGGTGGCGGTGGACACGATCACGTCAACCGGTCCGGCAGCATGTGCCGGGGTGGTGACGCTCCATGTGCCGTCGGCATTCTCTGACAGCTCGGTGCCCTCCAGGGCGTCGAAGGTCACCGAGGTGACTTCCAGTTCGGGATTCACCATTGTCACCGGAGTGGCGGTGGCGGTTGCGGTCTGGGCGGCATCACCGAAGGTGCCGCGCAGCACATAACCCCAGCCCTGCAAAGTGCCGTTGCACAGATTTGCCGACTGGTACCAACCGGCAGCAACGATTGCGCCGCTGCATGAAGCAATCGAGCTGACGGCCGTGGGAGTCAACAGGCTGGTGGTGGTGGACGGCAGACCCAGCTGGCCGGTCCACGTCATGCCACCGGTGTTCGTGTCGCCCGCAGGGGGAGTGTTCAGACCCCATACATAGGTGAGGCCGTCCGAACCCAAAGCGATGGTGTGGGACGCACCGACGTTGGCATCAACAGAAACGAAGGTGACGCCAGCGGGCAGGGTCACGGACACTGGTGCGTTGGTGACGGCGGCCGTGCCGTTGCCGATCGGCGTTGTGGTGCCCTTGCCCCACGCATAGGTGATGCCGTTGGTGCCCAGGGCAGTGAAGGTGCCATTGCCGGCCTCAAGGTCACTGACTGTCACGCCGGTGGCAAGCTTGGCTTCCACGGGCGCGGTGCGGTTGGACAGGCTGCCGATGCCCAATTCGCCGCCGTTGTTCCAACCCCATGTGTAGACAAGGCCGGTAGTGGTGACGGCGCCGCCTGTGCGCACTCCCGCAGCAATGTCAGTGAAGCTGAGACCTGCGGGGCTGGAGACCAGGGTGGGCATCAGAGAATCGACATTGGAGTTGTTGCCCAATTGACCGTTCTCGTTTTCACCCCAGGCCCAAATCCGGCCCTGGTTGTCCAAGCCCAGTGTGAAATACCAGCCGGGGGACACAGCTGTGAAGGTGACGCCATCGGGGCGCGATACCGCAACGGGGGCAGCCTGGTAATTGTCGAGCGTGCCGTTGCCGGCAGTCCCGTACTGGTTGAGGCCCCAGGTGTAGATGTTGCCGTCGCTGCCCAGCGCGGCGTAGCCATAGCCGGTCGATTCGATGCTTTCGAAGGTGGCTCCGGCAGGCATGGTGACGGCAGTCGGGGTGGCGACATTCACATAGGGAGACGTGCCGGGCAGGCTCTGACCGAGCTGTCCGAAGGCGTTGGCGCCCCATGAATAGGCAATGCCATCGGCAGTGAGGGCCACCGTGCTGGAACTCGATGTGGCCATGTCGACGAATTCGAGTGTGCCGGGGTCGGGCACGGTCACGCGTGTGCCCCCGGTGACTGGTCCGACGACCGGAGAAATGGCCGAATCATCGGCAAGTGAAGGAGAAGCGGCGAAAACCAGGCCGGTTGCGCTCAAAGTCAGCGCAACAGCCAGGGATGCCACTCGGGATGTGGTGGGGGACATCGGGAGCCTTTCAGGGGTCTTACTCGGGATAGGGGTCCCCACAAGGGTAAACGATTTTTGCCCGGTATGTGAAAGTTCAAGGATTTTGCTCGTGGCGAGATTTGGCGGCTGCTGGTTCATGCCTTCGTGGCGTCTCCGGTCACGGCGAACACACTCATGCCCGGCCCCTACAATGGGCGTCGTCGCACAGCGTTGACGGAGCCATCACTCCTGAGCCGCCGGAAGAACGGTCGTCCGATCTGAGCAAGTTGGTCGGATTGCCCAGTAGAACCGGCAGCGGCAGCAAGCAAGTGGGAACGGCTGAGCCCGGATCGCCAGAAATGGTGATCGCAGAGCAGTGGGCGTCTCCAAGAAGGGTGGTACCGCGGGCCACGTCGGTGTTTCACCGACCGAGCTCGTCCCTTCGTGCATGACGGCCCGGCGAGAAGCGTCGGGGCCGTGTTCAGCGAAGAGGAACCATGACCACCAGCACCAATCCCGCACATTCCGTCGGCGATTCGCCGAGCTACAAGGCCGTGCCCGCGCGCATCGACCTGCCGGCGATGGACCACGAGATCATCGCCTTGTGGGACGCCAACAACACCTTCACCAAGTCGTGGCAGGCCACCCAGGGCGGCCCGCGCTGGAACTTCTACGAAGGCCCGCCCACCGCCAACGGCCAGCCCGGCACCCATCACATCGAGGCGCGGGTGTTCAAGGACATGTTCCCGCGCTACAAGACCATGCAGGGCTTCCAAGTTGACCGCAAGGCCGGCTGGGATTGCCATGGTCTGCCCGTCGAGCTCGCCGTCGAAAAAGATCTGGGCTTCGACCACAAGAGCCAGATCGAGGAATACGGCATCGCCAAGTTCAACGAGAAATGCCGCGATTCGGTCACCGAGCATGTTGACGAATTCGCCGAACTCACCCGCCGCATGGGCTATTGGGTGAATCTGGACGACGCCTATTGGACCATGGCCCCCGAATATGTCGATTCGGAATGGTGGGCGCTGCAGAAGATCTTCAATGACGGCCTGCTGGTGCAGGACTTCCGGGTGACGCCCTATTGCCCCCACGACGAGACGGCGCTGAGCGACCACGAGGTTTCACAGGGCTACAAGGACGTTTCCGAGCCGTCGATCTATGTGGCCTTCCCGCTGAAGTCGGGGCCGTGGGCCGAGCGCGGAGCCCGCCTTGCCGTGTGGACCACCACCCCCTGGACGCTGGTGTCCAACACCGCCGTGGCGGTGAGCCCCGAGGTGAACTATGTGCTGGCCACCAATGGTTCCGAGGAACTCGTTGTGGCGGAACCACTGTTTGGCAAGGTTTTGGGCGAGCGCGACGATGATGACCAGCCCGTCTGGAAGATCGTTGATTCCAAGCCCGGCCGTGAGCTGGCGGGCTGGGACTATGAGCGTCCCTATGACCTGGTGCCCTTTGACAAGCGAGCCAACTTCATTGTGTTGGCCGACTATGTCACCACAGACGACGGCACCGGCCTGGTGCACGAGGCTCCGGCCTTCGGCGCTGACGACATGGAGGTAGGCCGCGCCAACGATCTGCCGGTGATCAACCCGATCCGCAAGGACGGCACCTTCGAAGCTGGCCTCGGCCTGGTGGGTGGCCTGTTCTTCAAGGACGCCGATCCAGTGGTGATTGATGACCTCACCAAGCGCGGAATTCTGCTCAAGTCGGTGATGTACACCCACTCATATCCGCATTGCTGGCGCTGCGGCACTCCGCTGATCTATTACGCACAGCCCAGCTGGTACATCCGCACCACCCAACGCAAGCAGGAACTGCTCGCGCAGAACGAGGACACCATTTGGCATCCCGAATCGATCAAATGGGGACGCTACGGCGATTGGCTGCGCAACAACATCGATTGGGCCCTGTCACGCACCCGCTATTGGGGCACTCCGCTGCCGGTGTGGCGCAATGACGCGACCGACAAACTCCATTGCGTTGGTTCACGCGCTGAGCTGGCCGAGCTTGCCGGGCGTCCAGAGCTGGCCCAGATGGACCCGCATCGTCCGTTCGTTGACGACATCACCTTCACCCTCGACGGCGAAGAGGGCACCTATCGCCGCGTGCCCGAGGTGATCGACGCCTGGTTCGATTCGGGCTCCATGTCTTTTGCTCAATGGGGATATCCGTGGGTTGAGGGCTCGAAGGAGAAATTCGAGCAGCATTTCCCCGCCGATTTCATCTGTGAGGCCATTGACCAGACGCGCGGCTGGTTCTACACGATGATGACCGTGCCCACGCTGGTGTTCGGCGAATCTGCCTACAAGCGGGTGTTGTGCCTGGGCCACATTCTGGCCGAGGACGGCCGCAAGATGAGCAAGCATCTGGGCAATATTTTGCTGCCCATTCCCCTGATGGACGATCATGGCGCCGATTCGGTGCGCTGGTTCATGGCGGCTGCTGGCTCGCCGTGGTCTGCCCGCCGCGTGGGCCCCACCACATTGCAAGAAGTGGTGCGCAAGGTGATGCTCACCTACTGGAACACGGTTGCTTTCCACTCGCTCTATGCCCGCGCCAACCATTGGACGCCCGCCGGGGTGGCCCCCGAGATGGCGGGGCGTCATGTGCTCGACCGCTGGCTCGCCTCGGCCACCCAGCAGCTCGTTGTCGATGTCACTGATGCCATGGAGAATTACGACACCCAGCGTTATGGCAGCCTCATTTCTGGCTTCATCGACGAAATGTCGAACTGGTACGTGCGCCGTTCGCGCCGCCGCTTCTGGGACGGCGATCCGGGTGCCCTGTGGACGCTGCACGAGACCCTTGAGGTGCTCACCCGGCTGATGGCGCCGCTGGCACCGTTCATCACCGAGCGCGTGTGGCAGGACCTGTTCCGCCCCACCGTGCCGGGCGCTGCCGAGTCGGTGCACATGACCACTTGGCCGAAGGCTGACCAGGCTCTCATCGACGCCGATCTGGACGCCGCCATGGAGACTGCCCGCCGTCTGGTGGAAGTCGGACGGGCCGCGCGCGCCGAGGCCAAGGTGAAGACCCGCCAGCCGCTGGCCCGCGCTCTGGTGAGTTCGGCAGCTTTTGCCCAGTTGACGCCGGAGCTCGTGGCCGAGATCACCTCGGAGCTCAATGTTGCCGATCTGGCCTCGTTCGCCTCAGCCGGCGACGTGGTGGAATACAGCGCCAAGGCCAACTTCCGGGCGCTGGGCAAGCGCTATGCCAAGCAGACGCCGGTGGTGGCCAAGGCCATAGCGGCAGCCGATGCTGCGCAGCTCGCTGCCGGTTTGGCCGCCGGTGAGGTCACGTTGAACGTCGAGGGTGTGGGCGAGGTGAGTCTCGGTGCCGACGATGTTTTCCTCACCGAGCGTCCGCGCGAGGGTTGGTCGGTGGCCAATCTGCAGGGCGACACCATTGCCCTGGACCTCACGCTGACCCCGGAATTGGTGAGTGCTGGACAGGCCCGCGAGATGATCCGCTTCGTGCAGGAATCGCGCAAGGCCGCTGGCCTCGACGTGTCCGATCGCATCGATCTCAGTTGGAACGTGCCCGACGCCGAGCTTGCCAAGGCCATCGACGAGCATGCCGATCTGATCGCCGGTGAGGTGCTGGCCACCTCAATGAACCGTGCTGATGGATCGGGCGCCGGTTGGCGCACCGACGAAGAAACCGGCATTTCGGTGAAGGTGGTCAAGGCCTGAGCCGGAACACAAAAAGCCGTCCGAATCCTGCTGGGTTCGGGCGGCTTTTATGTTGGAGTTTTGGGGCGCCTGAGCGTGCATTTTCCCTTGTGGGAGTGACAGTGCGGTTGTCGGCTGGTAGCTTGCGGTTATCCCTAACCTTGGCGTGACACCGCATCGTTGGTGGTGTTTTGCCATTGCCTTGCAGTCCCACCTTCAGCCCCGAAGGACATCATGAAAACCCCACATCTATCGCGTTCCATTGCCATCGGCGCGGCTATTCCGCTCATGATTTCCTTCATGGGTGTGAGCGCCGTTGCCGCAGAGCCAACTGCTGCAGATTCCGCTTCGGAGTCGAGTGCTGCTGCAGAAGCAGCATCCCCCGACGCAGCGTCCAAGCCCAGCAGCGCAGGTACGACCCTGGTGGCCGGCGCTGCAGAGATGGCCCCAGCAATTAGCTCTGCTACATCCACTGCAATTCAGGTTGGCATCGAGGGCGTTCCGGCAGCTGCGCCGGCCGTTACAGCCGAAGTTGACTATACAAAGGTGCACCACGACGAAGGCCCCCAATGCTTACTGGTCGCGGACCGGCTATGCCGCTTTCCAGTTCACCAATTGGCTGCCGAATTACATCTTCACGGTGTCGATCGACAACTACGCCACCAAGGTGAAAGTTCCTGTTGACGCCACGGGATACGCGGAAATTCAGCTTCCATGGGAGGGCGACTTCCACGTCTACTACACATTTCCGGGCATCAGCGCTGGCACCACCGGATGGGGCTGGGACATGACCTCGCCGGAACTCGCGGCATCTGCAACCACCGGTTCCACGGCAACATTGGCGGCGACTGATCCCGTGCCTACCCAGGGACTCTGGCGGTATTCGTCAGGACCATGGTCCCTCTCGCTCACCAACGGTTGCGATCTCGTTGCAGCTGGCCATGGTGCTGGCGCTGACTGCACCTGGACTGACTTGGCCAATGCCGCCGCACTCAAGACTCCCTACACATTCTACCTCGCAGATCTGGATGAGTCCGTTGCCTACGCTCTGCGGCTCGAAGACGGCGCAGGAATGGACACTTTCGCTGCGGCCCAAAAGCTCTCCGGCACCGCTGGTGAGACATTGACCAGCACTGAGCTCACCAATATGGTCGCCGGTTCCGGTGCAGTGTTCTCGCTTGCCGACGGTTCCGTGTTGCCTGATGGCCTTGCGCTCGACACCGCCACCGGGGAAATCTCCGGCACGCCAACAGCTGCCGCAGAGACAAGCACTGTGGCGATCAACGCAACGCTGTCCGGCGGCAGCGCACAACTTGCCGGCCTGATCAATCTGACAATCGCTCCCGCCCCGGCCCTGCTGAACTACGTGGGCAATGGCGGTGAAGGATCTGTGGCCTCGGTCACAGGTGTCACCGGTGACGGTGTGACGCTCGCCGACAACGGCTTCGTCTACAACGGTTACGAGTTCACCGGCTGGGACACCTCGGCCGATGGTTCCGGCACTGACTATGCGGCGGGTGCTCATTACACATTGAACGGCACCACAACGCTGTATGCCCAGTGGGCCGCATCCCCTGCCGTGCTGAACTATGACGGCAACGGCGGCGAAGGCACGGTTGATCCCGAAGCGGGCGTCACCAACGAGCACGTCAGCATCGCTGATAACGGCTTCAACCACGACGGCTACGAATTCACTGGTTGGAACACCGAGGCCGATGGCTCCGGTGACGCATATGCCGCTGGTGATGACTACACACTGTTCGGTGACACAACGCTGTATGCCCAGTGGGAAGAGGTGGCTGCTCCCGTAGTGGAGCCAACGCCCGAACCCACCGCTGTGGTGCCTGGTGCTCCCACCCCTGACGGCGTTGCAGTGCAGACCGGTGGTGAAGCCTCCGGCGTGGCTGGTATTGGTCTCGCTGCTGCTGCCCTGATCGGTGGCGCTGCTGCCATGATCGCTCGTAAGCGTCGTAACTGAGCGCACTGCTGCTGAAACACTCAACAAGATCGCCCGCCCGGCACGCACAGAGCCGGGCAGGCGATCTGCGTCCAGGTATTCTGAAAGTCTGATCGTCCTCAAGGCGATAGCCCAGCTGTTCCAGGGAAAGAGGCATCTCATGTCAACGGTCATTGACTTCAAGAACGTGTCCACGCAGGGTGTCGAGTCCGCGCCCGTCGCCGAGGCTCTCGCTGGTCTGCGCGCCAACGAGGCACGGTATTTCAAGAATCATTACGACGTTGACTTCACCACATTCCCGGCAGCCGATGGCGCTGAAGGCGCCGAGAATCTGGCTTTCGTGGAGAACGTTCTGCGCAGGGAGCGGAATCTCACGTTTGCTGCAAAGCCCCTGGAGACCGCGATGGTACGGGCCGACGATTATCGCTGGGCCTACGTCTTTTACGAGGACGGCCTGGGCGTCAACGTCATGTATTCGGACACGAACCCCAAGAAGCGTGCCGTCGGCTTCAAGCTGTCAGAGGGAATGGATGTTCCCGCCGAACTCGCTGAGGCTGGCTTCAAGTTCGCCCGCCAGAAGTCAAAACTGGCTGGTGTCATCCGTGGCTCGTTCTTCGTGATCAAGGGCGAGTACTGACAGGGCTCAGCCCAGCTGAAATACGACGCGAACTCTGGTGTCATCAGTGGCGCTCGGGACCGGCGCCGACACCTTCGGGTATTGCCCTGTGCTTGCGGCACTCCAACCGCCAGAGATGGATAAGAAGCGCACAACTTGAAGCTCCACTTGTAAGGATCTTGTCCATGGCCGAGACGCTCGGATCACCCTTGCAGAGGGGAGTATCTGGCGTGGAGTTGTTTTGACTTGCCCATGATCGAGAAGCTAGCTTCCTAGGCACGTACGCGTTTCACATCCTTGTGCGTGACCCCCTCAGGAGACCCCTTGAAATTTTCCAAACGTATTCTCGGAAGTGTGGCCGCTGGTGCCATGGTTCTCACATCAATGGTGATGGTGGGAGCGCCCATCGCTTCTGCTGATGGCGGCACCGACACTGTTGTTGTCAAGACCGCCACCGGTATAGATAATCCTGACCGGACATTCACCAGCACTGTGCCGGGAACCCAAGTCGGACTTTTTGAAAATGCGGATGACGCCACGCCTGTCAACGCGTGCGATGTTGTCGATTCCAACGGTGTTACTCGGCAGTGACAACCCTGCTTGGCCTCCGACAGCGCTGCAGATCCGGGTGAAGCCACTTTAGTGGTAAGGCCCAAGGCTGGCGGATCGAACTATTTCGCGCAGATTGTCAAGAGTCCCGATGGCTATGAGAGTATTAAAGATAATGCTATTGACACAGGGATTCTCAGTGGCACCGGCAGCGTAGTTACCATTCCTGAGGATGCCCCAATGGTCAACCGGCGCATCAATCCGATTGTTGATCGTGAATGCAGCGCTATTTCGAGTCAGCTGAAGATTGCGCTCGTGATGGATTTATCAGGCTCGGTTGCGTACAACTTGGATACCTACAATGAAGCGGCCAAAGGCATCATCTCCACACTCGCAGGCTTCGATGATCCAGCCGCATTGGCGCTCTACAGCTTTGGCACCACGTCACCGGCGGATCACATTCAATCCAACCAGGAGACACCACTGGATCTCGGTGACCCTGCACAGCTGGCCCAGGCAAACGGCTTGATTGACGAATACACCTCGGATACGGACGGCTTGACCAATTGGGATGCTGCTCTGGCTGCGGTCGACGAGTCTGGCCAGACATACGACAATGTGATCATGATCACCGATGGCCTACCCGATGCAATTGGGGCAAACGGTGATTATACCTCGCACTTCACGTCTAGGCAGTTATCTGTTCTCCAGTCCAATGAGCTAAAGGCCAAGGGCACTCGGGTCTCGATGGTGGGAATCGGATCGTGGTCGGTGTCATCGCTGGCCGCGCTTTCAGGCGACGTGGCGTATGCAGACGGAATGGGCTTCAATGATGGGGATTATGTGCAGTCCGATTGGCAAGATCTGAGCAGAGTTCTTGCCCAGTTGGGTTCCTCACTGGATTGCTCTGTTTCCGTGAACGTTGCTGTGAACGGTGACGACGGGGATGGCGTGGTGACTCCCCAGGAGGGCTGGAATGTCAATTTCACCCAGAGTGGTTTGACAGGTGTCATCGGTGATTCCCAGCAGGCCTCCAATGCTGATGGAAATGTCAGCTGGGCATACGACTTCAGCAGTCTCTCTGCCACCACTGACCTGGACATATCGCTGGATGTGCAGACCGGTTGGATAAATCAGGGCGCGACATGCACTGGAGCTGAATCAGTTACTTACGATTCAGGTCGCATCCATATTTCGAATATTGCAGTCGGTAAAAAGATCGACTGTGTTTTCAACAATCTGAAATCGAGCGGCGTTAGCAACAGTCAGAGCCCCTCGGATGATCCACTCGCTGGCGACGGTGACGCGTCAGATGCTGTCGGCGCTGCTGTAGAGACCGGTGGTGAGGCCATCGATCTGACCACGGCTGGCATGGTCGCCGGTCTGGTTGCTGTGCTTGCCGGTGGCGCTGCGGTGGCCCGCAGGCGTCACTGAGCGCGCTGCTACTTGAAACACTCAACAAGATCACCCGTCCAGCCCACACAGCGCCGGGCGGGTGATCCGCGTCCACACACTCAGAAAGCTTGATCGTCCTCAGGCCGATAGCCCAACTGTTCCAGGGCGTGGGTCATCACCACTGCCACAGCCACCGAATCTGACAGCGGCACCAGCGGATGCTCGGTGAGGCCACCTGCAATCGCCTGGCTGGCAGCTGCCAATTCCAACCGGTAGCCACTGCCCGCGAAGGGCAGCGTGATCCGCTCGGATGCCTTTGAGCCCTCATGAACCACGATGCTCGTGGGATGGTGGAATCTGGGCTCCACCTCGATGAAGCCCTCGGTGCCCATGAGGCACATGCGTCCGGGGCCATGGGCCCTCAGCGAGATCGCAAGCTGGCTGGTGAGCCCCGAGGCATAACGCAATTGCATGGTGGCGCTTGCGTCCACAGCAGAGCTGGTGAGTTCACCGGCGCAGTCGACGGTCACCGGTGCACCCAGGAAATCCTGGGCGAAGTGCAGCGCGTAGACGCCCAGATCCAACATGGCTCCGCCACCCAGCTCGGGGGCGAACAGCCGATCCGCGGGGTCGAACTGGCGAGGGGCGAACAGATCGCCCTGCACACACCGTGGCTGGCCGATGCGTCCGGCGTCCACAGCCTCATGGGCGGCTCGGATGGCGGGCAGGAACCGCGTCCACATGCCTTCCATCGCAAACACCCCGGCCTCACGGGCCGCCCGGGCAAGCGCGCGCGTGTGCTGGGCCTGACAGGTCATCGACTTCTCCACCAGCACGGCTTTTCCTGCCGCAATCGCGGCCAATGCGAGCGCGTAGTGCTGGGCGTTGGGAGTGCCCACATAGATGGCGTCAACGCTGGGCTCGTCGAGCAGTGCCTGGTAGCTGCCGTGGCTGATGGGCAGCGAGAACTCCGAGGCAAAGGCATCGGCACGGCCCTGGTCGCGTGAGGCAACCGCCACCAGTTCACCCCCGCCGAGCTCCGCGCTGGCAGCCGTTGTGAACTCGGACGCCACCAGATGCGAGACCCGGCCAGTGCCGGCGATACCCCAACGAACGCTCATGTGTGCATCGTAGGGAATCGCTGCTGTGCCCCGCTGCGTGATGGCGTCCACGGCAGCTCAACATTCCTAGTCACGGGCATTCCTCGGCTCGCCCCAAGCGTCGGTAGACTGACCCGCGACATCGAAGGGAGCGACCCCATGGCCAGGATCGTGCAGAAGTACGGCGGCTCGTCGGTTGCTGACGCGGAATCGATCAAGCGCGTGGCGCGCAAGATCGCCCGCGCGAAGCAGCGTGGCGACGCCGTCACTGTGGTGATCTCAGCCATGGGCGACACCACCGATGAGCTGATGGATCTGGCCTTCCAGGTGAGCCCCCAGCCACAGACCCGCGAGCTCGACATGTTGCTCACCACCGGTGAGCGCCAGTCGGCAGCCCTGCTGGCCATGGCACTCAACGATCTTGGCGTGAAAGCGCGCAGCTACACCGGCAGCCAGGCAGGCGTGATCACCACCGAACGTCACGGCGACGCCCGCATCATCAACATCACTCCCGGCCGCATCGAACGGGCTCTGGACGACGGCAATGTCACCATCGTGGCCGGTTTCCAGGGCGTCTCGGTGGACACCAAGGACATCACCACACTGGGTCGCGGCGCATCCGACACCACAGCAATTGCGCTTGCCGCAGTGCTCGGCGCCGAATACTGCGAGATCTACACCGACGTTGACGGCGTGTTCACCGCCGACCCTCGCATCGTGCCCACCGCCCGGCGCATTCCCGAGATCACCTACGAAGAAATGATGGAAATGGCGGCCTGTGGCACCAAGGTGCTGCACCTACGGGCCGTCGAATATGCACGCCGCGAAGGCATCGCCGTGCATGTGCGCAGCTCGTTCAGCGACAATCCCGGCACCTGGGTCAAGGGGCACACCGACATCGCGAAGGGGAATCAGATGGAAGAGGCCATGATCACCGGCATCGCGTCGGATGCCAGCGAGGCAAAGATCACCGTGGTGGGCGTGCCCGACGAAGTGGGTCGCGCAGCGCGCACCTTCGATGTGATGGCCACCACCGCAATCAACATCGACATGATTGTGCAGAACGTCTCGGCAGTGAGCACCGGCCGCACCGACATTTCGTTCACCCTACCGATGAGCGACGGAAAGCGTGCCGTAGATGCCCTCAACGCCGTGAAGGACGAAATCGGTTTCGAAGAGCTGTTGTACGACGACCAGATCGGCAAGGTGAGCGTGGTGGGCGTGGGTATGCGCACCCACCCGGGAGTCACTGCAGCCTTCTTCGACGCGCTGGCCGCCAACGACATCAACATCGACATGATCTCCACCTCCGAAATTCGTATTTCGGTGATCGTGGAGGCCACCAAGCTTGACCAGGCCGTGCAGGCCGCCCACACCACCTTCGGTCTGGACGCCGATGGCGAAGCCGTTGTCTATGCGGGCACCGGGCGTTGACCTATCGGCCTCGCCGAGCCCCCGCCCCTGACGGCTCGCACGAGCGGCCCAAGCGGGGCCGCAGTTCCGCCGAGGAACGCAACCAGTTCCCGGCGATCGGCTCCCCGCTCGATCCGGGCGACGAGGCGCGGCGCAGTGTGCCGCGGCCGAGCTTCCCCAACGACGAGGTGCCCAGACCGCGCGCGCCCAGACATGCGCCCCAACCAGACGGGTCGCAGGACGGGGAGATGGGGCCCGAAAACCTGTCAGGGGACGCCGATTCAACCGGAAAATTGTCGGCAATTGGTTCTGGCGCCGAGGCTGCCGGGGCGTCGACAGGCGCGGGGTCGAAGATCGGCTCCGGTGGCGATTTCTTCTCGGCACCCCGACGCTCACAACCGAACCAACCCATGAGCCCCGGCCCCGGCTCTGCCGACGAGGCCTCGTCTGAAATGACGATGACCAATATGGCCGCCGTCGATGCTGAGATCGATGAAACCGACCGCAAGAACCTCGGCCGCAATTCGTTGTTGATGGCCTCGGGCACCCTGGTGAGCCGCGTGCTCGGCATGGTCAATGCCATGTTGCTGGCCAAGGTGGTGGGCCAGGCGCTCGCCGCCGATGCCTTCCGGCTGGCCAATACGCTGCCCAATTACATTCTTGTGCTGCTCTCGGGTGGCGTGCTCAATGCAGTGCTGCTGCCCCAGATCACCAAGGCAATGAAACGCGCCGACGGCGGCAAGGATTTTGTCGACCGGCTGCTCACCGCCACACTGAGCCTCATTGCCATCGTGGCGGTGGTCACCACGGTGGGCGCTGGCGTGCTCATGCGCGCCTTCACCCAGCTTGAGGGCGTGGGTCTTCATCTGGGCATCGCCTTCGCCTACATCTGCATGCCGCAGGTGTTCTTCTATGCGGTGTTCGCGGTGATCGGCAATCTACTCAATGCCCGAGGCTCGTTCGGTGCTTTCGGCTGGGCGCCGGTGGTGAACAATCTGGTGGCCATCGGTGGCGAGATCGTCTTCCTGCAGATGTGGGGCCAGCAGGCCGACCCGGCAGTGTGGAGCCGCCAGATGGTGCTGGTGTTGGCGGGCAGCGCAACCCTGGGCATTGCAGCTCAGGTGGCGGTGCTGTTGCCCGTGCTGCGCAAGATCGGTTTCCGCTACACGCCCCGGTTCGGGCTGCGTGGCTACGGCTTTGGTCAGGTGGGGCGGTTTGCTTCGCTCACCTTCCTGGCGTTGTGTATCGCCCAGGCGGGCGGAATCTACATTGCCAATGTGGCCTCGGGCATGATGTACCGCGCCCCAGCTGAGGCCACCGTCGCCGGATATGCGGCCTATCAGAACGCCATGACGCTGTTCCAGATGCCCTATTCGCTCATCGCATTTTCGATTCTGACTGCGCTGTTCCCGCAGCTTGCCCGCGCCTGGCAGAGACGGAGCACCGCCGGTCTGCACGACATGCGCGAGCTCGTGCACAGAGGCCTCACATTGCCTGCGGCGGGCATCATTCCTGCCGCCTTCTTCCTCATGGCGCTGGCCGGCCCGCTCGTGCGGGGCATCTATTGGGGCATCTCTCCCGAGGAGGCCTCGGTCACCATTCCGCTGCTCATGCTGATGGCCGCGGCGTTGTTGCCCTACACGGTCGTGACATTCCAGCAGCAGTACTGCTTCGCCACCGAACGTGGCGTCACCAATTTGTGGATGCAATGCCTGGTCACTGGCGTGCAGGTGGGCTTCGCCTTCGCGGCGCAGCGGCTGGACCCCCTGCACGGCGTCGAAATCATCTGCGCAGGCATGATCGTGGGCAACACGGTGCTGGCGGTCGTCTTCATCGGCTATGCCCGCTGGCGTCTGCAGGGCATCGGCATGGGCAAGGCGCTGTGGCTCTATCTGCGGCTTGCCGTGGCCTCACTGATCGGCGCCACCCCGGCATATCTCGTGTCGCGTTGGCTGGTGGCGAGCCAGGGCGACGTGCTCAGCACGCAATATCTGGCCCTGTTCGCAGGCATTGTGATTTTCGTGGCCGGCTTCCTGCTGGGTGTGAAGGTGCTTGCCATCCACGAGTTCGAGGCCGTGCTGAAGCCGATCCTTCGGCGACTGCATCTGACGCGCGAACCCGCTGCCGTCTAGGAACTGGCCTGGGCCAGCAGCTCGTCAACCTCGGATGCCGTCGGCGGATTGGCGCCCACCCGTGAGCAGACAATGCTTGCTGCTGCGCAACCACGGCGCATGGCTCGCATGAGGTCGCCGCTGCCCAGCCGCTCCTGGAGGAATCCGGCAGTGCATTCCTGGAGGAATCCGGCAGTAAAGGTGTCGCCAGCTCCCACGGTGTCGGCGAGCGCAGGTGCCGGAGGAAATCCCGGCACAGTCACCGTGTCGCGACCGATCCCGGCGGCCATTGCCCCCTGCGATCCCAAGGTCACCACCATCAGGTCCAGGCCATAGCGCTGCACTGTCTCGGCCACCAGCACGTCTGTCGGGGCAGCCCCACCGGTGAGCCACTGCAGGTCTTCATCGCTTGCCCGCAGCACACCGCCACGCTGCCCGACAAGCTCGAAGAAGGGCTCCACCAGGGCCACATATTTCTCGCGGTCGGGCTCGACGGTGGGCCGCACGTTCACATCGAAGGAAAGCCTGGCCGGTGTCTGCGCCATGAACTCCAGCAGGGCGGAGCGTCCGGGTTCCACGACCGCTGCCAGCGAGCCGGTGTGGAACCAGTCGCCGGAGCCCAGTTGCGGGAACTCGCCCGTCCGCCAGCCGAAATTGGCAGTGCCATGCAGGTGGAAGTTGTAGCTGGCAGTGCCCGTGGCGTCCAGGCTCACGATCGCCAGCGAGGTGGAGCCGCCGGGAATCTCGACGGCAGGGGAGTCGTCCACTCCGTTGGCATGCAGGTGGTCGCGTAGCTGGGCGGCAAATGCGTCCGAGCCGAAACGACCGGCGAACTGCACCGGCATCCCCAGCCGTGCCATGGCGATGGCCGTGTTCATCGGCCCGCCCGCAGAGCGTGCCTGCCAGCTGGACTGCTCGCTTGTGGACGCCTGACCGGGTGTGGGCATGAGGTCGATCAAAGCCTCGCCACATACGACTACTGCCATGGGGATGAGTCTAGGGGCGTGGGGCCGACCTTGCCGGGGCGCGAGGCCCTGACTCACAGGAAGTGATCAAATCCTACATATTGCCTTGTCAAGCAGGAAATTACAGTTGGTTGACATTTTGCATCAGCCGGCTTGTTTGGGGTTCAGTTGATGACCTCCGTTTGGTGCTGCTATAACTGCACGCAACGACTGATCGATGTTCCCGAGCGTGAGATATGTTTCACGCTGGCTCAGGTTGTGACTGAAATCAGACATTCTTCAATACTTAATGACTTTCACCCCTGAATATCATCTGAAGGGATCCCCCCCATGAGTCTGCATGTTCATCAGTCGAACGCAGTACCGAAAAGCTTGTCGTCCATTGTGGCCTTCGTGGTTGCCATGGCCTCAGCCGTGGTGGTGTTCACTCCTAGGCTGGGGCCTATTGCCAGCAATCCAACATGTCAGCTCGCGCTCGTACTGCCAGACCGTGATCCCGTCGACGCTCAGGAACTCGTCACAGCTCGGACTGATCTAGCCTTGGCGTCACTTATCTTCGCCAATGTGAGTGCCAGTGGTCTTGCACGTGCAATTGATGAAGCGGCGACCTGCGCCCAGATTCCACGAGGAAATCAAATTCTCGCTCCTGCTGACTATCCGAAGATAGAAGCCTGGAACGATTTCATGCGCTCGATTGCTCAGTCGTGGGCCAGCACAATCACCACTCTCACTTTCGATGGAGCTCGCACTTTGGCAGACGAATGGTCCGCAGCCATGACTGACCAGCTTCATCCGGGCGATGGTACGACGCTGAGTCTGCTGCTGAAACAGGCGGGAGAGCTCGGTGAAATCAACCCGATGTTCCTCAAATTTGTAATACGTCCTGTGTACAGCTGGGAGTTACTACATTCTGTCTATGAGTGGGGCAACAACGCCGGTGAAGATCTGACCTCATTCACACAGACCCCGAACGGTATATGGACATCTGTTCCGGCGTGGGATGTGCTGGCCAATCTGCTTGCCTCAACCCAGCACACTCCTGAAAGTGCCTTGGACTTCTTCTTGGGAAGCTATTTCCTTGAATCCAGGGATAAGGGATATAAAACGGCACTACCTCGGTTGCTTATCAATCGTGCTTGGCCAATTGATGGAGGCCGTGCATTCAGTCAAGCGCTCATCGCCGCAGCCATGGACTCGAGAGGACCCCTGGATTTCGAGATCTGGCGAGATCCAATTGATGTGCAACGTACCCCTGAATTCTTGTCTTCTGCCCTGGCTTGGCGAGTGTTTGATGCCATTGGTCACAGCGATTCAAAGTTCAAACTTCCGGCTGAGCTGGCAGTAGCTGTCGGAGTGATGGTGGGTGCCTATGCCGCTGATTTTGGTGAGACGGCCCTTGCCTCAGGGCGCCTGCCCAACTCAGAGTGGCATGTCAAGATGCATTGGGGGAACTGGGGTGTTTGGAATCCACCGATCCCGCTCGGGGTCTTCCTCGACAAGGCAACTGCAGCGCGGGTGATTTCTGCGTTGGCGGAGTGCCCGGACACGACCGGCTACAGCGTCGCTGTTGCATCAGCCGTTGCAGGGGGTTCAGAAAGTCTTCGATTCATCCTTGAACATGCCCGGAGTCAGCATCATGAGGCAGCTGAGTCTGTCGATGCGTTGTTTGCCTTTCCAGAAGTTGGCGAAGCATGGGATGCAGAATCTGCCAAGTTCGGTGGGGCAATGGGGCTGATTGTTGGCGTACCAAAGCAGCAAGCTGGAGATGACCAAGCTCAAGCCAGAGCTGTTGATGATGCAGTGAACCGGGGTCTATCTGTTGCCACGAGTTTGGGGCCGGAGCCGGGCGTGAGCGCGACGCAGGTGGTGACCGGTGCTGAGGTGGATGCCATTCAGGAGACGATTACTTCGGGTTCATCGTCGCCGGGTCCGTCAGACATGGATGACTTTGATGGGTCATTCCAGAATCGATTCGAAGAGCTGGTGTACAACAGCTTCATCCAAACGGGTTTATTGACCGCTGAGTCCTCGTCCATCCCGCCGGAGGTGATCCAGTATGAGAACGGCATGCCTATCAGGATTGCCCCAGAGGCCTGGCGCAGTGAGCCAATTCCAGGACTGTCCGATGAGCAGCAGGCTGCCGTCAACAGCGCATGGATTGACTGGCGCAGTGAGCTGAACCACTCCAACTCGCCCTACCTCGCCGGGTCGCGTCAGGTCACCTCGGCATATGTGAACGTCCGCGATCAATACAGGTAGGGAGCTGACGCACAGCTGAGTTGAGGCCACCGGGTGCTCTCACCCTTCAGCGCAGACGACAAGCTCCACTCCCGACCACTACGATTCCGGATGGCTGGCACAACGCCGGCAGGGAAGGAAGATCGTGGCGGACAAGCTCATGGCCAGGCCGGATCAGGAAGTCAACACCCGGATGGCCGACAAGCAGACCACGCGTCTGCATCGCACGCTGGGCCGCTTCGACATTGTTTTCCTCATCGTCTCGGCCGTTGTCGGCCTTGAGATGTTGGGTTCGGTCAGCGCCGAGGGTCCGCAGACCTTCACCTGGCTGGTCGTGCTCATCGTGATCTTCGTGATCCCCTATGCGCTGATCTTTGCCGAGACGGGCGCCGCATTCACCGGTGAGGGCGGCGTCTATCTGTGGGTGCGCCGTGCTTTTGGACGCCCCTGGGCGGCTGTCGCCTCGGCCTTCACCTGGATCACCCAGCCCGTCTGGGTGGGCGGTTCGATGGCCTTCCTCAACGCCGAGGCAGCGCGCAACCATCTGGTGCATTTCGCCGAGGGTTCGCCAGCCGATTACATCTTCAAGCTCTGCTTCATCTGGATCACCGTGTTGGCAGCCATCCTGTCGCTTGCCAAGGCAAAGTGGATTCCCACGGTGGGCGCCATTCTCAAGCTCACCTTCATCTCGTTCTTCGTGATCACTGCCATCATCTACGGCGCCACGCAGGGCATCCAGGAAATTTCGCTGGGCTCATTCGCACCCACCCGCGCCGGGTTCATCACACTGGTGCCGCTGCTGATCTTCGCCTTCCTGGGCTTCGAGGGATCATCGAGCGCCTCGGGCGAAATGAAGAATGCCGCACACGATGTGTCGGTGTCGGTGCTGCGGTCCTCCGGAATGGCCGGCTTCTTCTATCTGGTGCCGGTGTTCGCCATCATCCTGGTGATTCCGCCGAGCGACATCGATGGCGTCTCGGGCCTGCTCAATGCAGTGGCCACCGTGTTCTCCGTCTACGGCCCGGCAGCCAAACCCATGCTCATCATTGCCGTGGTGATGTTCACGCTGGCCAATATCGGGCAGGGCGCGGCATGGATGATCATGAGCGACCGGATGCAGGCCATGGCCGCCGCCGACGGCTCGTTCTTTGGTGGCTTCTTCGGCCACTTCCACCCGCGTCTGGGCACGCCCATCCGGGTGAACCTGCTCTCTGGCGCCGTCTCAACCCTGTTCATGATCGCGGCCATGCAGCTCACAGGCTCGTCGGCAGCGCTTTTCGACGTGGTGCTGGGCGTGGCAATCACCACCTATCTGTTTAGCTATCTGCTGGTGATTCCCTCGGCCATGCGTCTGCGCCTGCATGAGCCCGACGTGGAACGTCCCTTCCGGGCAGGCCCCAACTGGTTCTTCGTGCTGATGTGCGTGGTCACCACCGCATTGGTGGCGTTGGGCTCGTGGGTGTCGATCTTCCCGGGCACACTGGAAACCCTGTTCGGTCTCGACTACGACTTCTCGCAGGCCTCCGGTGTCTCATACGGTGCGTTCGAGGCGCTGACCCTGGGCACCATCGGCTTCATCGTGATTCTGTCGCTGGTGGGCTATCTGCGCGGCCACCGGGTGCGCGAAGGCCTGCACTGAGCCGGCTATGGCTGAGCTGGTTGTCGGGGCTGATCGGCGGCGTTGGCTTGTTGCCTGAGCGGGACTAGTTGCCCGCGGTGGGCTGTTCGCGCTTGCGCAGATCGGGGATCGGACGCACGGCCCGCAACACCCCGGTCTCGGTGGGGTCGGCTGGGCGTCCGTCAAGCTTGGGCACGCCATCGATCGGCGTCATGGCCGGCAGCTCGCGGCGAATCCTCGGCGCATCCGAGGTGTGACGCAGAGCAGCACGAATATTGGCCCGGTCGTGACCGGTCATCCGCTGCGTCTCCTGCAACAGATACTCGCCCCAACTGGGCACGGTGTAACGCTCGAAGAACAGTCCCGGATCTTCCAGCCGATGCGTCAGCTCCCAGAAATTGGCGCCGGTGCGCATCCGTGACAGACGCACGGCCTCCATCGCCTTGATGAAACCGACTGCCTGCTCGGCATGCACCCGATAGCTCACCTGAATCTCGATGGGCCCGGCATCGAGCTCCACCTTCGGCGCCAGCGTGAGGTCGTGGGTGAGCGGGTCGTGTGAGCGATCCAGCTCGCCGGTGCGCGGCCGAATGGGCCACGCACGCACCGACACCGGCACGAACACCAACAGCAGGCCCCCAGCCACCAGGAAGGAAATTTCGGTGGTGGCTGCCGTGGCGACGGTGCCCCACAGCGGCGCACCCAGCGACTGACCGGCCATCACGATGAGCAGATAGATGGCCATGCCGCGGGCCCTCACCCATGGCGCCAAGGTCAGCTGGAGCAGCGAATTGAAGGTGGTGAAATTGCACATCCACGACACCCCGGCAACCACCAGCGAGACCCCGACACCCCAGGCAGGCAACACCGCCACGCCCACCGTGCCAGCGCCATAGGCGATGGAGGCGAGCACGACGATCTTGTTGCTGGTGAGCTTTTTGCGCAGCAGCGGCAGCACCACCACACCACTCAGTGCGCCGACGCCGAGGCAGGCCAGCAGCACGCCATAACCATCGGAACCCATTGCCAGACGTCCGTTTGCCTCCACTGGCAACAATGCCCAAATGGCCGATGCCGGCACGATGAACAGCGCCGTGCGCAACAGAATGCGGTTCACATGGGGTGCTGCCTTCGTGTAGCGCATTCCAGAGAACAGCGCCGACCGGAAGGGCTCACGACGCGTCACCTGACGGTGTGGGCTCTTGTAGCTGAGCACTGCCAACACCGAGATCACATAGGCAGCCGCGTTCACCGCGAACACCGCCGAAATGCCGGCACCGGCCACCAGGAATCCTGCAATGGCAGGGCCCAGGGCCCGTGCCGCGTTGATGGTCACCGAACCGAGCGCAGTGGCGGCGGGAATCTGTGGACGCTCCACCAAGGTGGGGATGAGCGCCTGCCAGGTGGGGGCATTGAGTGCCACACCGCAGCCCAACAGGAAAGTGCAGGCCAGCAGCCCTATCGGCGTCAGCACGCCCGTGAACGACACCACCGCCAGCAGGGTGCTGGCGGTGGCGGCAATCACATTGGCGGCCAACAGCACCCGTCGCCGGTCGTAGGAGTCGGCCATCACGCCTGCCGGCAGCCCGAATATCAGCGAGGGCGCGGTAGCTGCCGTCTGCACCAGCGTGATGAACACGGCGCTGGCGCCCACCTCAACCAGAAACCACTGCGCGCCCACGGTCTGCATCCAGGCGCCGATATTTGCCCCGAGTTGGGCCATCCACAACACCAGATATGCGCGGTTGCGGAACGGCGCCCAAGGAGAGGTGGTGGACATCGGCGGGATCACTGCTTTCTGGCTGCGTGGCGCAGGCGTGACGCCAACAGGTGACGGGTGGGCTTCGAGGCTGAATGAATCCTATCCGGCCATCCGCGCAAGTCACGGCGGTGAGCTTGGCAGTGAGCACGACGGTCTGCTTGGGTGAGTGCGAGGTTGTGCAGGCGCTGTGGCCTTCATACGCGGGACCCCGATGCGAAGACCGCCCGCTACTGCACCACCTTGACCGGACGAGATCGATGTCCGGGCCCCCACCCCCTATTCAAGGAGAATCATGAAAATCCGCCCCATCATTGCCTCCGGGCTCGTGCTGGCATCGTTCGGACTGGTTGCCGGTTGCTCATCGGATTCGACCAGCGACGCGCCCAGTTCGTCGCAGGTGAGCGTTGAAGAGAAGTCAGCAGAACAGGTGATCACTGAGACCACCAACATGATCAACGAGGCAACCTCGGCCCGCGTGGTGACCAAACTCAGTGATTCGGCAAGTCAACAGGCAGTCGATGGTACGACGGTGTCATCGGTGTTGGAAGGTCAGTTCGATGATTCGTCGCTGCTCTCAGATGAAGTGCTGGGCAATGGCGGTCACGGCCAGATGATTGTTATTGGCCAGGAGTACTACGTCAAATTCGATGCCCTTGCACTGCAAGCATCGGCTGCCTTGAGCAGCCTTCCTGCTGACACCTGGGTGGGGCCCGGGGCGCTTAATGCAAGTGTCAATAATGCCTTGGCTTCAACAAGACGCACCCAAATGCTGAA
>CAXYYR010000014.1:0-33799 GCA_964293265.1 uncultured Propionibacterium sp.
GGTCCGGTGGTATCCGGGGCCCCGCCCGAGCCAGCTGGTCAGCGAGTTGATCAGGGCTTCACAAGAATGCGGATGGGATTGCCCTTGTGCTCCTTGAGCATGTTGATGCCCTCTTCAACGTCCTTCAGCGGCACAACGGCGCTGATGGACTCGGACAGGTCGAGGCGTCCGAACGACAGCATCTCGGCAAGCACGGCGATGTCCTGACCCTTGTAGCCAAGATGTCCGCGCACCTGCTTGAGCTGCAGATTGAAGTCCAGGAACGGGCCGGCATCGATGTTCTGGTCGGAAAGACCCAAGGTGACAACCTTGCCGTTCACGTCGAGGGACTCGACTGCTGCGCGCACGGTGGACTGAATGCCCACGGCATCGAAGGCGACATCGATCATGCGGCCACCGGTGGCCTCCTCGATCTTCTTCATCAGATCGGGGTCGTCGGAATGGAAGGTGAAGTCAGCGCCCAGGCGCTTGGCGCGAGCCAGCACTTCGTCGTTGAGGTCAACAGCAATCACCGGCACGGCACCAGCGCCGCGGGCAAGCTGCAGCAGGTGTGTGCCGACTCCGCCGACACCCCAGATGGCCACGGCATTGCCGGTGTGCACCTGTCCGGTGCGCACCACAGCCGCGTAGGGCGTGGACACTGCATCGGCCAGCAGGGCGGCCTGATCCATGGCGACATTGTCGGGGATCCTGGTGAGGCCCATGGCCGAGGTCACGTGGTATTCGGCCCAGGCGCCGTCATAGGCGAAGGCCATGAGGTTGAGGTGGAGGCAATCCGCGAAATCACCGCGGCGGCACTTGCGGCATTTCATGCAGGGACGCCCGGCGGAGGGGATTACTCGATCGCCGACGCTCCAACCCGCAACACCTGCGCCGAGCTTGGCGATGGTGCCGCTGGCCTCGTGGCCCTGGGTGACGACGTCCAGCGAGGGCGGGAAATTGCCATTGATGAGGCTGAGATCTGAATGACAGATGCCGCAGTAGGCAACCTTGATCAGGACCTGACCCGGGCCGGGCTCGGGAATCGGAATCTGCTCAAGATGGATGCTGTGGTCCTTGGCGTAAAAACGTTCGGCAAGCATGGTGTCGACCATGTGGTCTGCTCCTTTGAACAACTGTCTTTGTGTCCAAGATATCTCGCGCTCACAGCAAACAAGTGGGCGCGGCACAATCGCCGCTGATGGCGGGTGACGTGGGGTGATGCGGTGTGCGGAATGGCCTCAATCGGAATCTGATCCGCTGACTGCAGCGGCATGTCGATCGGCGGCTGCCACCGATTCCGAGAAGCGGCTGGCCAGAGCACTCAGGGCTTCGAATTTCCCCTGTGTGGCCCATACGGAATCGTGCAGCGGTTCATACCAGGCGCATTGCGGACGATAGGCGCCATCGTCGGTGAGGTGTTGGAACAGATCGGCCCATTGGTCCTCCACACCGAATACGACTGCCCACGGCAGATAGCGGCCGAAGATGTCGCCACTGCGTTTCCAATCGATCTGCTCGGGGTCCGGATTGGCCAGGAACTGGCGGAAACCTTCGGCCTGCTCGTAGATGGCGCTGCCAGCCGGAGTGCGTGAGGGCGCGAAGGGCATCACCACGAGCACTGCCAGCCCGGCCACCACAATGCCAGCAGACCACAGTCCCAGGCCCATCAGGCCGACGAAGGGCACCAGACTCAGCAAGCCGAAGACACAGATCAGCACTCCCAGCCGATGGGTGCGCCAACGCGCCTTCTCCGGTGGAATGCGGAACCATTCACGGGCACCCACCCGGCGGGCCAGGGCCTCCCGCGTGGTGGCGAAACTTCCCTTGGTGCGGCTCACTTGGCCCGTGCTGGATGTCACCCGAATACGGCCCTCGACCTTGGGGAACAGACGCTTCAACACGGTGCGTTCATAGGCGGACAGGTCTGCTGCATCCATGGGGGCGCGCCGGAAGGTCCAGCTGGAATCGTCCTCGTGATGCACGGTGAGGAAGCCGCGTACTGCCAGGTCAACCATCGTTGCGCTGATCTGCACGATCTCGGTGTGGGTGGACATGAGATAGCCCACCTCGCCGGGGCGGGCGTCCTCGGGCGGCTCGGTGCGCACCGGAACACGCCTGCGTCTGCCAGCCACAATGCGGGTGTCGGGGGGCGGCTTGGTGTCGCCTGCCCGCGAGCTGTCCCAGCGTCGATCACGGGCTCTGGTGAGGGCAAAAACAATCGCGCCCACAATGCCGATGAGGGCGAAGGCCAGGCCGGCGATGATGTCAATTGGCGTGAGAGGGAAGCGGTCGGCCAGCGTGCGCTGCACGGCAAAACCCTGCTTCACATCCACAAAGGTTCCGGCCGGGAAATCGGATGTGATGGTCACCGAATCGGCTGCATCGAGATTGTCCACGCTGGCGGTGATCCGGTTGCCATCGGAGGTCACCGGGCATTCGGGGCCGTCGGGCAAATGAGTGGTGCACCGCACATCGGAAGCCAGCCCGGGCGCATCCACGGTGAAACTGGCGTGCGTGCGCGCCAAGGTGTCCACGGCGTCGATGGCCTCCCAGGCGAATTCATCGCTGGTCTCCGCTGGTGTCACCAGCCCCTCGATGGTGAGGCTGACCTGATAGTTGTGGACGCCGCTGAACTCATTCGACTGGTCACCGATCCGGAACAGATCGGTGTCAACGGTGGTGGTGTGGCGCAGGGTGGTCGACGCGCCGGTGTCGCTGGACACCTGCGTAACGGTGTTGGTGAGCTCGCGCCAGCGGGGGCGTCCGTCCTGGTCGGCAACCCGCACCCTGCGTGGGAACGACAATGCCGGGCCGGCCGAGCGTGCATTTCCGGTGTCGAAGGTGGCCGAGATGTTCACCGTGGCGATGCCATCGGTGGAAAGGCTGAGCACTTCGTCGAAGCTGCTGAACACCGGGTTGTCGGTGGTTGCCGATGCCCGGGAACTGGGGCCCACGAGCGCCCAGACCGCCGCCAGCGCGGCAACGAGCAGCGCAGTAGCGGTGATCCGAATCACACGGCGGTGGGCAGATCGGGCACTGGTGACAGGAACGTCGTGTGACCCGAGCGGCGCATCCGACCAGAAATGCAGCACCCCGAAAGGCTATCGCGAGCAGTGTTGCGGCGCAGGGCAGCGAGCGGGCACATGCTCCCGTTGCATCTCAGCAGAGCTGGGCAGCCTCGTCATGCGCCCGTGGGTGCGGTAAGAATGGGGAAAGCTTCAGGAGGCCTTGCATGACTTTGAGTGTCGACGCCGATCAGGTCACGACCACGCCCGCCCGTAAGGACCTGTCCGCAGGTCGATCACCGGTTGCCCATCGTAGGGAGACCATGGACGGCAATGAGGCCGCTGCGCGGGTGGCGCATGCCTTCAGCGAGGTGATCGCGGTCTATCCGATCACCCCGAGCTCGGCCATGGCTGAGGACTGTGATGCGTGGAGCGCAACCGGACGCACCAATCTGTGGGGCGGTGTGCCCCAGGTGGTTGAGATGCAGTCTGAGGCCGGTGCTGCCGGCGCACTGCACGGCGCCGTGACCAAGGGTGTCCTGGGCACCACTTTCACTGCCTCACAGGGCTTGTTGCTCATGATCCCGAACATGTACAAGATCGCCGGTGAGCTCACTCCCGCGGTGATCCATGTGGCAGCCCGTGCGGTGGCCACCCATGCCCTGTCGATCTTCGGCGATCACTCCGATGTGATGGCCGTGCGCCAGACCGGCTGGGGCATGCTTGCCTCCGCCTCGGTGCAGGAAGCCCACGACATGGCGGCCGTGGCGCATGCCTCAACATTGCGCACGCGGGTGCCGTTCGTGCATTTCTTCGATGGCTTCCGCACCAGCCACGAGGTCAACACCATCGAGACCCTCACCACGGCAGATCTCGAAGCATTGGTGACTGAACAGGACGTGGCAGCACACCGGGAACGCGGTCTCACCCCCGACGCGCCGGTTTTGCGTGGCACTGCCCAGAATCCTGATGTGTTCTTCCAAGCCCGTGAGGCTGCCAATTCCTTCTATGACGTCACGCCCAGCGTCGTGCAGCAGGTGATGGACGAGCTCGCGGCGCGTAGTGGCCGCCAGTACCACCTCGTTGATTACCATGGCGCGCCCGATGCGCAGCGTGTGATCGTGATCATGGGCTCGGGTGGCGACACCGTCCGCGAGACCGTCGATGCACTCAATGCAGCCGGGCAGAAGGTCGGTGTGCTGCAGGTGCGGCTCTTCCGTCCCTTCCCTGTGGCCCAGCTTGCCGCCGCGCTGCCCGCCAGCGTGCGCACCATCACGGTGCTCGACCGCACCAAGGAACCCGGCTCGGCTGGTGAGCCGCTGCTGGCCGATGTGATCACCTCACTTGCTGACGAGGCAGACCATTTCACTGCGGGGATGCCGCGCTTCACGGGTGGCCGCTACGGCCTGGGCTCCAAGGAGTTCACCCCTGCCATGGCCAAGGCCGTCTTCGACGACATGGCTGCCGACACACCACGCAGGCGCTTCACCGTGGGCATCAACGACGATGTCTCGCATCTGTCGCTGCCGGTCGATGATTCGTTCACCATCGACCATGGCGGTCTCACCGCCATCTTCTACGGACTCGGTTCCGATGGCACGGTGGGGGCCTCGAAGAATTCGGTGAAGATCATCGCTGCGGATGGACGTTATGGCCAGGGCTATTTCGTCTATGACTCACGCAAATCGGGCGCCACAACGGTGAGCCATCTGCGGTTCGGTGACAAGCCGATCGATGCGCCTTATCTCATTGATTCAGCCGATTTCGTTGCCGTGCACCAATTCGAGTTGTTGGAGAAGATGCCGACCCTCGATCTGGCCACAACAGGCGCGAAAGTGCTCATCAATTCGCCCTACGGCACCGACACCTGGACGCACCTTCCGGTGGAGGTGCAGCAGATCATCATCGATCGCAAACTCGATCCATGGGTGATCGATGCCACCCGGATTGCCCAGGACACCAAACTCGGTCACCGGATCAATACGATCATGCAGCCCTGCTATTTCTATCTGTCGGGCGTTGTTGACCAGGGCGAGGCCATTCCGCGCATCAAGGAGAGCATCGAGAAGACCTATGGCAAGCGGGGGCGCACCATCGTGGAGCGCAATTTCGCTGCCGTGGATGCGGCCATCGAGGCGCTGCACCATCTCGATGTGCCTGCCGGCGTTGCCGGTGATGTGCACCGCATGGTGCCGCTGCCCGACGAGGCACCCGATTCCGTGAAGCGGGTCACCGGGGCCATGTTGCGTGGTGAGGGTGACGCCCTACCGGTGAGTGCGCTGCCGGTTGATGGCACCTGGCCGACGGCCACCAGCCAGTACGAGAAGCGTGGTATCGCCACCGAGATTCCGATCTGGGACGAAAGCCTGTGCATCGATTGCGGCAAGTGCGCCATCACCTGCCCGCATGCCGCCATCCGCATCAAGGTGGCGCCCGAGGAACAATTCGCCGATGCCCCCGAGGGCTTCAAGTCGAAGAACTATCGTGACCGCAAACTGGCCGGTCACCGACTCGTGGTGCAGGTGGCGCCCGATGACTGCACCGGTTGTGGCATCTGCGTGGACGTCTGCCCGGCCAAGTCGAAGACCGAGGTGAAGCACAAGTCGATCAACATGGAGCCGCGACGCGAACACCTCGAGCTCGAGCGCTCCAATTTCGACTACTTCAAGAAGATTCCCGAGATCGACCGCACGAAGGTGCGTCACGACCAGGTGAAGGGCGTTGCCCAGCTGCAGCCACTGTTCGAGTTCTCGCTGGCCTGCTCCGGCTGTGGCGAGACGCCCTACATCCGCACGCTCACCCAGCTGTTCGGCGACCGGATGCTCATTGCCAATGCCACCGGCTGCTCGTCCATCTACGGCGCAAATCTGCCCACTGCGCCCTATGCCACCAATCCGCAGGGACGTGGCCCGGCATGGAGCAATTCCTTGTTCGAGGACAATGCCGAGTTCGGCCTGGGCATGCGCCTGGGCTGGGAACAGCAGAATGCCGAAGCCAAGCGGCTGCTGGGCCAGGTTGAAGGATTGCACCCAGACCTCGTGAAGGCCCTGCTGGAGGCTGACCAGAGCGATGAGCAGGGGATCGTTGACCAGCGTGTGCGCGTCACCCAGTTGAAGGACGCCCTGCAGGGCGACAGCGATCCACGAGCTGCTCGGCTGCTCACCCTGGCCGATGAACTGGTGGAGAAGTCCGTCTGGATCATCGGCGGCGACGGTTGGGCCTATGACATCGGCTCCGGGGGTCTGGACCATGTGCTCGGATCAGGGCACAACGTCAATGTGCTGGTGCTCGACACCGAGGTCTATTCCAACACCGGAGGCCAGGCGTCCAAGGCAACGCCACGAGCGGCGGCAGCGAAATTTGCACCGCGTGGCAAGGCCAGCGCCAAGAAGGATCTGGGCATGATCGCCCAGTCCTATGGCGATGTCTATGTGGCCCAGGTGGCGATGGGCGCCAACCAGCAACAGACCGTGCGTGCCATGCAGGAAGCGCAGGCGTGGGACGGCCCGAGCCTCATCATCGCCTACTCCACCTGCATCACCCACGGCATGGACATGGCCGTGTCGATGACCCATCAGGGTGAGGCCGTGACCACCGGCTATTGGCCGCTCTACCGTTACCGTCCCAGCGAGGACGAGGGCTCGGTGCCGCTGCATCTCGATTCCAAGGCGCCGATGGGTCATGTGAGTGATTTCATGTCCAAGGAGGCCAGATTCGCGATGCTGCAACGCGGCTATCCCGAGCGTGCCAAGGAGCTCGGTGATCTGGCGCAGGCCGATGCCGAGGAACGCTGGCGCTATTACAGCCAGCTGGCCGGTGTCCAGCGCGCAGTGCCCACCGAACGCGAGGGCGACGATCCTGAGTTGGCTCCCCTCGATGGGCCACGCAATTCGGCGGGTGGCAGATTGACCCCGCCGCCCGGTGATCACCGCGGTGACAAGGCAGGGGAGTGAGCAATGACCAGCGTTGACATGCACACCAGCTATCTGGGTCTGGAACTTTCCGCGCCATTGATTGCCTCGGCAAGCCCACTGAACGGGCATCTCTCGTCGCTGCGTCAGGTGGAGGCAGCCGGTGCCGGTGCCGTCGTCCTGCCGAGTCTGTTTGCCGAGGAGGTGGAGGACGAGGAGCTGCAGGCCGCCGGTGTCATGGACACCGGGGAAGGCTTCAGTGAATTCGCCTCGGCACCACTTTCGGAGGTAGACAACGGTCAGACCGGCAGTCAGCGTCATATTGCCCTGGTGAGCCAGGCGAAGCAGGCACTGTCTATCCCGGTGATTGCCTCGGTGAATGGCTCCCATCCCGGCGATTGGGCCACCTATGCGGCAATGCTTGCCGATGCGGGGGCCGATGCCATCGAGCTGAATCTTTACAATGTGGCAGCCGATCCGGCCCTGTCAGCCGAATCCCTTGAGAACGACTATCTGACGATCATCAGCGATGTGAAGCGCGCCATTGGTTCCCGTCCACTGGCAGTGAAGCCCTCTCCGTTCATCAGCTCGATGTCGAATTTCGCGCCGCGTGCGCTGAGTGCGGGGGCCGGTGCCCTCGTGCTGTTCAACCGCTTCTATGGGCCCGATCTTGATCTGGACACTCTGTCGGTGCGTCCCACCATGGCGCTGTCCACCTCCGCAGAACTGCCGCTGCGACTGCGTTGGGCCGGCATCCTTTCGGCCCAGGAGCCGGATCTGCAGATTGCGCTCACTGGCGGTGTGCACAGCGGGGGTGATGTGGTGAAATCGCTGCTTGCTGGCGCCACGGTGGCGTGCACCACTTCTGCGGTGCTCAGCGATGGTCCACAGGTCATCAGCCGCATGGTTGACGAGGCGCGTGACTGGTTGTCAGCCCACGGCTACGACTCGGTGGACCAGATTCGTGGTTCCATGAACATGGCCTCGATCGACGATCCGAGCGCTTTCGAGCGCGCCCAGTACATGCGTGTGCTGCACAGTTGGCACTAGGACGGGCTTGCGCCCAGGGTGGCATTGAGACGGGCCTGCTCAGCTGAGCGTCCACTGGTGCAGCACCCGGCAGGCACCGGATTCATACCAGCACAGCTGGAGCCGCTCGGCGCGTGACCGGGCTGGCAGCAGCCCTGCCACTGCCTCGCCCGTCGTTGATGCTGTCACCGTGTCTGAGCAGCGGTCAAGGCTCAGATGAGGGATGGGCGCCGGATGCCCATAGGCGCGGATCTCGGGAAACTCGCGTTGTGCCGCGGTGATTGCATTGTGGAAGGGCTCTTCGGGGCTGGGACGCAGATGGATGAGGCCGTCGGGGAAGACATCCATGCGCCGCAGCTCGAAGTTGAAGGCCCGGATCTGGGCTGCCACAGCATCAAGCCGCGACATGTCCGGCACCCGGTCGAAGGGCGCCATGATCGTGATGTGGGCCTGGGGAAAATCGGGATCGGTGCTCAGGAACGAGGGATCGTAGAAACGCGTCCGCCCAGCAACGAAGCCCTCCAGCGCCGGAACCGGCACCAGCAGAACGGCATGGCCATGCCACCGGGTTGCGGGTGGATCAGGCGTCTTTGATTTCACAGAGCACATCGGCGCTGGAGACTGCCGTGCCGGGAGCCACCAGATTGTGCACCACGCCGGAGCGGTGGGCTGCAATCGGCTGTTCCATCTTCATGGCCTCCAGCACCAGCACCGTCTCGCCCTCTTCGATGTGCTGTCCCTCCTGCACCGATGCCTTCACGATCGTGCCCTGCATGGGAGCAGTGAGTGAATCGCCACTGGCCTCGGCCAGCTTGCCGCCGCCGCGTCCACGACGGGTGGGCTTGCGCAGCTTCGAGGCCTTTGCCGGCCCGGCCTGCAAACCGGCAGGAAGCACCACTTCCAGCCGCCTGCCATTCACCTCCACCACAACGCTCTGGCGTTCCACCGGCTCCTCGGCCACACCGAGGTCACCGGCATAGGGCTCGATTCGGTTGTCGAATTCGGTTTCGATCCAATCGGTGTAGACGCCGAAGCCGTTCTGTTCGCCGGTGAATGCAGGATCGCGCACCACCTGACGGTGGAAGGGCAGCACTGTGGGCATGCCCTCAACAACCAACTCATCCAGTGCGCGGCGAGCGCGTTCCAGTGCCTCATTGCGGTCGGCCCCGTGCACAATGAGCTTGGCCACCAGTGAGTCGAAGGCTCCCGGCACACTCATGCCGGCGTGATAACCCTCGTCCATGCGCACGCCGGGACCACACGGCGGCAGGAACTTGGTGAGGGTGCCCGGGGCAGGCATGAAATTGCGGCCCGGGTCTTCGGCATTGAGCCGGAACTCGAAGCTGTGGCCCACCAGTCGGGGATCGGGATAATCAACACGGCCACCGCAGGCGATGCGGAACTGCTCACGCACCAGGTCCACGCCACTGACCTGCTCGGTGACGGGATGCTCCACCTGCAGACGGGTGTTCACCTCGAGGAAGCTGATCGTGCCATCCAGCCCCACCAAGAACTCGCAGGTGGCGGCGCTCACATAGCCCGCCTCGGCGAGAATCGCCTTAGACGAGCTGTACAACTCGTCGAGTTGTTCGTCGGACAGGAAGGGTGCCGGGGCCTCTTCCACAAGCTTCTGGTGACGCCGCTGCAGGGAGCAATCACGGGTGGAAACCACCACCACATTGCCGTAGGCATCGGCCAGACACTGGGTTTCCACATGACGGGGACGGTCGAGATAGCGCTCCACGAAGCACTCGCCACGCCCGAAAGCAGTGATCGCCTCACGCGTCGCAGACTCGTATTTGGCGGGAATCTCCTCCAACGTGCGTGCCACCTTGAGGCCTCGCCCGCCGCCGCCGAATGCTGCCTTGATGGCGATGGGCAGGCCATGGGTGCGGGCGAAATCAACGATCTCGTCGGCATCTGTCACCGGGTCCGTGGTGCCGGGCACCTGGGGCGCGCCGACGCGCTGCGCAATATGACGTGCAGTCACCTTGTCGCCGAGCTTCTCGATGGCCTCGGGGGGCGGTCCGATCCACACCAGTCCCGCATCGATCACGGCCTGGGCGAATTGGGCATTCTCGGAAAGGAAGCCATAACCCGGATGCACCGCATCGGCGCCTGCGCGCTTGGCGATGGTGATGATCTTGTCAATGTCCAGATAGGTCTCGGCCGGGGTGGCGCCATTGAGCGCGAAGGCCTCGTCAGCCATCCCCACGAACAACGATGCCGAGTCGGCATCGGCATAGATCGCCACGCTGGCAAGTCCGGCGTCCTTGGTGGCGCGGATGATGCGCACGGCGATCTCGCCGCGATTGGCGACAAGTACCTTGGTGATGGTGCGGGTGGTGTCTGCAGCGACCACAGTTCCTCCTGAAACAACCCCGGTGGGTTCCATCGAGGAGTTTAGGGCACCGGAGCGCACGGCGATACGTGGCGCCGAGTGATGGCGCACGTCACTTCACATCTGCCGGGCCGGGCCAGCCGTGCCATCCCGTCCTAGTGGCGCCGCTGGCAGCGTCCACACCAGAACAGATGACGTCCCTCGAGAGTTTTCTCATGGATCATCGAACCGCACACCAGACAGGGCTGGCCGGCGCGACGATAGACATAGACCTCACCACCATGGGCATCAACGCGGGGTGGACGTCCCATCGCCTCCGGTGTGTGCTCGGGATAGACGGTGTCGATGCGTCCATCACGCACACCCAGGTGCATGAGCACCACCAGATCGGCCCAGATGGCGTCGAAGCTTGCCCGATGCAGCGTCTTGCCGGAGCAGCTGGGATCGATGCGATGACGGAAGAGCACCTCGGCGCGGTAGATGTTGCCAACGCCGGCGAAAATCGACTGGTCCATGAGCAGCGCGGCAATGGGCTTTGCCGAGCGATGCACGCGTGTCCACGCGCGTTCGGGGTCGGCATCGTCGTGCAGCGGGTCGGCCCCGAGCTTTCCGGTGGCCACCACCTGCTCGTCGGCTGAGATGAGCCGGCACAACTGGGGTCCGTGCAGATCGGCAGCCCAGGAGTCGTCATCGATGCGCAGCCGCACCTGGCCCACCGGTGGTGCGAATTCCGCGAAGGACAGCTTGCCGATCAGCCCCAGGTGAATGTGCACGATGGGCTCGGCGATCGGGGCATCGAAGTGCACGAAGAGGTGCTTGCCCCAGGCCTGCGACGAGACCAGCGAGCTGTGGTTCACCAACGCTGCGGAGTCGGCGAACCGACCCTGTGGGGAGCTGACCTCCACCTGTTCACCGGAAAACAGCTCATTGATCCGCCCGGCAAGCCGGTGCAATACATGTCCCTCTGGCATGTCTCCAGTTCTACCTGAGTGGTCAACAGAGCGAGCATCGCAGCGCCCGGCATTCACTAGTCTGGGGCCATGCCCAGCCATCCCCACAGCCCGCGAGTGCCGCACCGCAGGCCACTGCCTGCCCGCAGATCGTCTGCCCGCAGATTGCCCGCGATGATCAGCTGCCTGGTGAGCGGTCTTGCGCTGGTGATGCTCACTGCGTGTGCCTCGGACAGTTCTACGGATGCCTCATCATCACAGGCGGCAACATCTGCTGCCTCAGCCATCTCGCAGGCCCCTTCGGTGGATGCTGCAAGCCTTGGCGGTGTGACGCTGGCTGACTTGGGATTTCAGCACGCGCCAGCGGATTTCCGGGTGCCGACCGGCCTGGAGCTGAGCGAGCGTGTTGACCAGGAAAATGTGGTCACCCTGGTGGTGCCGGGCACCCAGGGCAGTGCCCTCTACGAGTTCGTGCGCGCAGAACTCAGCTCGGTGGGCTTCACGCTCGCTGCAGTCAGTGACGATTCATTGATCTTCGGTGCGCCCGGGTGGGATGGCGCCTTCACCATGGACGATCAGGTGGCCGGTCTCACGCTGCGGCGGTTGACCCCATCCAGCTCATCGAGCTGACGGGCCTGGTCGGACTGACTGGCTATTGAGGACGTGCGGCCTTGTTGCGGGCATGCGCGCCGTCCAGAGGACGGTCCCACAGACTGAACCAGCCGACACCCAGATCGAGCAACATCTGGCGCACCAGGGGCAGGGAAATGCCCACCACATTGTGCGGATCGCCATCAACGCGGGTGATGAAGGGTCCGCCGATCGAGTCGATCGTGAAGCCACCCGCCACCGCCTCCGGCTCACCGGTGGCGGCATAATCGGCAATCTCGACATCGGTGAGATCGGCAAAATCGACAATCGTGGTGGCCACCCGGGTCTGGTCGCTCACCTGCCCGTCACGCAGCACGGCAACGTAATGGCCGGTGTGGATCACACCCTGGCGCGAACGCATCCGATACCAGCGGGCCATCGCCTGCTTCGCGGTGCCGGGCTTGCCCATGATGTTGCCCTCGATCTCCAACATCGTGTCGCAGGCCAGCAGCACCGTCGGCTCGGTCAATGAGCCATCGGCGGCCAGGGCAGCGCGCACCGCATCGCCCTTTTCATGGGCCAAGCGTGAGGTGAGCTCGTCGATGCTCTCGTCCATGTGGGCGGTTTCATCGATGTCGGGTGACACCGTGCGAGGACGCAGGCCAGCGGCACGCAGCGTTGCCAGTCGGGCGGGGGAGGACGAACCCAGAACGAGTTTCACGCTGCCCAGCCTAGTGGGGGAATGGTCAGCGGATGCTTCCACTCGAGTTGGCTTTCTATGGCGCGTCAGCGGACGCTGCCGCGCCAGCCCTCGTGGGCGGGAATGAAGGGTTGGCGCACCATCCGCCAATAGGACTCCCAGCCGCTGGGCACCTGTCGGTCGTCGTTCTCACGGGGCCCGGCCTGCGTGGTGAGGGCGGCAAGCACCGTCATGGCAGCGCCCAATTCATCATCGGTCGGCTCGCCCTTGACCTCCACCTTGGGCAGATGTGCGGGCGAGTGCTCGCTGGCGTCAGAGGTCATAGCGGGATGTTCCCATGCTTCTTCGGCGGCAGACTCTCACGCTTGGTGCGCAGCAGACGCAGGAATCGGATCACCTGCGAACGGGTCTCGTGGGGATAGATCACCTGGTCGAAATAGCCGCGTTCCGCCGCCACATAGGGATTCGAGAGCTCGGCCTCGTAATCCTCCATGAGCTCGGAACGGGTTGTCTCGGGATCGTCGGCCTCGGCAAGTTCCTTGCGATAAAGAATATTGACGGCGCCCGAAGCGCCCATCACAGCCACCTGGGCGGTGGGCCATGCCAGATTCACATCGGCCCCGAGGTGCTTGGAACCCATCACGATGTAGGCGCCGCCATAGGCCTTGCGGGTCACCACCGTCATCTTCGGCACAGTCGCCTCGGCATAGGCGTAGATGAGCTTGGCGCCGCGATGGATGATGCCGTTGTGTTCCTGGTCAACACCCGGCAGGAAACCGGGGGTGTCGACGAAAGTGAGCACCGGAATGTTGAAGGCATCGCAGGTGCGCACAAAACGGGCGGCCTTCTCACTGGCATTGATGTCAAGCACACCGGCAAGCTGTGAGGGCTGGTTGGCCACCACGCCGATGCTGCGACCTTCGACCCGTCCGAAGCCGCAGATGATGTTCGAGGCATACATGCCCATCACCTCGAGGAATTCCTCGTCGTCCAGCACGGTGCGGATGATCTCGGCCATGTCATAGGCCTTCGACGGATCATCGGGGATCAGCGCATCCAGCGTGCGGTCGTGATCGGTGATCGGCACATCCACGTCATCGGGGAACTCGTAGACCGGGGGATCCTCCAGATTGTTCTGGGGAAGATAGCTCACCAGATCGCGTGCATATTCGATGGCATCGGCATCGTCGGTGGCCAGGTAGTGGGCATTTCCGGCGATCGCATTGTGGGTGCGGCCGCCACCGAGCTCCTCCATCGAGACGTCCTCGCCGGTGACCGACTTGACCACCTCGGGGCCGGTGATGAACATCTGACTGGTCTGATCCACCATCACTACGAAATCGGTGAGGGCCGGCGAATAGACATGACCGCCGGCAGCTGCGCCCATGATGAGGCTGATCTGGGGAATCACGCCGGAGGCCAAGGTGTTGCGACGGAAAATCTCGCCGTACATGCCCAGCGAGACCACACCCTCTTGGATGCGTGCGCCGCCGCCCTCATTCATGCCGATCAGCGGCACGCCGGTCTTCACGGCGAAATCGATGATCTTGCAGATCTTCTCGCCGTAGACCTGGCCCAGTGAGCCGCCGAAGATGCCGACATCCTGGCTGAACACACACACCGGACGTTCATGGATTGCGCCCACACCGATGATCACGCCATCGCCATAGGGCCGGCGCTTCTCCATGCCGAACTGGGTGCTGCGATGCCGCCCGAATTCGTCCATCTCGGTGAAGGTGCCCTCGTCGAGCAACGCCAGAATGCGCTCCCGGGCAGTCATCTTCCCGCGCGCATGCTGCTTGTCGACGCTCTGGGCCGAGGCGGCGTGAACGGCCTTGTCGATCCGGTCGCCCAAATCGGCGAGCTTGCCGGCGGTGGTGTGGAGATTCGCCATAGGGGGAACCTTAGTCGTGCCTGACATGCGCGTGCGCAGATTCCGCCCCGCGACGGTGAAAACTGTGCCCATACATCCTTCACCAAGGTGAAAACTTTGCCCATGCATCCTTCACCAAGGTGAAGGATGGGGACCATGATCGACGATGCGCGCCACGACCGGGAGTTCATAGATGGCACCGAGGCTGTCGTGCGTCTCGGGTCCATGCTGCTCAGCGCCGGCACCGGGGCCTATCGGGTGAAACATGCGATGGCCCGGGTTGCCCATGCCATCGGCATGGAACGTCAGGATGCCTGGGTCTCGCTCACCGAGATCTCCACAACCACACACAAGGGCGACAATTTCCGCACCGTGGTGCGTGAGGTGCCCCGGGTGGCGGTGGATGCCTCGCGCATCGGGGCCCTGGAGACCCTGGCCCATGCATTTCCCGAGGGTTCAACAGCCCGTCAACTGGAGGAACAGCTCGATCACATTGCCAGACATGTGCGGGCCAGATGGCCAGCATCGATAAACCTTCTGGCAGCCGGCGTGGCCTGCGCGGCCTTCGCAATTCTCAACCATTTTCGTCTTACTGATGCCCTCTTGGTTTTTGTGGGAGCGGTTGCCGGCCAAGCGGTGCGCCGTGTGCTTGCCCGACGGGGCGTCAACCAATTCGGCGCAGCAGCGCTGCCCCCCGGCGCTGCCAGTGGTGTCTACCTGGGTCTGGTGGTGGCATGCCGTGCCCAGCCCTGGCAGCTGCTGCAGACGGTGGACGGCACCGGATACATCGCCGCAATCCTGTTCCTCATTCCGGGCTTCCCGATGATCACATCCATCCTGGACATTGCCCGGCTCGACTTCACCGCCGGCCTTCCCCGGGCCTTCTATGCGTTGACGATCATCCTGTCCGCCGGTGCTGCTGCCTGGGCGGTCTCCCAGTTGGCCGGTTTGCAGCCGCTGGTGCCTGCTGCCGCCCTTGGTGGGGCGATGTGGTGGTGGGGCAATGCGCTGGCAACCTTTGTGGGCATCTGTGGGTTTGCCGTGCTGTTCAACTCAACCGGCGCCATGATGCTGCGTGCTGCTCTGGCCGGCACGGTGGCCAATATGGCGCGCATGTGGGTGGAACGCGCCGGGGCGCCCACGCAGTTGGCCAGCTTCCTAGGCGGCTTCCTGGTGGGAATGGTCGCCTGGGCGTTGGCTCACCATCCGGGCCTGCCGCGCATCACCCTGTCGGTGCCCGGTGCGGTGATCATGGTGCCGGGCGCGGCGATGTATCGCACCCTGTACTGGTTCAACGGCGGCGACATCACCCAGGCCCTGGCCGATGGTACGGATGCCCTGGTGGGAGTGATGGCGCTGGCCGCCGGTCTGGCCGTTGCCCGCATGTGCACCGATCCAGGCTGGACGATGGTGCGCTGGCGCGCCAGTCCGCACGCATTCCTGAGCAATGATGCCGACTTCAATCGTCGCGACGTCGACTATTCGGCACCCAGCGACCGCTGAGGGCTCCTCGCGCCCATGAAGATGGCTGAGGGGATGGCTGGTCGACCGACTACTCATCCCCTCATTGCTGCGCCGGCTCAGGAAACTCCGGTGCCGACACGCATACTCAGACCACCGGGATGTCCCGACGTCGATAACCCAGTGCGCCGATCACCAGGACCACCGCAGCCAGCGCCGTGATCACCACAACGGGTGTCCACTCCATGGGCTCCACAGGAATCTTCGGCAGATGGGCAAAGGGCGTCACCTTGAGCAGCCACTCGGGGAATTTGAGCAAGGGGCCCAACTCGCCCACCACAAGCACCCAGCCGAGAACCGCCCAACCCAGCCAATCGAGATGGGGAAGCCAGCCGGCAGCCAGGAATGCCAGTGCGGTGAGCAGCCAGACACCCGGCAACGCGATCATTGCTCCGGAGAAGACGCTCCACCAGCTCGCAGCATCGGGTGAGGTCATCTGCAATGTGGCTCCGGTTGCTCCCAAGGCCGCCATCAGCACAGCTCCACCACACAGGGCCTGCACCAGATAGGCACTCACGAAGCGCAGCCGGGTGAGGGGAGTGGCCAGCAGCGCTTCGAGCTGCCCGCCGCTTTCCTCGGCGCGCATGCGGCTCACGGTGGCAATGCCGAAGGCAGCTGCACCAAGGGCAGCGAAGGCACTGATCAGGGTGAAGTAGAGGTCGTTGAGATGACCCACGCCTCCCATCGCCCGCAGCATCTCTTCGCTGTCGGGGGTGATCATGCCCTGCATCGATCCGACCATGCCGCCGGCCAGGGCGCCGAAAATGACATAGCAGGCCAGCCAGGCAATGAATGACTGCCGCTGCAGACGAGCTGCCAGCGAGCTGATGCTGCCCATCCTGGTGTGCGCTGTGCCGCGCCGCTCCGGGAACAGGCCAGCCCCCAGATCGCGGTGGGCCAACAACCAGAAAGCCACTGCCACACAGAGTGCGAAGAAGACCACCGGCAGGATCAACACCCAGGCACGGTTGCCGTCAAAAGGACGCACCTGCTGGCCCCAGCCGAGCGGTGAGAACCAGGAGGCGATCCGTGCAGGGGAATCCCATTTCACGTCACCGATCATCCGCAGCACGAAGGCCACACCGAGGCTGCCGTAGGCCCAGATTCCGCAGGTGCGGTTGTTGGGTGACAGCTGCACGGCAATGGCCGCGATGCCGGTGAATGACACACCGACGCCCACCAGCGCCAGGCCGTACAACAGCGAACCATCAGAGGGCCAACCACCGGCCTGCACGCACAGCCAGCTGCCGATGCCACACAGCACCGAGACGCCACCAGCCAGAATGAGCGAGGCAAGCAGTGGAGCATGACGTGCCACGGGCGTTGAGCCGATGAGCTCCTGACGGCCGGTCTCCTCCTCGGCGCGGGTGTGACGCCGCACCAGCGAGATCACCAGGAAGGCCAGGATGATGAAGTTGATCATTCCCATCTTTCCCGAGCCCACACCACCCACTGAGTTGACGTCGTGGATGTGGCCATACATCGCCACCACGCCGGTGGACAGATTGGCCGCAGTATTGGCAGCAACCAGGCTTTCGTGCGTCGGATAGAGCGCGCGCATGGCGTCTGCCGAATAGAAATTGAGCAGCCATACCGCCACCAAGGTGACGGAGATGAGAATGCGGTCGCGGCGCAGGGCAAGACGCAGAAGTGCCCGCACCCCCGAGCCTCCGGCGTGGACTGCCGTGGTTGGAGTGCTGGCAGATGCGCGCGCAGGCTGCGCAGCGCGGGTTGTGGTGCCGGTCATCGCTGCTCACCGGCATCTTCGGCGTACTTCGACAGGAAGAGCTCTTCCAGGCTGGGGGGCTCGCTGACCAACGATGTGATGCCGGCACCCGACAGGGCGGCGATGGCCGCCCCCACGTTCGGGGCGTCCACGGTGAAGCTCAGTGTTGAGCCCTTGCGTTCCAATTGGGTGATGCCAGCCATCGAATCCAGAGCAGATGAATCGCCTGTGACATCGGCTTTCACCGAGGTGGTGTGCATGGCGCGCATCTGTTCCAGCGTGGCGGTCTCCACGATGCGACCTGTTTTGATGATGCTGATCCGGTCGGAGAGCTCCTCCACCTCGGAGAGGATGTGGCTCGACAGCAGCACAGTGGCGCCACGCTGCTTCAGCTCAAGCACCGACGTGTTGAAGGCAGCCTCCATCAGGGGATCAAGACCCGAGGTGGGCTCGTCGAACAGGAACAGCTCCGCACGGGAGGCCAGAGCTGCCACGAGGGCCACCTTCTGGCGGTTGCCCTTCGAATAGCTGCGGGACTTCTTGGTGGGATCGAGCTCGAAGCGCTCCAACAGCATGGCGCGACGCTTGGGGTCGAGATCGCCCCGCAGACGCCCGAGCAGATCGATCACCTGACCGCCGGTGAGATTGGGCCACAGATTCACATCGCCCGGCACATAGGCCAGACGTCGGTGCAGGGTGCGCACATCGGCCCACGGGTCGGCGTCGAGCACACGTGCCTGTCCTGAGTCGGCATGCAACATGCCCAGCAGAACGCGAATGGTGGTGGACTTGCCGGCTCCATTGGGGCCGAGAAAGCCATGCACTTCGCCAGTGGCGACACTCAGGTCCATGCCGTCCAGGGCACGCACCGACCCGAAGGTCTTCACCAGACCCGATGTCTCGATAGCTGTAGTCAGCTGAGTTGGACTCATGAATGGTAATGTACACATAATTCACAAACATGTGAATCTTGCAAACGACGGCGTGTGAATAGGCTGGTCAATGTGACTTCTGAGTCCCGAGAACCCACTGCTGCCGGCGATGTGTCGTCGGCTGATCCTGAGCGCGATGAGCAGGGGATCAAGGACTTCGTGTCGCACTTCGGGGCTCTCATGTCTGCCAGTGGCATGCCGGGACTCACGGGCTATGTGTTCGCCCTGCTGCTCGCCCAGCCCACGGCGCAGCTGACTGCCCAGGAAATCGGGGAGGCGCTAGATGTCTCGCCTGCAGCAGTCTCCGGTGCCACGAAATATCTCAGCAACATCGGCTTCACACACAAATTGCGCACGCCCGGCAGCCGCCGGATCGTCCATGCCCTCAACAGCGACGACTGGTACCTGTCCACGCTGAAACGCAACAACGTGGTGGAGGCCAGTCAGCAGCTGTTCCTCCAGGGCGCACGTGCTGCCGGTGGTCTCGACACGCCTGCCGGACGCCGCCTGTGGCTCAATGCCCAATTGTTCATCCGCCTCGAGAAGATGATGCACGAGGCGCTGGACTCATGGCCCGAGGAACGCAAGGCCCTGCTTGCCGGTCTCGAAGCTGGCCCGGTCTCGGATCCCGCCAGCTCCGATGCCGCACACCCCGATACTGGCGGCGATGACGCCCGCTGGACGCCGGGGGTGACCGATGCCGACCACTGATCCCCTCGATGTTGCTGAGCTCGAACGCCTGCTCGGTCCTGCCACGATGTGGCGGCCGATCCACTGGAAGGCGTCCACCGGTTCGACCAATGATGATCTGGCCGCCATGGCGCGCGGGGGTCAGAGCTCAGGAACGGTCTTGTTCAGCGAGCACCAGGGCAGCGGTAAGGCGCGCTTCGACCGGGTCTGGCGCGACACGCCGGGCACTTCGCTGGCCACCTCGGTGCTTGTCAGCCCACGTCCTGTGCCCCTGGCATGGGGCTGGCTCAGCCTCCTGGTGGGCATCGCCGTGCGTGAGGGTGTTGAGCGTTATACGCAGGCCGAGTCCGGCCGTCTGACCCTCAAATGGCCCAATGATGTGTTGCTCGATGGTCACAAGATCTGCGGCATTCTCAGCGAGCGCGTCGGCGATCGCGCAGTGCTCGGCTTCGGTCTCAATGTGAGCATGGCCACCGATGAATTGCCGGTGCCCACGGCAACATCGTTGATGCTTGCCGGCCTGCCGCATGACAAGGCCCCGCTGATGGCAGAGGTGCTCACCAGCCTCGAACGCTGGTTCGGGCTGTGGCAGCAGCGCGGCGAGATTCGCGACGAATTCCTCGGCGAGTGCGCCACCATCGGACGTCGCGTGCGCGTGCACCTCGACGTGGAACAGGACAGCGAGGCACCCGGCCGGGGCGCCGATGTGACCACCGGAGTGGCAGTCGGCGTTGATGAGCACGGTGCCCTGATCGTTGATGGTGATGACGGCCTGCGTCGGGTGTTGGCAGCCGGTGATGTGGTGCACCTGCGCTGAGCCTTCACCGGCCCGACCGGCTCCCACTGCCACAATGGATCCCACTTGTTGGACCCCACGGGCCCGATGGAGCTGGGGACCGGGAACTGACTGAGTACCGGGATTGGGGGATGGGGGAGACATGGGATGGAAGAAGCAGCTGGCGCCCGATGAGGTGATCGTGGCCGATCTGCGCGCCCATCCGAAGGCACTCGTGCTGCCCATTATTTTCCTTTTCGCCCTGGCTGCGGCGTGTGGCTTCCTCATTGCCGTCATGCCCTCGGCCGTGCAGCCCTGGTCCACCTGGGTGATCCTTGTGATCGGTCTGGGGCTGGCAATCGCCTTTGTGGTGCGTCCGGTGATCGATTGGGCCACCACTCATTTCGCTTTCACCGATCGCCGCCTGGTGGTGCACACCGGACTGATCAGGCGACGCCGCAGTGATCTGGCCTTCAACCGCATCACCGACGTGTCCTACGACCGCAAGCTGCTCGACCGTCTGATGGGCAGTGGCACCCTGGTGCTCACCACAGTGGCGGGCAGTCGGCTGCGTCTGGACGGTCTGCCCAAGATCGTGGTGCTGCAACAGGCCGTCAGCCAGTTGGTTTTCGAGACACGCGTGCCGGGGCCCGAGACCCCGGCGTGAGCCGTGCCGGTCTGACAGCGTGAGCCATGTCGGCCCGACAGCCAGTGGTCCTGAGTCAGTACGGTTGAATCCGCGGGTCATTGCTCGGCCTGCATTTGGACACCCGCCCCGGGCGGGAGGGAGAGGCGCAGCAATGCCGAAGATCGATGCCCCGACGGTGCGTGAGCATCACGCCCGGGTATTGACCCGCTTGGTTGATGCGGCTGAAGAGGTGCTGCGTGAAGACGGCCCCGATCAATTCACCACTGGTGCGGTGAGCGCTCGGGCAGGTGTCGCCAGGAACTCGATCTATCGCTATGTCGACAGCGTTGCCGATCTGCGTGGTCTGGTGATCCAGCGTTATATGCCGGCCTGGTTTGCTGCGGTGCAACAGGCGATGGATGCCACTGATGATCCGGGTGAGCAGATTGTTGCCTGGGCGCTGGCGAATTTGCAGCAGGCAACCGCAGCCGGTCATGGCTGGTTGGTGAAGGTGGGCGCCCATGGGCTCGACCAGGCATCAACGGCTGTTGTGGGGCAGGCCCATGCGAACATGTTTGCCGGTCTGGGCCAGGCCTGGGCTCGCGTGACACCAGGCGCCGAGCGGTTGTGGTCGGCAATGACTGCCGGAGTGCTCAATGCCTGCATGAAACAGGTTGAGGCGGGCATGGATCTCGACGAGGTTGCGGTTGGTCTCGACCAGGCAGTGCGTGCGCTGGTGGCCAGCCGCAGGAACCAGCAGATACAGAACTAGAGGACTTCGGGTTCCAGAATTTCGGTGAGCACGCCCGAGGCGGTGGGCTCGGCGCTGGGCATGATGCGTAGTGCACGGGGCCCCTCGCGCTCAGCCTTTGCGCCGGAAAATTCTCCATCCTCGAAGTGCACGGCAACCCCGTCATCGACTGCATAGCCGCCGGGCAATACACCAGTGGCGACTGCCTGGGTGTAGATGGCGCCACGGTCCTCACCGTCGAGATGCGGGCAGAAGCTGCCCGAGAGCATTCCCAGACCGCCACGCCAGCCGCGCAGATCGCCGAAGGCATCGGTGAGGCAGCCCTCGAACCAGCAGGCGCCACCTGCGGACAGGCCCGACAGCACGGTGGTGCGGGAATTGTCGGTGGCTATGCGCTTGAGAATGCGCGACACGCCATGGGCGTCCCACAGCGCAAGCATGTTCACGGTGTTTCCGCCGCCCACCAGCACCACATCGGCCTCATGCAGACGCTTCACTGATTCAGCGGCCCCCTGCCACAGTGTCAGCACCATCGTGCGCACGCCGAGCCCCGAATAGGCCATCAGAAAACGGTTGATGTAGGTGGCGGAGTCTGCAGATGCGGTGGGGATGAAACACACCAGGGGTGAGCGCTCACCCGACAGATCGACCACATAGCGATCCAGGCTGGTGGGTGCGCCACCGGGTGCCATCGAAAATCCTCCGCCGCCCATCGCCACGATGTGAGTGCTCATGGCCCCCATGTTCTCACGCCCGGGCCCCGATAGGCTGGCGGCGTGGATTGCGTGCCCACAGTGGGCATCATCGGCGGCGGCCAATTGGCCCGGATGATGTATGAGGCGGCCATCGGTCTGGGACTCGACGTGAAGCTGCTTGCCGAGGGCCCCGATGTGAGTGCGGCCAAGGTCGTGCACGACGTGGTGGTGGGTGACTACACCGACGCCGAGGTGGTGAAGGCCTTTGCCAGCACGGTTGACGTGGTCACCTTCGACCATGAACATGTGCCCACATCACTGCTGGAAGAGCTCCGGGCTGCGGGAACACTGGTGCGTCCCGGCCCGGACGCGCTGGTCTATGCCCAGGACAAGGCACTCATGCGTGCCAAACTCGCCGGTGAGCTGGGACTGCCGGCGCCGCGCTGGCGGGTCTGCGCAAATGCCGATGAACTGCGGGCCTTCGGTGACGAGATCGGTTGGCCGATCATCGCCAAGGAATCGCGCGGTGGCTACGACGGCCACGGTGTGTGGAAGTTGGAGACAGCCGCTGACGGCGAGCTGCCCTTCACCTCCAGCCTCGATGTCAGTGCCGGTGAGCAGGTGCACATCCTGGCCGAGGAATTCGTGAACTTTGCCCGGGAACTCTCGGTGATCGTGGTGCGCAATCCGGCGGGGGAAGCTGTTGCCTATCCCGTGGCCGAGACGGTGCAAAGGCAGGGCATCTGCGTCGAGACCACCACTCCTGCGCCCAGGATGAGTGACGAACGCAATGCCGAGATACAGAACCTGGGGCTGCGCATTGCCGATGAACTGTCCGTGGTGGGCGTGCTTGCCGTGGAGCTCATGGAGCGCGCCGATGGCGAGGTGGTGGTCAATGAGCTGGCGATGCGGCCGCACAACACCGGACATTGGACCATCGACGGGGCCGTGACCAGTCAGTTCGAGAACCACATGCGGGCTGTTGCCGGGTTGCCACTGGGCTGGGCCGAGCAGCGTCAGGGCTGGTGCACGATGCGCAATGTCCTCGGCGGAGCCCACCACGATCTGGTGGCCGAACTCGGACCGGTGCTGGGCGATGGTGGCCTCAAGGTGCAGCTTTATGGCAAGCAATGGCGTGATGGGCGCAAGATGGCGCATGTCACCGCCTATGGTGAGAATCTTGACGATGTGCAGGAACGTGCCCGGATGGCGGCCCATCACCTCATGAGCGCCGAGTGATCAGGCGTGACAGTCTGCACTGGATCCAGCCGTGCTGCATTGGTCCGCGCAGTGTCCACTCGTGCTTTATCCACCCGTGCAGTGCCCATTCGTAGACCCTTCAAGGAGACATGGAAATGACTGAGCAACAGATCGGCTCCACCACCGGCCAACAGGCACGTGTCGGCATCGTCATGGGCTCCGACTCGGACTGGCCCACCATGCAGGCGGCAGCTGCAGCGCTCACCGAGTTCGACATCGACTTCGAGGCTGATGTGGTTTCGGCCCATCGGACGCCCGAGGAAATGCTCGACTACGGCCGCAATGCGCACACCCGGGGGTTGCAGACAATCATTGCCGGTGCCGGGGGAGCGGCCCACCTGCCCGGCATGCTGGCCGCCGTCACTCCCTTGCCCGTGATCGGTGTGCCCGTGGCCCTCAAACACCTGGAAGGTCTCGACTCGCTGCTGTCGATCGTCCAGATGCCCGGCGGGGTGCCAGTGGCCACGGTGGCCATCGACAATGCCCGCAATGCCGGCTTGCTGGCGGTGCGCATTCTGGCTGCCACGGATCCTGCGCTGCAGGCCAGAATGCTCGCTTTTCAGCAGAGCCTGCGTGAGACCGCCCATGCCAAGGGTGAGATCGTGCGGTCCAAGACGCTGTAGGCCCGGGACTCGCCTAGCGGGCGAAACAAGTGCCGCTCCCAGCGGGAGAACATTGAGCCCCGCCCAGCGGGAGAAATATGGGCCTCTCCCGAAGGAAAAAAAGTGGGATCAGCTGGCGAACTGGTCCATGTCGTCGGTCTCACCCTCGGCCAGGAGTCCGAACATCTGGCTGGCCTTGGCCGAGTCCCAGATCACCACTGACTGGCCGTCGTCCGACCAGCCGGCCGGATCGGAGATGGGCACCTGCAGGGTCAGCCCGCCCCCGGTTGCCACACCCATCAGACCGCGGGCAGCGCCCAGTGCGACCAGTGGGCCCATGCCCTCGCCACGGGTGAGGGCGGATGACAATGAGTCATTCACCTGCCACCAACGCACGGGGTTGATCACCGTTGAAGGCGCCAACATCTTCTTGCCCACCTTCGAGATCACATCGCGCTGACGTGCGGCGCGCCCCAGATCGCCATCGGGATCGCCATAGCGATGGCGCACATAGCCCAGCGCGTTGGCGCCGTCGAGGGTCTGGCAGCCGGCCGGCAGATCGATGTTTGCCAGCGGGTCGACCATCGCCTCATCGAGACAGACATCGACGCCGTTGACGGCATCAATGATGTCGGCGAAACCGGCAAAACCGATCTCCATGTAACCGTCCATGCGCAAGCCGGTCGCGGCCTCCACCGTTTCGGTGAGCAGGGTGGCGCCGCCATAGGAATAGGCGGCATTGATCTTTCCCTGGCCGTAGCCGGGAATGGAGACATAGGAGTCGCGTGGCACGCTGATCAACACTGAACGTCCGCCGAATGTGGGCGTGTAGAGAATCATGATCGTGTCGGTGCGCTGTCCTGCGGCGTCACCTGTGCCGAGAGCGGCTTTCTCGGCCTCGGTGAGGTCGTCACGCGAATCGCTGCCCACCAGCAGGATCGCGGTGCCGGGCTGGGCATCGGGACGTGTTGATGAACTGGGCTCCCAGGCAATCTGGTCCATTGTCGCCAATGCACGCACCGGCACGAACACGGTGTAGAGCACCCAGGCCAGCAACAGAATGCCGAGTGTGCGCAGGGTTCGGCGCACCCGGTGACGCTTGTGGGGACGCGGCGGTTCGGCGGCAGGAAGTGCAGCCGGACGGGGTGGCTGGGGTGGTGCAGCAGCTGGCTGGACACTTTGCTGCTGAGCCAGGCGGTTTTGCTGTGCCTGGCGCGCCTGGGCATCGGCCCGGGCTCGCCGCTCATCGAGGAATTCCTGCTCGTGACGCTGCACATCGGCCCGGTTGAAGGTGTTGGTGACCCGTGCCTGGCGATCAGCCAGTGGATCGGGTGACTCCTGCGATCCGCGGCGATAGAGCCAGTCCAGGTCAGCCTTCTGCTCACCCTCGTCTTTCCGTGTGGCCATGGGCGATACGCTACCTGCCCCAGCCTTGGGCATGACTCTGCATGAACTGTGCGTCGCAACTTTCCCGCCCTCCCCGCACTGTGCTGGCCTCCAGCTGCCCTGGGGGGTGTTGCGCCTGTGAGGGGATGGAGCCCTGCCGATAGGGTGGCCGGGTGAGATACGCCGTGATCATGGCCGGAGGCTCAGGCACCAGATTGTGGCCCCTGAGCCGCAAGGGCGAGCCCAAACAGCTGCTGCGCATGAGTGTTGGACACAGTCTGTTGGGCCTGGACTCCGAAGGCAGTGCAGGCGTCACCGATCCCAGCCGCATTCTCATCTGCACCGGCGCTGCCTATCTCGACGAGGTGGCAGCGCAACTCCCGGAGATCCCGCCGGAGAATCTTCTCGGTGAGCCCATCGGGCGCGATTCACTCAATGCGGTGGCATGGCCGGCTGCCGTGCTGGCCGCGCGCGATCCCGAAGCCGTGACCGCCGTCATCACTGCCGATCAGATCATCGAACCCGTCGAGGAGTTCCGGGATCGTCTCGAGACGGCCTTCCAGGTGGCGGAGCGCGACCATGACGCGCTGGTGACCTTCGGCATCGTGCCCACCGAGCCCAATACCGGCTATGGCTATTTGCACCGTGGGCTCGATGTTCCCGGTTTCGCCGATGTCTCCGAGGTGACCGAGTTCAAGGAGAAGCCGGACGAGACCACTGCCGAGGCATATCTTTCCTCGGGCCGTTATTGGTGGAATTCGGGAATGTTCGTCTGGCGCGTTGCCACTCTGCTGCACCAGGTGGAGTTGTTGCTGCCCGAGACCCACCGGGCTGTGCTGGAACTGGCTGCCCATCCCGAAAAGCTTGGCGAGATCTACCCCGAATTGTTCAAATCATCGGTGGACTACGGCGTCATGGAACCGGTGAGCCAGGGCAGGGGCAGCGCCCATGTGGTGGCTGTGGCGTTGGGCACCCGGTGGGCTGACGTGGGCAGCTTCGCCAGCCTGCATGACGAACTTCCCCATGACGAACAGGGCAATGTGGTGCAGGGTCCGGTGGTGGCCGAGAACACCCGGGATTGTCTCCTGATCAATACTGATTCCAGCGGATCCGTGTTGGCTGTTGCCGGTCTGCAGGGCATGGTGGTGATCCGAACGGACTCGGCCACAATGACCTGTGCGCTGGCCGATTCACAGATGGTGAAGACTCTTGTCGGGCGTGTGGCCCACGAGGTGGATGCGGAGTTGGCATGAGTCAATCGATGCAGGCTGGGAATGAGTCCGGAACCAGTGGGTCTGAGGTGAATGAGCCCAGCGGGGCGGAGCCGACCAAGGCTCCGAAGCCACCGCTGAGCGTCAGACTGTTGCGCTGGCGGGCTCCGCTTGCCCTGTTGTCGATCGTGGGCATCATCGGCCTCATGGTTGCCGGTGTGGTTGAGGTGGTGCTCAACCTGGTCAGGCGGGACATGGCTTTCGGACGAGCCACCCGGGGTCTGTCGAGCTCGGTGGCTGTTGGCTGGGTTGTGCTGATGGTGGTGCTCATCTGCCTGTGCGCCTTCGTCAAGCCAGTGGTGCGTCAGGCCCGCAAACTGGCCCGTTTCGGGGCTGTGGTTGCCCTGGTGGTGGTGGTCTACGACCTGTTCCTGCTTGTTGCCGATCTTTGGGGCGGTGCAACTCCCTCGGGAATCTTCCTCGAAGTCCTCGGTGCACTACTTGCCATTGCCGTGAAAATGGTGATGGGGCTGTACCTGTGGCGTCTGGCAAGAGTCGTGAAGCCGGCGCCCGAAGCTGATTCGTTGCCGGACGCCCCTGCGGGAACCCCGCCTGCGCAGCCGATATGGCAGGCCGGGGAAGCCATGGGCACCCAGTGGGCCCGTCCCGGGATGCAAACCGGAGGAGTGAATGCAACGGCTGCTGGCGGCGCAGGACAAGCCCAGCAGATGCCGCTCGGGCAGGCAATTTCGATGGCCCCCGGAGCATCTGCAGTAGTGGGGGATTGGCGCCGGGGCGTGCAAGGTGTGTCCACAGGTTTTGCTGGTCCGCACCAAGCGCCGTGGAGCACGCCAGCCACAGATGTGCAGCGCGACCTCCCCGCGGCATCTGCTGTGCAAACTGATGCTCCGGACCAGTGGCCTCCGGCGCCCCGTTCCGGGAAAACGCAGAGTTCCGAGAAAATGAATGGGTCGAAGCCACAGCAGTCAACTGCAGATGCAGTGCGAGTGCCCGGCAAGGGTTCACCCAGCAGCTCGCACACAGCGCCGACCCAGCCCCCGAAGGGGCCTTCATTGGTGAAGCTCACCAATCCTGATGACGCCGCATCCAGTGCCGACACCGGTCCGGTGCCCTTCAACGTGGTGGCCAAGGATGATCTGAAATCCCCAACCACGGACTCCCCGGCAGTTGACGAGTCGGCAGCTGACCAGTCTGACGCCAACAAGTGACGTGGCGCCGGTTCAGGCGGTCGGGATCTCTGTTCCTCCCATCACTCGGTAATGGGCGCTAATAACTATGAATGCGCTGTCATTGCCCTGTGATTTTGGTTGTTTTGTGCCGTATTCCCTAGTCAGTGGGGGGTAGATTTTTTGCCCCTGTTGGGCGAGGCGACTGGCATCTCACTTGACCTTCGCTCTCACAAGGCATGTAATTCCATCTATGTAGTTCATTCTTCCGGTCATCACACCCGGACGAAGGGCACCCCCCTCAGGGCAACGTTGCAAGATTTGGCGTGGTTCTGTGGCTATCGATCGGAGGGAAGTGTGATGCAGGAATTGCCACCTTTAGGTGACGCGGGTGAGGACGACCCCCTCGGCTGGCGTGAACACGCCTTGTGCGCCCAGACCGACCCGGAAGCTTTCTTCCCCGAAAAGGGCGGTTCAACCCGCGAGGCCAAGAAGGTCTGCCAGACATGCCCTGTGCAGGCCGAGTGCCTGGCCTATGCACTGGAACACGATGAGCGCTTCGGAATCTGGGGCGGCCTGTCGGAACGCGAACGGCGCCGTCTGAGGAGCCAGGCAAGCTGATTGTCCACCGGCACCGCCACTAGGCTGTGGCCGTGACACCGCCAGTACAGGGTCCCACTGCTGGGACCTCCGCCACCCGCGAACGATGGGCTTGGGCTCGTGAACCCCGCGCTGCTGCGTCCGCGCCCCGTGGTGCCGATGAGGTCTTGGCCGTATTGGTCACGCACAATGGGGCCGACTGGCTGCCGCGCGCTCTGGTTGCTCTTGCCGGGCTCAACACCCGTCCTGCACGCATCATCGCCCTGGACGCCGATTCCCGGGATGATTCACCCCAGCTGCTTGACCGCGCTGTGTCCGAAGGAATCCTTGACGCCTGCTATTCAGGCCCCGGGGATCGTGGTTTCGGGGCAAGTGTTCAGCGCGCCATCAGTCTTGATGCCGAGGCCCTGCGCAGCGCCGGGCACGGGATGGCGCCCCAATGGCTCTGGCTGCTGCATGACGATCTGGAACCGGCCCACGATGCCCTTGATGAATTGCTGCGCGCCAGTCATCCGGGTTCTGTGCCAAACCCAGCTGCGGCAAACCCAGCTGTGCCAATTCCCGATGTGCCAATTCCCGATGTGCCAATTCCCGATGTGCTGGTGCCCAAGCTGTTGCATCCACGGCTGCGCAATCATGCCGACCAGATGAGTGCCCTGGGCGAATCCATTGCCCCCAATGGTGCTCGCGTGCCCTCCGTTGAGCCGGGCGACATCGATCAGCACCAACTTGATCCCGGGCCTGTGCTGGGGGGCTCGTCGGCTGGCATGTTCATCCGATTTGATGCCTGGTTGCAACTTGGTGGTTTCGATCCCGGAATTCCGCTGTACCGCGACGGCGTCGACTTCGGATGGCGGGCCCAACGTGCCGGCCTCGTGGTCAGCTCGTGCCCCCAGGCAGCCTTTCATCATCGCGAAGCTGGCCGTGTTGGACTCAGGGACTCCGCCGTGGCACCGAACGCCCAGATCTCCGACACCGTTGCGGGCATGCGGGTGGCAACAGCCCACGCCGATCGCCCCACGCGCACGGCACGCCTCATAGCCGCCCATGCATGGACCAGCGCATTGGGCTATCTGGTGGGGAAATCTCCGTCACGGGCCCGTGACCAGATCAGGGCCTGGCAACAGTTCCGCGCCAGCGCTGACACCACCATGGCGCTGCGTGCCCGCGTCCAGGCACAATCTACCGGCGTTGCACTGTCCCCGGGCCTGTTGCCACCGCGCTGGTGGGGCGTGCGGCATTCCGCGGATCGTTGGGCCTCGGGCATGGGCGATGCGATCCATGAGTTGCGCAACGATGAGTCGAGCTCAGGCATCGACGAGCTCACCGGATCTGATTACGCCAATGTGGCGGTTGCGCGGCGCGTGCTGTCAGCCCGACTGGTCACCGTCCTGGTGGCAGTGCTCACAAGTCTGCTGGCAGTGAGGGGATTGTTCGGTTCTGATCCGCTCGTGGCGGCACGTCTGTTGCCGGCGCCCGACAGTCTTTCGGAAGCATGGTCGGCCTGGGCGGCAGCGGTGCCCGGGGCGCATGGCGCCAATGCTCCGTGGCTGGGACTGGCCGCGCTGGGATCCACGCTGGCCCTGGGAAATCCCGAGCTCTTCGTCCTTGCCTGGCTTGCCTGCAGCGTGGGGCTTGCCACCTGGACGTCCTCACATTTCTTTGCGCGCGTCTGTGGCCGTGGTTGGTTCGCCAATGGATTGGCTCTCAGCTGGGGTCTGACGCTGCCGGTCGTGGGCGCCATCTCGCAGGGCAGCATCGATCTGGTGGCGGTGGCCGTCATCATTCCTGCACTGGGCACATCACTGCTGCGCTGGCGTCAACGCCCCATCAGCGGGGCAGAAGGCTGGCGGGTTCCCGGCGCGGTGGCACTGGAAACAGCCCTGTTGGCAAGCTTCTTCCCCCTGCTGGCGCTGGCCGCCATGGCACTGGCAGGCGTTGTGGCCCACGGACGTCACGACGGGCGCGGTGCGCTGGTGGCCTGTGCAGGCCCAGTGGTGATGTTGGGCCCCTGGCTCATCCGACTTGCGACCACCCCCGGGCGTCTGCTCACCGGCGCCGATCCCACTGCCGTGGTGGCAGCACCCGCCCCCGGAACTCTTCAAGCCTTGTTGGGTCAGGGCCTTGGCGGCAACACTCCACTGTGGCTGGCAGCCTCGTTCGTTGCCCTGATCGCCGCTGGTGCAGTGATCGGTTTTCTGCTGGCGCCGGCTGCCGAACTGGAACGTCGTACGCGGCTGGTGCTGGCCGGAGGGGGCGCCATTGCGCTGGCCATGGCCGTGGTGCTTCCGCATCTGGTGGTCCCGGTGGCCGGCGCGCCGGTGCGTCCCACCGGTGTTGACTGGTATCTGGTGGCCATCTTCCTTGCTCTTGCCCTGGCCGGATTCGGCAGCGGACGTCCGGTGCCCGTGCACGGTGAGCGTGCCCAGGACCGTCCCCTCGACCGTCTGCTCACACGCACGCAGATGATCGAGGGCCTCATCATCGCCGTCACAGTGCTGATCGGATCGTTGTGGTGGGCCATTGGTGGAGCTGGTGGCAGCCTGCACCGGGCCGCTTCACCGCTGCCCAGCTATGTCAGCACCGTTGAACAATCGCCACGGGACACACGCACACTGATGGTGAGTGTGGACGACGATCGAGTGGACTATTCCCTGCACGATGCCGATTCGCCGCACTGGGGCGATGGTGAACTCAATCCCATTTCGATGAATACTGCGATGCGTGATCAGGTGGCCTCGCTGGCTCGCCAGATTGCCCAGGGTGTGCCGTCCGACGACATGGCTTCGCGGCTCGCGCAGCTCGGCGTCGGACATGTCTGGGTGCGCGGGGCCTCATCTGAGGTGCGCTCATCGCTTGGTGTTGCCCCGGGGCTGAGCAGCGCCGTGGCTGATGAGCACACCATCGTCTGGACGCTGGATGGCGATGTTTCCCGCACGGCCGTGCGCACCGCCCAGGACGAGGTGCCTGTGGCTGGCAGCGTTGACGATGCCCTGTCACAGGGCACCCTGATTGTTGCTGAACCAGCCAGCCGGAGCGTGCATGCCAGCATTGACGGTCACAGCCTCAAGCGCACAGACAGCGGGGATTGGCGGGCAGCCTTTGAACTCGATGGACACACAGGTGAGCTGCAATGGCGCACCTCCATCGGTTGGGCAGGATGTGCCTGGCAGATTCTCGCGCTCATCGCAGCACTGGTGCTGATTGCCCCGGCTGCGAGCAGGGGCACCAATGCGCCACGACGGGCGCTGAACTCGACGACACGGGGCTCTGCGACGCAGGACACGTCGACAGAGGGCACGTCGTCGACACTGGGCTCGATGGCACAGGGCTTGACGACGCGAATGGGTGCCGCGCGACGTGTGGCTGATCCGCAGAGTTTTGCCATTGGAGTCGATGAGAACCCCGAGGCATTCGACAACCCATCCGGTGGGGCAGCGGCCAAACGGGCCCGACGAGGGGCGGAGCAGTAATGCAGAGCGGACGTAGGGCAGCCCCCGAAAGTGCCGAGGACCGTCAGGCCCGCCAGTCGTGGCAGGCGGCCAGTCGGCAGATACTGCGCACACGTGGGCGTGAACTGGGCGTCATCATCGGCGCGCTGGCATTGGTGTTTGTGGTCCTCGCGGTGGTGCCGGCTCGCTCCGCACCAGCGCCTGATGGCGTGCCGGTGACCACCGCATTGTCGAAGGACTGCGCCACCACCGACCCCGGCGCCCTCGTTGCGTCAGCAAGCAGCGGCACACTGCTCCTGACCTCGAACGGGGTGGGGAACAACATCGAGAGCCCGGCTTCCCGGACGGTCGCCGCTGGCACGCAACGGCTGACTCCCACCGACGCGCAGGCCGGGGCCTCGGGTGGTGTCTTCGGCGGCGACGGGTCGACCAGCTGGTTCAGTCCCTGCACCGAACCACGGGTCGACCAAGTGGTCCAGGTGCCCACCGGGACGGTTTCACTACTTCTGACCAACCCTGATTCGGATGATGCAGTGGTCAGCGTCACCCTCACCGGCGCGAATGGTGGAATCGGGGCTGATGATCTGCGCGATGTGCCGGTGCCGGCGACCACTACGGTGACGCTGGATTTGTCGGGACGGCTCTCGGGAACCGAGAACGTGGGCCTGCGGATCCGGGCGTCCCAGGGGCGCGTGAGCGCCGTTGCACGCGCGGCAGCCGGGGCCGGAATTGATTACCAGGACAGCACGATCCTGGCCCGCAATTCCATCGTTGCGGCCCTGCCCTCCGGGGCATCACGAGTCACCCTGCTGCTCACCAATCCCGATACCGTGCGCACCTCGGCCAAGGTGAACGCCATCGGTGAGTCGGGCGGCTTCGATCCCGGAGCGGGCACGATCCTCATCGATCCGGAACACACCATTGCGGTGGATGTCTCGGGTTCGGTTTCCGCCGAATCGGCTGCCCTGGAGGTGTCGGCGCGCAGCAATATTGCGGTGAGCGCCGTGGTGACAATGGGTGATGACACGGCATTGATCGCCGGACGCGGCGACACCAGCATCGTTGCCGGTGACTCTGCGCTGTTGGCATTGCCGGCAGCGGGCAGCCTGGTGGTTTCCAATCCGGGCGATCAGATGATTGATGTGACGGTGGACTGGGGCGCCGGGCAGGCGCCGGTACAGCGCCAGCTGGCTGCCCGTGCCAGTCTGGCCCTGTTCACGCCCCAGGATGCGAAGACCGCCCTGGTGACTGCAACCGGGAGATTTGTTGCCGGCGCTGCGCTCACGGCTGCTGGAGTGACTGTGATTCCGGCCAATCCAGTGCGTGCCGGTGGCAGTGACCGCGCCGCCCGGCCCGCTGTGGATCTAGGACGGTGAAGCCGTCCTGTTGGGAAGTTTGGGCACGGTGAAGCCGTCCTGTTGGGAAGTTTGGGCACGGTGAAGACGTCTGACCCGTCTCAGGAATCCGGGGTGTCGGGATCAATCTCGTCGATGCTGCGTCCGGTGAGGGCCACAAGCTGTTCCACAAGCGTCTCGTGCACCAATTCACGCAGCTGCTCGCGGCTGCCTGCCCGGTGTTCCAGCGGGCGCCGGAACAGCACGATCCGCGCATTGTGGCCCGGTGTGCCCTCGCGTGCAGGTTCCGCGTCGCTCGCCGAAGCCAACGGAACGGCGTCCGGATAGCTTCCGCCGGCGTTCAATGCGTTCAGATCGGGAACCTCGTCAACGCCGATGTCGACATGCTGAATCACATCGGGGGCGTGGGAGGCAATTGTGGCAATGGCGTCCTCCACGCAGGCCAGGAACAGTCTGGTGCCACGGGGAGCAGTGGGCACCCGAAGAGGACGTTTTGTGTAGTCATTCGGCAGGGCCAGGGGCCCGCGCAGGCCACGTCCATGACGGTCGCGAGAACGCATGTTCACAGCCTAGGCTCTCGGGTGTCATCGGTCGTGATCGGTGGCTGGTCACAGCATGGCTGACGCGCGTCGGATGACGATTTTCT